>CAYTXS010000008.1:0-32310 GCA_964441585.1 uncultured Thioalkalivibrio sp.
AGGTGGTGGAAGTGTCCGGACGTGTGCTGGATGAAGACGGCAAGCCGGTGGCGGACGCGCTGATCGATGTCTGGCAGGCGAATACACATGGCCGCTATGCGCACGAGCGTGACGCTAACCCGGCACCGCTGGATGAGAACTTCCAGGGCTGGGCGCGCCTCATGACCGATGCCGAGGGTCGCTATCGCGTTCGAACCATTCGGCCAGGCGCCTATCCGGTCATGGCCGGCTGGACCCGTCCGCCGCACATCCATTTCAAGATCGCACGCCGTGGTTTCCATGAACTCACCACGCAGATGTATTTCGCCGGCGATCCGCTCAATGAGACGGACCGGCTGCTGCAGTCGGTGCCTGAACCCGGCCGCAGCATGTTGCTGGTGGAGTTCAGCTCAGCGGCAGGCGAAAGCGTCAAGCAGGGGAGTTTCGATATCATGTTGAGCCGGGTCTGAAGCCGTGCACCTGCAATGAGCCTGTTTGCCGAACTCAAGCGCCGCAACGTCATTCGCGTGGCTTTGTTTTACCTCGTTGCGGCGTGGGTGCTGATCCAGGTGGCGGAGACGGTGCTGCCGCTGTTCGACGTGCCGGACGGGGTGCTGCGCGGGTTGGTCATCCTGCTGGCGCTGGGTTTCGTCCCGGCGTTGGTCTCTGCCTGGATCTACGAGCTCACGCCGCAGGGGCTCAAGCGCGAAACCGATCCGTCGCTGTCTGACGCGACGCGCGAACATGGTGCGCGGCGGCTGAATATTGCGGTGATCGCGCTGCTGCTGCTGTCGATGGCGCTGTTCGGCTACGAGCAGCTGCGCGGGAACTCAACATCGCCGGCACCGACGGTACCACCAGCTTCGGTGGCGCAAGGCCCCGGTGATGGCGTACCTGAGCCCGCGTCCACCTCCGCTGCTTCGCCGCAGTCGATCGCCGTGCTGGCGTTCGCCGACCTGAGTCCGGATGGCGACCAGGAATACTTCGGCGACGGCATCGCCGAGGAGATCCTGAATGCACTGGTGCGTGTGCCAGGCCTGCGCGTGGCCGGGCGCACCTCGGCCTTCCACTTCAAGGGCCGCAACGAGGACCTGCGCAGCATCGGCGCGACGTTGGGCGTCGCCCATATCCTGGAGGGTTCGGTGCGCAAGCAGGGCGAGCGGCTGCGCGTCACCGCCCAGCTGATCCGCAGCGAGGACGGTTTTCACTTGTGGTCGGAAACTTACGACGGCACCGACGCGGACATTTTCGCGCTGCAGGAGCGCATCGCGCGCGAGGTCACTCGCGAACTGAAGGTGGCCTTGAATACCGGCCAGGACGAACGGCTGGTGAACGCGGGGACCGCGAATCCCGAGGCTTACGCGCTCTACCTGCGTGCGACCGAGGTATTCAACCGTCGCCAGGCCGAGCGCTACGAGGAGGGCATCGCGGCTGCCCAGCAGGCGCTGCGGCTCGACCCGGGCTATGCCCGCGCGCATTCGCGGCTTGCCACGCTGTATTCCCTGTGGACCAACGTGGCCGCGCCGGAGCGTTTTGACGCCTTGCGAGCCGAGGGGGTCCGGCAGGCGCAGTTAGCCCTGGAGCTGGATCCCGGGCTGGCCGAGCCACACGCCGTGCTGGGCCTGCTGTACTGGGCAGACCGACGCTATAACGACTCTGTCTTGGCGCTGCAGGAGGCGCGCGCGATCGACCCGAACGATTCCACCACGCTCTTCTGGGGCGCGTTGCGTCATTGTCAGCTCGGGGCCATCGAGCTTTGTGAGCGCGAGCTCGACCATGTCCTGATGCTGGATCCGCTGTTGCCGAATGCGCTGGGCTGGCGCGCCCGCATGTACGCATCGGCCGGCGACCTGGCGACGGCGGTGCGGATGACCGAGCGCGCCCGCGAAGCGGGGCTGCGCTGGACGGGCATCGCGTTGTCCCGGATCGCACTCGAACGGGGTGATCGAGCGGCGGCGCAGGCGCACATGGCGGACGTCCAAAGGATTTTCGATGCCGGCCTCGTGCCGGAGGCGGCAGCCGTCTTTGCGGCGGCGCGTGTCGGGGATGGGCAGGCACAGGAACGCGCTCGCGTGATCATCGATGACTACCTGGCCGCGACGGCCGGGCGCATCAATGCGTTGGTTCCGTTGACCCTGGTAGCCGTCGGCGATGTCGAGCGCGGACTTGAAGTGTTCGCGGACCACCTCACGACCAACGACGCCCTGTTCCTGGGCGAAGTCATCGGTACTCGATGGTACCCGGATGTCTGGACCTCACCGGCTATCAACGCGTTCTTGCAAGAAACCGGCATCGCCGACTACTGGGATCGCTTCGGCGCGCCGGCGCACTGCCGAAAGGATCCCGATGGCGACTACCGTTGTGAGTAGCGCCGGGTGCTGTCGGATGAGTGTGATTCAGGCTTCGTCGATGAACCAGGAGTAGCAGCCATGGACCTGGGACTTGCTGGCAAGGTCGCGCTGGTAACGGGCGCGAGTCGGGGCATCGGCGCCGCGCTGGTCGTGGACGGTGGCCAGTCCAAGGCGATACGCTGAGACATGAATTTATTCGCCGAACTCAAGCGCCGCAACGTCATTCGCGTGGCGTTGTTCTATGTCGTCAGCGCCTGGCTGATCGTGGAGGTGGCCGAAACGGTGCTGCCGCTGTTCGACGTGCCGGACGGCGTGCTGCGTGGGCTGGTCGTGTTGCTGGTGATCGGCCTGGTCCCGGCCCTCGGCCTGGCGTGGATTTACGAGCTTACGCCGGAGGGCATCAAGCGCGATGCCGGCGGACCCCCGGCGCCGGCGGCAACCACCAGCCACAAGCTGAACTGGGCCACGCTGGTGGTCGCGGTCGTGGCCATCGGGCTGCTGGTCTATGACCGGCTGACGCCTGAGACGCCGTCGGCGCCGGCTGCAGCTCAGGCCGTCATCGGCTCCGCCGAAGAAATTTCAAGTCCGGCTGCAAGCCCCGCGAAGTCCGCAGCCAGCGATGCATCGATCGCCGTGCTCCCCTTCGCCGACCTGTCGCCAGGCAGCGACCAGGAGTACTTCGCCGACGGTATGTCGGAAGAGATCCTGAATGCGCTCGTGCGTGTGCAAGGCCTGGAGGTCGCTTCGCGCACCTCCTCGTTTGGTTTCAAGGGCCAGGAGAGACTCGGCATGCCCGTGATCGCCGAGCGACTGTCGGTGCGCCATGTGCTGGAGGGCAGCGTGCGCCGCGCCGGTGACAACTTGCGCATCACCGCACAGCTGATCGACGCGAAGGTGGATCGTCACCTTTGGTCGGACACCTTCGATCGCCCGCTCACCGCGGAGAACGTCTTTGCCATCCAGGAGGAAATCGCCTCGGCCATCGTGGCCGCATTGGTCGATTCGCTCGGTATCGAGATTAAGGACGACGTGCGGCTGGCGCACGCCACCGAGAATCTCACGGCCTACGACATGTACCTGCGGGCGCGCGCCCTGTTCCAGGGCCGCACTGGGCTGGACGAGGCCGACGAACTCTTGCGCCAGGCCGTTGAGCAGGACCCCAATTTCGTCAGTGCCTGGGAACTGCGCGCGGCGGTGCAGACCGTGATTGTTGAGTACGGTTATTCGGACCTGCCCACGGAAGAGCACAGGCGGCGTGGCGCGGAGTTCGCCGAACGGGCGCTGGCCCTGGAACCGGACAGCGCCATGGCCCTGGCGACACTGGCGAACATGAGAGCCATCGCGACGGCAACCTTGGGGAAGCGGCATGACTTCGACGGCATCATCCGTGACCTCGAGCGGGCCATCGAGCTCGATCCGCATAACAGCTCGGCGCTCAACTGGCTGGGCATGACATTCGCGTTTGTTGGTCGATCCGAGGATGCGCTGCGGGTTCTCGAGCGCTGTATCGAGGTAGCACCCCGGTTTGGTCCCTGTCGCGAGAATCACTACGACAACTTGTGGGCAGCAGGCCAACCAGAGGCGGCGTACGCCGCGATGCAGGCAGCGCTGGATGCCGGCGCGGTGGTGTCGGAGTACGCCAATTTTGCCCTGTTGGCCTATTTCGAGGAAAAGACTGCGTTCATGCTGCTGGCCAACCAGTCCAAGTGGCTGCCCGGCTGGCATCGCCACGAGGACCTGTACGAAGCCTTCCGAAACCTGGAGGCCGACCACACCGAACTGCTGTTGGAGTTGCAGGCGTTCATTGGTGCCAGGCCGCCGGATCCGTCGTCCTACGCCTCGGCCCTGTTAGTGCCGATCGGGGCTCATGATGCGAGCCCGTTCTTTTTCCTGGCCTGGAACCCGGAGTACGCACGTTACCGCCGTTCGCCGCAGTTCCAGGCGTACGTACGCCAGACGGGTCTGTTCGACTACTGGCGCGAGCATGGTTTTCCTCCCCAGTGCCGACCGCTGGGAGAAGATGGCTTCGAATGCGACTGACTGACTCATGAAACTGTTCGCCGAACTCAAGCGCCGCAAGGTGTTTCGCGCCGCGATCGCCTACCTGGTGGTCGCGTGGGTCGTCGTGGAAGTGGCGAGCACGGTGGCGCCCAACCTGAACCTGCCGGAGTGGACGCCGCGCATGGTGACCCTGCTGGTCATGCTGGGCTTTCCGCTCGCGCTGGTGCTGGCCTGGATTTTCGATTTCACGTCCGAGGGCGTGAAGGTCACCGACGACACGGGCAGCAGTCGCGGCTTCTATGCCGTCGCCGCGCTCCTCGCCGTCGCGGCGGTCGGGTGGTTCCTGTATTCCGGGACTGCGGACGAGGAGCCGCAGCTGGTCGAGGATGCTGAGGAGCTCTCGATCGCCGTGTTGCCCTTCGTAAACATGAGCGATGATGCGAGCAACGAGTATTTCGCCGACGGCATTTCGGAGGAATTGCTGAACATCCTCGCCGGGATCGACGGACTGAAAGTCGCCTCGCGGACTTCGGCCTTCTCGTTCAAGGACACCAACACGCCCATTCCGGAGATCGCCGGGCTGCTCGGCGTGCGGCACGTGCTGGAGGGCTCGGTGCGCAAGCAGGGCAACCGCGTGAGGATCACGGCGCAGCTGATCGAAGCCGGCGATGACGCGCACCTATGGTCGGAGAGCTACGACCGCAACCTGGACGATATCTTCAAGGTCCAGGAAGAGATTGCGCAGGCGATCACACTGGCGCTGGGCGACGTGCTAGGCACGCGCCGCGTGACGGTGCAGGCCGCCACTGCGAATCTCGAGGCTTATGAACGCTTCCTCAGCGGCCGTGCGCGTTTCCACCAGCGCACCGAGCTGGATGAGGCCATCGCCGACCTTGAGTACGCGACGGAACATGACCCCGGCTTCGCCGAAGCCTGGGTTTACCTGGCGGCAGCGAACCACGTGGCGCCGGGATATCAGTCCTACAGCGAACCGGGCTTCGAGGCTTTCAGCGCGGCCGCGCGTGTGGCGCTGGCTCGCGCCGAAGCGCTGGCGCCGCAAAATCCGTTGGTCCTCGCACTAGAGGCGGATATGGAATCCAATTCGGGCAACCGCGTGGCTGGGCTGGCCTTGTTCGAGCGGACCGCGGGGATGCGTTCCCAGGACTCGACGCCGACACTATGGCACGGCCTCGAGCTGCTCAGCGCTGGCTACATCAGTGAGGCGATCACCGTGCTCGAGCGCGCCCACCGGATGGATCCACGAGTCGGGATCAACAGCGGCTATCTCGGACTCTCGTATCTCGCCGCGGGTCGGGATGCCGAGGCGGAAGAGCAGGTTCGGCTCGCGACTACCAATGGCTGGGAAATTGCCGCGCGTACATACATGATCGAACTGGCCGCACGCGGTGAGCGCGCTCGGGCCGTAGAGTTCTTGTACAGCATCACGGACGAGGAACAGGCTGAGTCACCGGGCTGGATCGTCTTCCGGGATGCAATTGGAGATCCGGGGCAGGCCGCGGCGCTGCTCGAGAGAATCGAGAACTACGATGACCCACGTGAGGTACTGATTGCCCTGGGGCGCGAAGAGCAGTTCCTCGACAAAGCGGAGGTTTTTACTCGCCGCACGGGGGGGCGGCGGGCCTGGTGGCTGCGCACGGTCTGGCAGCCCTCGTCGAGCGGCGTGCGCGACGACCCTCGCTTCTTCGGGATCGCGCGTGAACTCGGCCTGGTCGAGCTCTGGGAAGCGCGCGGGTACCCACCGGGCTGCACGCGGGTTGCTGGTCCGGAGGGCGACCGGCTGGATTGCCCGGGAATGCGACGATGAGCTGCCAGGAGGACCAGAAATGAAAGATGGCACTGACGTCACCCGCCGTTGGTTCCTGCGCGGTTCTATCGGCGCTGCTGCCACGATGACCAGCATGCCGTTGCTGGCGGCCACGACGCCGCGGCAGTCCGAAGGTCCGTTCTATCCCGTGCGCGAACAGCGCGACACGGATGCCGACATGACCCACATCGAAGGGCATGCCGAGCGTGCCGTCGGCGAGGTCGTTGAAGTGTCCGGGCACGTTCTGGACGATGAAGGCAACCCGGTGGCCGACGCCCTGGTCGATGTCTGGCAGGCGAACTCCTATGGCCGCTACGCCCACGAGCGCGATCGCAATCCGGCGCCGCTGGATGAGAACTTCCAGGGCTGGGCCAGGCTGCAGACCGACGCGGAGGGCCGCTACCGTTTCCGCACTATTCGGCCGGGTGCCTATCCCGTGCGAGAAGACTGGTCGCGCCCGCCGCACATCCACTTCAAGGTGGCGCGCCGCGGCTACCACGAGCTCACCACGCAGATGTATTTCGCTGGCGACCCGCTCAATGAGCGCGACCTACTGCTGCAGTCGGTGCCGGAGCCGGGCCAGGGCATGCTGATCGTGGAATTCACCGCCCAGCCCGGGACCGAGGCAAAGCGGGGCGTCTTTGATATCGTGTTACGCCGTGTCTGAGAGCAAAAGTCCAGGGCTGTTCAGCGAGCTGAAGCGCCGCAACGTATTCCGCGTCGGCGCGGCATACGTCGTCGTCGGCTGGCTGCTGATCGAGGTCAGCGACACGATTTTTCCGCGGCTCGGCCTGCCGGACTGGGCCGTTACGCTGGTCATCGCCCTGCTGGCGCTGGGTTTCCCCGTGGCACTCATCCTGTCCTGGGCCTTCGAGCTCACCCCGGAGGGCGTGCAGCGCACCGTCAACATCGACGACATTGGCGCACCGCGCCCGGGCGCCGGCCCGTTGGACTGGGTCATCGCACTCGGCATCCTGGTCGTGATCGGAATCTTCGTCGTGGATCGCTTCGGTGTCGGCACGACGGAGCCGTCCCTGGAGGCCATGGCGGTCGAGAGCCAGGAATCGCAGGCTGGCGTGGGCGTCGGCTCGATTGCCGTGCTGGCGTTCACCAATATGAGCCCCGATCCGGAGAACGCCTACTTCGCCGAGGGCATTTCCGAAGAGATTCTCAACATCCTGGCTGACATCGAAGAACTTCACGTCGCTTCGCGCACCTCGGCTTTTTCCTTCCGTGGCAGCAACACGCCGATTCCTGAGATCGCGGAGGCGCTGGACGTGGCGCATGTGCTCGAGGGCTCGGTCCGCAAGCAGGGCAACCGGGTGCGGATCACGGCGCAGCTGATCCGGGCCGACACCGACGGGCACGTCTGGTCGGAGACCTTCGACCGTGAGCTGGTGGACATATTCGAGGTGCAGGAAGAGATCGCGCAATCGATCACCGATGCGCTCGGGGAGGTCCTCGGCACGCGCCAGGTCTCGGTGACGGCGCCGACTTCGGATCTCGATGCCTACGAGCGCTTCCTGCGCGGCCGGGCGAGGTTCCACCAGCGCATCGAGTTCGCCGAGGCGGTCGAGGACCTCGAGTTCGCGGTATCCCAGGACCCGTCCTTCGGCCAGGCCTGGGTGTACCTTGCGGCGGCGAATTATGTCGCGCCCGGTTACGACGCCGACACGTTCGACTACGTGGCCATGCGGGCAGACGCGCGCCGCGCAGTCCAGCGGGCTCGCAGCCTGCTTCCGGGCGACCCGATGGTCCTGGCTGTCGATGCCATGCTGCGTGCCGACGATGGCGAACAGGTCGTCGCACTGGAGCTCGTGCGCGAGGCGGCGGCGATGCGATCCCAGGATTCGACCCCGGTGCTGTGGCTTGGTCTCAGCCTGTACGTCGCCGGCTATGTAGGGGAAGCGGTCGGCGTTTTTGAACGGGCCGTCGAGCGCGACCCCTTGGTAGGGATCAACCATGGCTCCCTGGCACTCGCATACCTCGCCTCGGGACGTGAGCAGGATGCTGTCCGCACCGCCCTTCGTGCCAGGGAGCTTGGCTGGATACCCGCGTACTGGGTCTACGCGCTGGACCTGGCCGCTCGTGGCGAGCGTGAACGGGCCGTGGCCGTTTTGCGCGACACGTTTGGCGACAGCATCCGCCAACGCGAGCAGATCGCGCCCATCCTGGCGGCAATCCTCGACCCCGTGGACGCTGGCCCGCTCGTCGAGCGGGTGACCTGGAGGACGCCCGAGGAGTTTCTCGTCATTGGCCGCACCGGGGAGTATCTCGACCTGCTGGCGGCTGATGCTGCTGCAAATCGCTTGTATAACCAAGCTGGTTGGTTACGCATCGTGTGGTTGCCGGCGTTCAGTGCGGTGCGCGAGGATCCGCGGTTCTTCGCAGCGGCCCGGTCGATTGGCATGGTCGAACTTTGGGAAACGCGCGGCTACCCCGACGGCTGCGCGAGGGTCAGCGACGATTCCGGCGACCGGCTGGAATGCCCGGGAATGCGGCGATGACCTGGCAGGAGAGTCCGAGATGAAGAAAGACATCACTAACGTCACCCGGCGCTGGTTCCTGCGTGGTTCCATCGGTGCTGCTGCTAAGGTCGCCAGCGCGCCACTCGTCGCCATGCTTTTTGCAACCCTGCTCCAGGCGTTTGCGCCGCAGGCGGCCCAGGCGCAGACCGGGCCCAACGTTCTTTTTCCGGTGGAGTACATCGAGAGCCGCCTGCGCGGTCCGCTGGAAATTCTCGAGGCGAAACAGGCCCGGCCAAGCGTGGAAGGCGACCGTTCGGCGCGTGTGGTGCTCGCCGGGCCGGAGGGGGAGGCGGGCATGGAGGTGCTGTGGAAACCCGTGAGCCCGCCGGGAGACGGTTTCAACAATGAGCCGCGTTATGCGCTGGCGGCGTATCGCCTGCAGACCATGTTCCTCGACGAGTGCGAATACGTGGTGCCGCCCGTGGTAATGCGCGCGCTCACGCGAGATGAGTATCGGCGACTGCGCAACGAGGCTCCGGCGACTATCCTGACTACCGACTCGGTGCTGTTCCTGCTTTCCTACTGGCTGTCCGAGGTGTCGGCTAATGATCCCTGGGATGCGGCCCGCTTCGAAACGGAGCCGCGTTATGCACGCCACTGGGGCAACCTGAATGTCCTGACGCACCTGATCGACCACAAGGACGCCAACTACGGCAACCTGCTGGTCTCGACTCACCCGGACGACCCGCGCCTGTTCGCAGTCGATAACGACGTCGCCTTCGACAGCCGTATCAGCGACCGGGGTGATGCGTGGAGCCCGTTGCTGGTGGACAGGCTGCCGCAGAAAACGGTCGACCGGCTCAGGGGCATCACTCGCGACGACCTTCAGCAGGCGCTGGGCGTGGTCGCCGAGTTTCATCTCGAAGACGGCGTACTGACGCCCGTCGCGACCTTCGGCAAGAACCTGGCGAACACCCGCGGCGTGCGCAGCCGGCGCGGCCGCATCCAGTTCGGTCTCACCAGGGCGGAAATACGCCAGGTGCAGCGGCGCATCGATGGCTTGCTTGAGGCTGTCGATGAGGGGCAAATCGGCACTATTGAAGATTCGGAAGAGGTGCTGGGGCTGGCTTGCCTGGGAGCCGCCCGGTAGTGAATTTTTTCCTCACTTTCGTCGAGTTCCTGGTGGCGATCGGGATCGTGGTGACTCTCGTCACCAACTACCTGATCATCAACAAGCTGTGGAAACGGCGCATGCTGCGGGAAGTCACGGAGAGCGTTTCCATTGCCGCCGCACTGCTCGGCCTTTTCAACGGCATCCCGTTCTTGATCATGTTCCTGCTGATCAATCCCAACCCGGCGGCCGCCACCAAGACCACGATCGGCATCGTCACGGCGGTGATATTCGTCCTCATCGGCAGCGGCCTGTGGGTGGCGGAGTTTCGCAAGCGCGGCTTTCGCAGCCTGTTCCTGCGCGCGCTCAACCTGGAGCGCAAGGAGTCGGCCGACCTGCTCAAGCGCCTTGTTCAGCCCAGGGGCGCCACGCAGATCCTGCGCGTGCTGCACGAACTGGCATCGGTGGATGGCCACGTGGACGAGCGCGAGACCGAGATCATCCGGCACTTTGCGCGCGAGTGGCGCCTGGAGGCGCCCGGCACAGCCGGTGACGGCGCGCAGGGAGGCATGATCGGCCTGCGGAAGGCCATTACGGACTACCTGAACCTCAATCCGCCGGCGAAGCAGGTGGCTGATTTGCGGGATGTGCTGCAGGCGCTGGTCGAGTCCGACACGCGGGTTGCATGGCAGGAATCGGTCGCGCTGGAAGAGGTGGACGGCATGCTGGCCGAGTACACGGCGGGAGAGGATGCGGTGCTGGCGATGCATGAAGTCCTGATCGTGCCGCAGAGCGAGCCGCAGGTGGAGGCGGTGCGCACACTGCTGCCTGGGCGGGAGGAAAAATTCGTGCGTGGCGGACGGGTGTTTTCTGTCGGCAGCTTCTTCTCCGCCCGCTATGCTGAGTTCGTCTGCGAGAGATATATCAGCCTCGGCCTGTTCACCACCGTCGTGGCTGCTGACCAAGCTGTGGGAGGGCAGTGATGTTGCGCATCATTCAAGACAGGACACGGCATGCGTTCTGGTTGCTCGCGCTTTGCCTGTTGCCGTGCATGCAACTGCTTGCGGCCGGGAACTATCGTTTCGAGGATGTCGATCGAGTGGTCGTCGTCGGCGATGTTCATGGTGCCTACGACGAGCTGCTCACCCTGTTGCAGGGCACGGGCCTGGTGGATGCCGAGCTAGGGTGGAGTGGCGGTGAAGCGCATCTCGTGTCGCTCGGGGATCTGCTGGATCGCGGCGACTACGGAAAGCAGGTGATGGACCTGTTGATGCGCCTTGACCGGGAAGCCGAGGCAGCCGGCGGCGACGTGCATGTGATTCATGGCAATCACGAGGCGATGAATCTCGCGGGGGACCTGCGTTACGTCAGCCTGGGCGATTATACCCAGTTCGGCACGGAACAGACGGGCGAGTTTCCACCCGGCTTTTTCGAGCGGCGTGCCGCGCTTGCGCCGGACGGCGAGTACGGTGCGTGGCTGCTGGAACTGCCGGTGGCTATCGTCGTCAACGACACCCTGTTCATCCACGGCGGCGTCTCGCCGCTGCTCGACGGGCTTTCGCTGGAAACCATCAACGAGCGTGCGCGCGGCGATATCCGTCGCTTCGCGGAAGGCTGGCATACCCTGCTCGACGCGGGTGTCGTGAGTGATGACGATGGTTTGATGACGATCATCGAGCGCGCCGCCGCACTTGGCGAGAAGGCTGCGCCGGAAGTGCGGGCGGCGGCCGATGCCATCACTGCTGCCGCGGACGGCCTTCCCTTCATCCCGGACGGGCCCCTCTGGTACCGCGGCAACTCGCTTTGCCATGCCTATGTCGAGACCGAACCCGTCGCGCGCGCACTTGAGCGGCTCGGCGCCGTCCGGGTGGCGGTCGGCCATACGCCGACCCGTGGCAGCAGGATCACCAGTCGGCTGGACGGCCAAGTGCTGCGCGTCGATACCGGCATGAACGTTGCGGCCTATCGAGGGCGTCCATCGGCCCTGGTGCTCGAGGACGGCATGGCCCGTGCCTGGTATGCGGGCGAGGGCTACGCGGAGCTCGATACCGCGCCGTCCCGCGAATGGGATCGTCCTTACGGCATGAGTGACGCAGAGATCGAGAGCTTCCTGCTGACGGCGGAGGTGGCCGCTGTCGAGGCCGCTGGCGACGCGGGTGTGCAGCGCGTCGTCCTGGAGCAGGGCGACCGCCGCCTCGAGGCCGTCTTCAATACGGTCGATACCGCCCCGGGGCTGGAATCGCGTCGCTGGCGTCGTGGCGGCGAGCGGGCCGAGCGCTTCGGCTACGAGATCGCCGCTTACCAGGTTGACCGCCTGCTGGGACTGGGCATGGTGCCCGTGACCGTGGCGCGGGCGCTCGGCGATGCGCGTGGCTCACTGCGTCTGTGGATTCCGGCATCGTTCTCCGAACGCCAGCGCCAGGCCGAGCAGATTCCCTTCACCGGCGACTGCGACCTGGCGGGGCAGTATCGGCTGATGAGTGCTTTCGACGTGCTCATCCTGAATGCCGCACCAGACCTGGGCACCCTGCGCTATGACGAAGACTGGCGCCTCTGGCTGACCGACCAGTCGGAGGCCTTCGGCGTGGCGACCGATGTCCGGGCGATGTTGCGCAATTCCGAGCTGACGCTGACGCCGCAGATGAGCGCGGCGCTCGATGCGATCACCGCGGAAAACGTGGCGCCGCTATCGGCGTATCTCAATCAGCGCCAACTGGAGGCACTGGTGACGCGGGCGAGGCAGCTGCAGCGGCTGCGCTGAAGCGGGGTACCGAGTCCGGCCCGTATTCGATACCGAACTCGGCATGCACGCTTAGCCCTTCGAAGTCGGTGGCCGTCAGCACGACGCGTCGCTCGCCCGCCGTGTCCTGCGGCGGCCGCAGCGTGAACGTCTGGTTGTGCCGATCGAAACGTATCCAGGCAGGCAGCGGACTGCCGTCGGCCGATTTCGCTTCGTAACGCAGGGTGTCGCCCGGATCAGGGTCCATGAAAGCCTGGTCCGGGACGCTGAACACCAGCATCTGCCCTGCGGGGACGTAGACGTCGGGAAGCGGGGCCTGAGTCACCGGTGGCATGTTGGCGAGATTGTGCCGGATCTCGCCGTGGTGACGGCGGCCGATGGCGTTGCCCAGGGCGAAAAGCACGGCCGCCAGGCAAAGGTTGATACCGATGATCCAGCCGATCTCCAGTCCGAGCACCTGGGCCACGAGGAACACCAGCATCGCCTGCAGCAGGTCACCGAAGCGGACGAAGAAGGTGTCGATGGTGGTCTTGCCGACGTATTTCTCTTCGCGCGTCACCGGCAGGTAGAGGGTGTGATTGGTCGTGTTCTGGATGGAGTAGTTGGTGGTCATCTCGATGATCATCAGCACCCGCACGAGCGCGAAGACCGGGAAGAACAGGATGAGGCCGTAGTTCAGCAGCATGACGGCCGGCAGGATCAGGATGGCGCCGCGCACGCCGAACCAGCGAAAAATGCGTGACACCAGGAACAGCTGGACGAGTATCTGCAGTGCGGTCAGTGTGGCGTAGAAATTGCCATAGAATTTCGATATGACCGTGTCCGTCGTCAAGCCGGATGTGCTCGCGGCGACCATCTGCGCTGCATGATCGCTGAGGAAAGCAGCGAGGATATACGTGCCGTTGGTGTTCACGAGGTTCAGCAGCAGCACGAATATCGCGATACGGAACAAGTAGCTGCTCCGCAACACGGTGCTGAAACCGCCGAGTACCCGGGCGATCGTGTTCCCGGTTTCGAGCTCTTCCTCGACCTCGGCCGCACGTGAGCCTTCGGGCACGGCACGCTCGGCGACCCGGCTGAGCAACAAAACGCAGACCAGCATGGCCGTGGAAAGCAGCATGAGGTTCGTCACGCCGACCACTTCGTAGAGCCGGCCGGCGACCTGGCTGCCCGTCAGCGCGCCGAGCGCTGCGCCGACCATGATCAGGGCAAACAGCCGTTGTCCCGTCTTGATGTTGAGCAGGTCGGCGGCAAAAGCCCAGAACTGCGCCACCACCATGACGCTGTACACCCCCACCCAGATGAAAAACGGCACCGCAATCGGGATACCCATCCAGAAGAGGAAGGCAAAGATCAGCAGGTTGGAGGCGAAGAATCCACCTATCCAACGCAGCACGACCGACTTGTCCCCGCCGCGTTTGAGGTAATCGAATAACAGCTTGTACAGCGGGACCAAAAAGATCAGCGTGACGGCGATCGCGCCGTTGGCGTAGGAGCGCACCTCGGCCGAACCCTCGACGAGGATCAGCGTCTCACGCACGAGCTTGATGAGGTAATAGCCGTGCAGCAGGAGAAAGACCTGCGCCAGCATAAGGAACACGGTGCGTCCCTCGCCGGGGCGCACGGACGTGAATAGCTGCAGAAAACGCTCGAAAGGGGTCAGGCGGGAGAATGTCGGCGCTGGCATCGGCGGGATCTCCAGTGCCGCGCTCAGCCCGTTTTGTCGAGTTCCGGCAAAGGATCGAGGCGCGCAGCAATCAGTTTTCCGGCTCGATCATAATCGACGTCCGCGGCATTATCGAGACCCGCGGTCAACTCGCGCAGCAGGTTCTCCTGGATCCGACCACGCCGCTGCGCCTCGGCATAGGGCACGTCGTCGCGGAACATGACGAGGCCGTAGCGCCGGGCGAACCGATCCGGATAGCGTCGTTCCAGTTCGAAGGCGACCGTCTGCCGTAACAGGAATGCCGGATCCCTGACCGAGTCCCGCATCTCGACGTAGTTCTCCAGCGCCATGTCGGCGATCGCGTCCGCATTGGGTTTGCGACGCGCATAGAACATCCGGAAGGCCGCGGCGCGAGCGTCGTCGGCGGAACCATTGCCTCCAGTGGCGGCGAAACAGCGATCCAGTTCGAGCGCATCCTCGAACGCGCAGTTCATGCCCTGGCCATGGAACGGGACGATCGCATGGGCGGAGTCGCCGAGCAGCAGCGCCCGGTCGTCCAGGTACCACGGGGAGCAGCGTACGGTGCCGAGTGTGCCGGTCGGGTTGGCCAGGAAGCTGTTCTCCAGGTCGTCGATCAGCGCTGCGGCATCCGGGAACTGGCCGTAGAAAAAGCGCTGCACGGCTTCCTTCGTGTCGAGGCTGGCGAACGACGGTTCTCCGGTTTGCGGAAGGAACAACGTGACCGTGAACGTGTTGTCCCGGTTCGGCAGCGCGATCAGCATGTGCCCACCGCGTGGCCAGATATGCAGTGCGCCCGGATCCATGCGCGGCTTGCCCTGCGGATCGGCGAGGATGCTGAGTTCCTTGTAGCCGTGCGAGAGCATGTCTTCGCGATTCTCGAAGCCGGGACGGTTCGCCAGGGTCTTGCGCAACATCGAGCCTGCGCCGTCGGCGCCGATGCAAGGCGTCAACCGGACCTGCTCGCGTGCGCCGCTCGTCCCGTCTTCGAACTCCAGCGTATCAGCGTCGAAATCCACCGCCTTGCAGCGCATGCCGAAACGAATGCGCACGCCGGCGCGTTCGGCCGCCTCCAGCAACAGGGCGTTCAGTCCTGGCCGCGAAACGGAGTAGATGACCTCGTGAGCCTGCTGGCCGTAGGGCTGGAGGTCGAGCGGTCCTTCGACCGGGTGCACCATGCGGCCGCGCATCTCGGTCAACAGGTCCGCGACGCCGGTCTCGAGACCGGCCGCCTGCAGCGCCCTCAGGCCCCGATTCGCCAGTGCGAGGTTGATCGAGCGACCAGCAGGCAAGGCCACGCGCCGCAGGTCCGGACGCTGCTCGTAGATCGTCACCTCGCGACCGCGGCGTGCAAGGAAGATGGCAGCCAGTGTGCCGCCGAGTCCCGCGCCGATGAACGTGACAGCCTGGCTCACCGCAATGCGTCTGCGAGCGCCGCGACGAATCTTTCGACGTCGCTGTAGCGGTTGTAGAGCGGTACGGGCGCCACGCGGATGACGTCCGGTTCGCGCCAGTCGCACACGATGCCCGCGGCGCCGAGGCGAGCGAAGGCCTCACGCCCGGCTACCGGACCTGCGCGCAGGCGGAGGGAGAGCTGGGCGCCGCGCCGCGCCGGCTCGCGGGGCGTGATGATCTCGACGGCGGAGCCGAGCTGCTCATCGAGGCAGTCTTCCAGCAGTACCGTCAGCGCAAGCGATTTTTCATGCAGCCGGGACGGGCCCGCGGCCGCGAACAGTTCCAGGGACGCCAGGAGCGGCGCCATCGCGATCACCGGCGGATTGGACAACTGCCATCCTTCCGCGCCCGGGATCGGCACGAAGTCCGGGTCCATGCGGAAGCGCGTCGCCTTGTCGTGTCCCCACCAGCCGGCGAGGCGATTCAGGCTCGGGTCGTCCTCGTAGCGCGCATGGACGAAGGCACCCGCCACCGTGCCGGGGCCCCCGTTGAGGTACTTGTAGCTGCACCAGGCGGCAAAATCGGCATTCGCGTCGTGCAGATTTAACGGCACGTTGCCGATGGCATGGGCGAGGTCCCAGCCGGCGAGTGCCCCGACCGCATGAGCCTCTTCGGTCAATGCCCCGATATCGAATGCTTCGCCCGAGAGGTACTGCACGCCGGGCAGCAGCGCCAGCGCCAGCGAATCTCCGGCGGCGCGGATCGCGGCCACCAGTTCCTCGGTCCGGATGTGGGCCTCGCCAGGGGCCGGCCCAACCTCGATCAGGGCGTCCTCGGGATCGAGCCCGTGAAAGCGCAGTTGCGAGACCGCCGCGTAGCGGTCGGACGGGAAGGCCGAGCGCTCGATAAGGAGCTTGTAACGTCCCGCACGGGGGCGGAAGAAGCTGGCCATCAACAGGTGCAGGTTGACGGTCAGGCTGTTCATGCAGACGACCTCGCTTTCGCGTGCGCCCGTGAGCTGCGCGAGTGGAGCCGCGAAATGATCGCCGTAGTCCTTCCAGGGCCGGCGTCCGCCGAAATGGCCCTCGACGCCGAGCTCACGCCAGGCCTCCAACTCCTCTTCCACGTAGCGCGCCGCGCTCTTGGGCTGGAGGCCGAGTGAATTGCCGCACAGGTAGATGCAGTCCTCGCCGTCGTGGCGGGGGATGTGGAACCGGTCGCGGAAGGCTGCCAATGGGTCGAGGGCGTCGAGTCGTGCGGCGTTCATGAGCGGAACCGGGCCACGTCGAGGTTCAGCCACTCCAACGCCGTGCCGGCCAGCAGGCGGGCGCGGGTTTCCGCTGACAGGTCGTCCATCAGCGCGATCATCTCCCCGGGCACCGTTTCGCCAAGCGGAAAGGGGTAGTCGCTGCCGAGTGCGATGCGCTCGGCGCCCAGCAGTCTGATCATGAAGCGCAGCATGTCCGGATCGTGCACCAGTGAATCGACGTAGAACCTGCCGACATAGTCGCGCGGGTTGCGTTCGTTATCCACCGCGACGAGGTCGGGGCGCACGCGAAAGCCGTGCTCGATGCGGCCGAGGGTGGCGGGAAAAGCGCCGCCGCCGTGGGCGAACAGGACCCGCAGTCCCGGCAAGCGCTCGAACACGCCCCCGAAGATCATCGAGCAGATCGACAGCGAGGTCTCCGCCGGCATGCCGACCAGCCATGGCAGCCAGTACTTGGACATCCGGTCCCGGCCGAGCATCTCCCAGGGATGGACGAATATTGCGGCGCCGAGGTCACGCGCCGCCTCGAAGATCGGGAACAGGTCGGGATGGTCGAGATTCATGCCGTTGACGTGGGTGCCGATCTCGATGCCGCCCAGTCCGAGCTCCCGCATGCAGCGCTCAAGTTCGCTAATCGCGAGATCTGCATCCTGCATGGGCACGGTCCCCAGGCCCACGAAACGTTGCGGATGCGCGGCGACCAGGCCCGCGACGTGGTCGTTGAGGAGCGCGGCGAGATCCAGCGCATCCGCCGCCTTGGCCCAGTAGCTGAACATGATCGGCACCGTGGACAACACCTGGACGTGGACGCCGCTGTCATGGCATTCCGCCAGTCGTCGGTCCGAGTCCCAGAGGTTGGACTGCACTTCGCGGAACAGCTTGCCGTCCTTGAGCATGTGCGCGCACCCCGGGCCGTGCTCCGCGAGCTGCACCCAGCCGCCGTAGCCGTAGCGTGCCTGCAGGTCCGGCCAGCCCGGCGGCAGGACGTGGGTGTGGGTGTCGATGGTGAGAAGTCCCGTACTCAACTGGCGGGTGCCTCGCGCGCGGACTCGTGACCGCAGGAATCGCAGACCCGGTTGGCAGGGTCGGCGTGGAAGCGATCGAAAATCGGCGGCAGCTGGGCGACGATGTCGTCGACGTGCAGGAACTCCTCGTAAAGCTTGTGGCCGCAGCGATCGCAGAACCACATGAAGCCGTCCTGCTCGTCCGGCCGGCGGCGCCGCTCGATCACCAGCCCGACGGTGTCGGCATACCTTTGCGGGGAATGCGGTACGCACGGCGGCAGTAGCATCATCTCGCCCTCGCGCACGGGCACGTCGACGATCGCGCCGTCCTGCACGGTCTTCAGCAGCATGTCGCCCTCCATCTGGTAGAAGAGTTCTTCGCCGGGATCCCAGTGGTAGTCGGTGCGGCTGTTGGGACCGCCCACCACCATGACGACGAACTCGGCGTCCTCGAACACCACCTGGTTGCAGACCGGCGGTTTCAGCCGGTCGCGATGCGTCTCGATCCATTCCCGGAAATCGAAGGCTTTCAGCGGACGCATCTCAGTCCTCCACGGTGGCAATGCACTTCAGTTCGATGGCGATCGGGGTCGGCAGGCGCGTAACTTCCACGGTGGTGCGGCATGGTGGGTTTTCCGGGAAATGTTCCTTCCACACCCGGTTGAAGACGAGGAAGTCCCGCTGGATGTCGGTGAGGAACACGGTCACGTCCACGAGGCGTTCCCAGCGTGAACCGGCGGCTTGCAGCACGCTGCGGGCGTTGGCGAAGACGGCGCGGCATTGCAGTTCGATGTCGTGCGCCAGCACGTTACCGGCGGCGTCGAGAGTCACGCCGGGAATCGGGCCGCCGCCGGGCGCCCGGGGGCCGATGCCGGAGAGAAACAACAGGCTGCCGGCGCGGCGGGCATGCGGGTAATGCCCTACCG
Organism: uncultured Thioalkalivibrio sp.; assembly: GCA_964441585.1. Classification (GTDB taxonomy): domain Bacteria; phylum Pseudomonadota; class Gammaproteobacteria; order Steroidobacterales; family XN24; genus XN24. Next base: position 18,752 of record CAYTXS010000008.1, read on the forward strand.
GTGGCGGTGCGGTGCTCGTCGTGGTGCTGCTCATGTCACTCGTAACTCACGCAGACGTTTTTCGGTTCGGTAAAAAAGCGCATCGCCTCGAAGCCGCCCTCGCGACCGACCCCGGAGTGCTTGGTGCCGCCGAGAGGCGTGCGCAAATCGCGCACCATCCAGCAGTTCACCCAGACCATGCCGGCCTCGACGCGTGCTGCCACCCGGTGGCAGCGGCCGATGTCCCGGCCCCACACGGACGCCGCGAGGCCGTAGGGCACGTCGTTGGCGAGCGCCACGGCTTCGTCCTCGTCATCGAAGGGCAGCAGCGTGGCCACCGGGCCGAAGATCTCTTCCTGGTTGCTGCGGCAGGTCGGCGCGAGGCCCTCGATCAAGGCCGGGGAGACGAACCAGCCGTCGCGGCACCGCGCCGCGTCCGGGCGAATCGCTTTCCCCCCGCAAAGGACGCGACCCCCTTCCTGCCGCGCGAGGTCCAGGTAGCCCAGGACCTTGTCGCGGTGTGCCGCCGAGATCAGCGCACCCTGGTCGGTGTCCGGCGCCATGGGATCGCCGACCCTGAGCGCGCGCGTGCGCGCGACCAGCGCGTCGCGAAAGCGTGCGTAGAGCGAGCGCTCCACCAGGATCCGCGAGCCGCACATGCAGACCTGTCCCTGGTTGGCGAAGGCAGCACGCAGGACGCCGTCGATCGTGCGTTCGAAGTCACAGTCGGCGAACACGATGGTGGGATTCTTGCCGCCGAGTTCGAGGGACAGTTTCTTGAAGGCCGGCGCCACAGACGTGGCGATCCTGGCGCCGGTGCGCGTGCCGCCGGTGAACGACAGGGCCCGGATCGCGGGCGCCTCGACGATGGCCTGGCCGATCCCCGGCCCATGGCCGTGCAGGATGTTGAGCACGCCCGGGGGCAGGCCGGCCGCGATGCAGATCTCCGCGAACAGCGTCGCCGACGCCGGGGCGAGTTCGGACGGCTTGGCGATCACGCAGTTGCCGGCCGCCAGGGCGGGCGCGATCTTCCATGTCATCAAGTACAGGGGCAGGTTCCAGGGCGAGATGCAACCGACGACGCCATGCGGTTCGCGCAGCGTGAAATTGACGCCGGCGTCGCCCATCGGATGCGCTTCGCTGGCGAATTGCGTGGCTGCCGCGGCGAAGAAACGAAGATTCGCCGCGACCCGCGGAATGTCCATGCTGCGGGCGAGGGCCAGCGGCTTGCCCGTGTCCCGGGATTCCGCTTCCGCCAGCGCCTCGACGCGTTTCTCCACCTCGGCGGCGAGGACGTTCAGCCAGCCCGCCCTGGCCTCGGCACCGGCGGCGCGCCATGCCGAGTACGCCTGTCGGGCCGCGGTGACGGCCTGCTCCAGGTCGGCCTCGCTGCTGTCCGCAACGCGCCCGTAGACGTGTCCGGTGGCCGGTTCGTGCACCTCGAGCCAGTGGTCGCTCGAGGGCGCCTGCAGGCGCCCGTCGAGGTAGTTTTCGATATGGAGCACGCCGCTCAAAGGCTCGCCATGCGCCCGCCGTCCACGGGAACGTTGACGCCGTTGACGTACGCCGCTTGGGGCGACGCGAGAAAGCCCACCGCCCAGGCGATTTCCTCGGGTCGTGCGAAGCGGCCAGTCGGCACCTGCGCCAACGCCGCGCGCTCGATCTCCTCGATGTCGCCGCCGGATTTCTGTGCTCGCTGGCGGAACAGGTAGTCGAGTCGTTCGGTGCTGGTGAAGCCCGGCAACACGTTGTTCACCGTGATCCCGGCCGGCGCGAGCTCGCGGGACAGCGTTTTGGCCCAGGCCGCCATCGCGGCCCGGATGGTGTTCGAAACACCGAGGCCCGGGATGGGCTCTTTCACCGAGGTCGAGATGATGTTGATGATGCGGCCATACTGGGATTTCTTCATCCCCGGCACCAGGGCCTGTGCGGCCAGCTGGGCGGCGAGGACATGCTGGCGGAACGCGTCGGCGAATTCTTCCGGTCGGGCCTCGAATACCGGTCCCGCTGCGGGCCCGCCCGTGTTGTTGATCAGCACGTGAACGGGCCGTTCGCCGGCGATGTCGGCGAATGCGCGCGAGACCGCCTCCGTGTCGAGGAAATCGACCGATCGGATGGCGTGTTGCGCCGCGCCGCCGGGTAGCTTGGCGGCGACCGCAGCCAGCGCTGACTCGTCGCGCGCCACGAGCGTCAGGCTCGCCCCCATGTCCGCCAGTACCCCGGCAATGGCCCGGCCGATGCCGCGGCTGGCGCCGCATACGACGGCCCTGCGTCCCTCAAGCTTCAGCTGCATCGTGTTGTTCTCCTTGTTGTAGAAGCGACGGCCTAGCGAGCCCGCGGCGCAAGGCCCGGCCCGCACTCGACACTGTGACGGGTGCGGTCATCCAGCCGCAGCGCCGTGAGTCGACCACCCCACACGCATCCCGTGTCCAGGCTGAAAACACCCTCGTGCGTCATTTCGCCGAGCGTGGACCAGTGACCGAACACGATACGCTGCCCGGCGCTGCGGCGTCCCGGAAAACGGAACCAGGGCGTCAGGGATTCGTCTCCCGGTATTTCCGGCCCCTTGTGTTCGAATTCCAGGCTGCCGTCTGCTCGCACGTAGCGCATGCGCGTGAAAGCGTTGACGATGAAGCGCAGCCTGTCGATGCCTTCGAGGTCAGGCGACCATCGGTCCGGGCGTTCCCCGTACATCTGGCGCAGCACACCGATGAAGCTGTCGCCGCCGAGCGCCGCTTCGAGTTCCCGTGCTGCGCTGCATGCTTCGTCGAGGTCCCACTGCGGCGGAATACCTGCGTGCACCATGGTGAAGCCGATCGCGGCGTCGTGATGCAGCAGGGGTCGTCGCCGCAGCCACTCGAGCAGTTCCAGGCGGTCGGGGGCCTCAAGGATCTCGTGGAGCGTGTCGCGCGATTTCTGCGGCCGGTTGTTCGCCCATGCGGTCGCGAGCAAATGCAGGTCGTGGTTACCCAACACGCTTACTGCGGTGTCGCCGAGCGCGTGCACGAAGCGCAGCGTCGCGAGCGAGGCGGGGCCGCGGTTGACCAGGTCCCCGCAAAACCAGAGCCGGTCGCTGGCGGGATCGAAGGCGATGCGCTCCAGCAGGCGCTGGAGCGGATCCAGGCAGCCCTGCAGGTCACCGATGGCATAAACCGTCATGTCAGTGCGGTGAACGCCACGTCAGTGAAGCGCGCCCGGCCTCGCCAGTGTGAACGCGCTTATAGGCGCCTCGAAATGCCGTCCGGCCTCATCGACCATCTGGTAGGCGCCGCGCATCGAGCCGACAGGTGTCGGGATGATCGCGCCGCTGGAATAGCGGTAACCTTCGCCGGGCTGGATCAGCGGCTGTTCGCCGACCACGCCTTCCCCCTGCACTTCCTGCACCCCGCCATCGGCATCCGTGATGATCCAGTGGCGCGACAAGAGTCGGGCGGCCGTCGGCCCCTCGTTGCGGATCGTGATGCTGTATGCGAAGGCATAGCGGCCATGCGCGGGGTCCGACTGGTGATCCAGGTACGCGGTTTCGACCTCGATGCAGATCCGGGATTCAGCCATGAGAATGCTCCGTCGGCAGGCGTGTCGCGTAAACCCCGATTCTACACGAGGCCCGGGCGGGCCTAATCGCTGAGACGCACGGCGAGTACATCGCAGGCGGCGGCGTGCAGCACGGCGTCCTCGGTGAGGTTGACGATCAACGCCAGGCCGTGGCGTTCGCGGCTGCCGATCACCAGCAGGTCCGCGGGCCAGTCCTGCACGGCGCGCAACAGGTCGGCCTTGATGGTGCCGGCAATGACCTCCTGTTCGACATCCGGCAGGCCGGCAGCGGCCGTGAGTTCCGCGAGGCGGTTGCGGGCTCCCGCGACGAGCTCCCGCTCGATGTTCACCGCAGGCAGCAAGGCTTCCCCCATGGGTTCGACCGGCACGTACTCGACCACGTGCAGGACGCGCAGCTTTGCACCGGTGAATCCCGCAAGCCACTTGGCTCTGGCGAGCACCCGTTCGCTTTCGGTGTCCAGGTCCACGGCCGCAATGATTCGCTGGTAATCCATTCCCGTTCTCCCCGCTGGCATGCTCACCATGATTATAGGCTCGCAGCGGCCGCGAGGCGCGCGAAGTCGCCCGGCGCGAGGGTTTCCGCCCGCGCGCCGGGATCGCAGCCGACCGCGCGAATCGTATCGGCGTCGAGCACGCCCGCGAGTGCATTGCGCAGGGTCTTGCGGCGCTGGCCGAATGCCCGGCGCACGACCTCCGCGAAGCGCTGGGGATCGGCCACCGGGAAGGGCGGGTCGCGCCATGGTGCCAGCCGAACGATGGATGACCACACTTTCGGCGGGGGACGGAAGGCGCCCGGACCGATGTCGAACAGCGCCTCGACGCGGCAGGCGACGGCGATCATCACGCTGAGCCGACCGTAGGTTTTCGAGCCGGGCCCGGCCGTCATCCGCTCGACGACCTCGCGCTGGAGCATGAAATGCATGTCCTCGATCACGGCGGCCTGCCGGATGAAGCGGAACAGCAGCGGCGTGGAGATGTTGTAGGGCAGGTTGCCGACCAGCCGCAGCGGCGGCCCGTCATCGGCCAGGGCCGCGAGATCCATGCGCAACGCGTCGCCTTGGATGACGGTCAATGAATCCCCGGCTTCCGGGCGCGCGGCGAGGCGTGCGGCGAGGTCGCGATCGAGTTCGATGACCGTCAGGCGGGCGCCACGGCGCAACAGCGGCAGGGTCAGGGCCCCTTCTCCCGGCCCGATTTCCACGAGACGCTCCCCCGGCACGGGATTCACCGCAGCCACGATGCGCTCGATGACCGCCGCATCGTGAAGGAAATGCTGGCCGAAGCGTTTGCGCGGCGCGTGGCTCATGCGCCGGCTGCTGTGCGCGCCGCGATCTCGATGGCCAGTTCGAGTGCAGCCGCCATGCTGCCCGCGTCGGCTCGCCCGCGGCCCGCGATGTCGAGCGCCGTGCCGTGGTCGACCGAGGTCCGCAGCAGCGGAATGCCCAGCGTGATGTTCACCGCCCGGCCGAAGCCTGCGTATTTAAGGACCGGCAGGCCCTGGTCGTGGTACATCGACAGCACGGCGTCCGCCCCGGAGAGTCGTTGTGGAGTGAACAGGGTATCGGCCGGCAATGGCCCCTCGAGCGAGAGGCCCGCTGCGCGCAATCGCTGCAGCGTCGGCACGATGATGCGGATCTCCTCGTCGCCCAGGTGACCGCTCTCTCCCGCATGGGGATTCAGGCCGGCCACGAGGATTCTCGGCTCGGCGATGCCGAAGCGTTCACGCAGCCCGGCATGCAAGCCGCGCAGCACGGCATCGAGGCCTTCCGGCGTGATCGCCGCGGGAACCTCACGCAACGGCAGGTGCGTGGTCGCCAGGGCGACACGCAGCTGACCGGAGACCAGCAGCATCACGGGGCGACCGCCGGCGAGCTCGCCGAGAAATTCGGTGTGACCGGAGAAGGCGTGGCCGGCGTCGTTGATGACGCCCTTGTGCACCGGCGCCGTGACCATGCCGTCGAACTCGCCGTCCAGGCAGCCCTGCGCGGCGCGCCGCAGCGTGGCCAGCACGGCTTCTGCATTCCGCGGGTCGAGACGGCCGGGGACGGTGGGCACGGCGAGTGGAATGTCGATGACCTGCAATTCCCCGGCACGATGAGGCCGGGCCGCAGTGACGGCGACGAGTTCCACGGGGGAGCTGAGGCGTGTCGCCGTCTCCCGCAGTTGCTCCAGCGGACCGACGGCCACGAGACGCGCCGCCCAGGGTCGCGCCGCAACCGCCAGACACAGCTCGGGACCGATGCCGGCAGGCTCGCCGGTCGTCAACGCAATCGCGGGCAGGGCCCCCATGCGAGGCGCGGCTCAGCCGCCGCGGATCTCGACCCAGGCTTCGTCGCGCATGCTACGCAGCCAGAGTTCCGTTTCCTGTTCCTGCTTGCTGGCGCGGATGGCCTCAATGGCCTGCCTGCGCTTCACTTCGTCCGTGGTGTCTCGCTCCTGCCGATCCTCGAGCAGGATGATGTGCCAGCCGAAGGGCGAGCGGAAAGGTTCGCTGACCTCGCCCGGTTCGAGTTGCGCAAGCGCCTCGTCGAACTGCGGCACGAAGGTGCCCGGCGGATTCCAGCCGAGATCGCCGCCACGCACGGCAGAGCCCGGATCCTCGGACTCCAGCTTGGCGATGTCGGCGAAGGCTTCGCCAGCCTCGATGCGGGCCCGGAATTCTTCCAGCCGGCTGCGGACGGTCTCGTCGTCCACGACCTCGTTGGTGGTCAGCAGGATATGCCGCGCGCGAGTCTGCATCTGCACGACGCGCTCGTCTCCGCCGCGGGTCTCGTTGACGCGGAAGATGTGGAAACCGCTGCTACTCTGGATGGGAGCGCTGACCTCGCCTGCCGACAACGACTGGATGGCCGCGGCGAACTGCTGCGGCAATCGCGAGCCGCGGCGCCAGCCCAGCCGTCCGCCGGACAGCGCCTGTTGCCCCGCGGATTCGGCCACCGCGAGCTCGGCAAAATCATCCCCCGCCTGCAAGCGCGCATAGACTTCGTCCGCGCGGGCGCGCGCGCTCGAGAGCTGCTCCTGGTTCGGATTCGCCGGGAGGGCGATGAGAATCTGGGACACGTCGTAATCGAGCTGGTTGCCAATGTTCGCCTCGTTCTGCTCCAGCCAGCGTTCGATCTCGCTCTCGGAGACCTGGATGCGGGCGGTCACGTCACGTTGCCGCAGGGCCTCGATGGTCATTTCGCGGCGCAGCTGCTCGCGAAACGCCGTGTAGTCGATGCCCTCGGACGCCAGGGTCGCGGGCAGGTTGGCAAAGGGAATCTGGTTGCGTGCGGCGACGCGCTCGAGAGCGAGGTTCAGCTGTTCGTCGCTGATCCGGATGCCGAGCCGCTCGGCGCGTTGCATCTGCACCTGCTGGACCACGAGGCTCTCCAGGATCTGGTCCCGCAGCAGCTCTGCCGGCGGCATGCGGGTGCCCTGCGCACGCAGCTGCTCCGTCACCAGCGCGACCCGGTCCTCGAGTTCGGATTGCAACACTACGCCGTCGTCGACCACCGCCACGATCCGGTCCAGCAGCACGCCGGAATCGCTGAGCGAGCCTGACTGCGCGTGGAGTGGCGCGGTGAAGCTTCCCAGCAATCCTGCCAAGAGCAGGGCGGTCGTTAAGAAAGGCTTTGAAAACAATCGCATAGGATCTCTATTGGTCATAAGCGGAGTAGCCTAGGATATCACTCTCGAAGCGCTTCCTCGCCCCGGCGCCACCGAGACCCTTGAATTCCACCTGTAGCCGTATCGCGGCATCGGTGCTGCCGTCGCGGCGGCTGACCTGGTCGCTGGCCGAGAAGCGAACGGCCCAGCAGCAGCTTTCGTATTGCAGGCCGAACAAGCGGTCTACAGCGGTTTCGTCGCGCAGCGAATATTCGATGCCGCTGACGAAACTCCAGCGGCGCGCGATCGGCCAGCCGACCGAGAACGCCAGGTCTTCCAGCAAATCAGGCCGATAACGATAAGAAAGGTTCACGACACGGTTGGGTGCCGGCTGATACTGGACCCGGAACTGCGCCAGGCGGGTCTCCGCGGTGCCGGTTTCCCACTGGTAGCCGATGTCGGCGTTCCAGTTATTGAACAGGCCGAGACCGAGTTCGAGCACGATGGGCGAGCCCTCGGCGGTGTCCACGGTCTCACCCGGGAGGGCCACCTCCGGGTCCGAGAGGTACCATGCCTTGCCGAGCGACGCGGTGAGGAATTCGCGGCCGGAATCCGACTCGATCAGGCGGCTGGTCACGCCGACGCTCACCTGGTTGGTGTCGCCGAGCCGGTCAAAGCCGAGAAAGCGGTTCGGGCGAAACAGCTGGACATAGTTGAAATCCGGTCGGCCGCTGTCGAACAAGGGCAGGTCGTCCTGGTCTCGCTGCGGGATGAAGGCGTACAGCGCCCGCGGCTCGATGGTCTGCAGGAAGCGACCCCGCGACAGCGCCCGCTCGAAGACCAGGCCGGAATCGACGCTGAGGATCGGCGCCACGTAGCCCGGGTTGTCCTCCGCGCCTGCCGGCTGGTCGGTCAAGGTGTATTGCACCATGCGCAGCCTGGCGCTCGGCGTGAAGAAAAACCCCGGCGCGGCGATCGGCAGGCTGACGCCTGGCTCGAGAACCGCACGGCCGCCCTCCGGCCCTACGTCGCGGACGAATCCTGCAGCTTCGGTGGTCACCTGCCAGTCCAGTCCCAGCGGTCCGTCGCGCCACAGCCCGTTTGCGCTGATCTGCGGCAGCCTGGCGTAGGGACGCTCGTCGTCCGGAATGCCCAGGTCGAGTGTGCGGAAGTTCTGCATGCGTGCCACGATGCGCCAGGTGTCCCCCGTGTAGTCCGCCTGCAGCAGGCGTTCGAGATGGGTCCGGCTGGTGACCTGGGTGCCGCGCCCGAGGTCCTGGAAATAGTCCGTGTCGGAGACGTCCTCGAGGGCCGCCGTGAAGCGCCAGCCGTTGTCGAAGCGGGTGACGTGCCCGACGTTCACCCATGCGCGGGCGTCGTTGGTGGCCAGCGCACTGTCCCGATACAGGTAGTCGAATTGCACACTGCCGCTGCTCTGCTCCGTCAGGTAGCGGAACTCGTTCTGCAGCTGCAGGCCCCGCCGGGACAGCAGCGTGGGGGTCAGGAGGTGATCGTAATTCGGCGCCAGGTTGAAGTAATAGGGTGTGGCAAATTCGAAACCGCTGCGGGTCGACTGGCCGAATTCCGGCACCAGGAACCCCGATTTGCGCCGGTCGGACAGCGGAAAGGACAGGTAGGGCCAGTAGATGATCGGCGTATCGAACAGGCGCAGCGTCACGTGCTCCGCGACGCCGGTCTCAGCGTCGATATCGAGGTCCAGGTGATCGATGCGCAGCCACCAGTCCGGGTCGTCGCCGGGGCAGGTGGTGTAGGTCACGCCGTCCATTTCGACCCGGCCTTCTTCGGCGGCCCGGATCCGTTCGGCGCCGCCGCTGGCGGGTTGCGAGGGAATCCGGTATCGATTGCCGCTCAGGATGGCCATGCCCTCCGCCGGCAGGAACTCCAGGGAGTCGGCTTCGACTTCGAAGCCCGGCTGCAGGTAGCGTGCGCCCTTGATGGCCACCACGCGCCCCGCGGTGCGGTCCCATGTGGCGCTCTCGGTTTCCAGGCGCTGGGCTCCGCGTTGCAGCACGACGCCGCCGGAGAACTGAGCGTCTCCCTCTGCCGCGACTTCCGCCCGGTTGGCGGACACCTCCAGCCGGCCGCTGTCGTCGATCGGCCCCAGGTCGATCGTCTCGGGCTGGGGACAGATGGATTTCTCTTGCGCGGCCGCACCCGCCCACGGGAAGCTGAGGAAAAATGACAGGATCAGCAGTCGATACATCAGGCGCCCCGGCGACCGGAAGCTAACATGGCATACTTCGACGCGAGTCATCAATCGCCACCCGGCGCGGATTCGGCGAGGAGATCCCTGTGAAAGCCATGGTGCTGGCGGCAGGTCGGGGCGAACGCATGCGCCCGCTGACGGACCATACGCCGAAACCACTGCTGCCGGTCGGCGAAGGACCGCTGGTGGCGCATCATCTCGCGGCGCTGGCGGCGGCCGGTTACCGGGAGGTCGTGATGAACTGCGCCTGGCTCGGGGAACAGCTTCGCGCCACCCTCGGAGACGGACGGGAGTGGGGCGTCAGCATCACGTATTCCCCGGAGCCGTGGCCGGCGCTCGATACCGGCGGCGGTATTTTCCAGGCCCTCCCGCTGCTCGGCCCCGCCCCCTTCCTGCTGGTCAATGGCGACATTTGGTGCGATCTGGCGCTCGCGAGGCTTGCGCTGCCGCGCGGTATGTTGGGCCATCTCGTGCTCGTGCCGAACCCGGCGCACAACCCCGGCGGAGATTTCGGCCTCGCCGACGGCCGGGTCGTGCCGGATGCCGATTCTCGCTACACCTACAGTGGCCTGGCCATTCTCGCGCCGGAGCTGTTCGACGGCTGCTCCCCGGGGCGGTTTCCCCTCGCCCCATTGCTGCGAAGAGCGGCGGGTGAGGGCAGGCTCAGCGGACTGTTGCACGATGGATTCTGGACCGATGTCGGTACGCCGGAGCGGCTCTACGCGCTGCGCGCGAGGCTGGGGGCGGCCTGAGCCAGTTCGTCCAGCAGGGCGGCCTCGAGATCGCCAGCTACCGAATCGATATCCCGGTCCACGCCCAATGCAGCCAGTTGGGTGACCTGCAGGCCCTCGTAACCGCAAGGGTTTATGCGGCTGAACGGCTGCAGGTCCATGGCGACGTTCAGCGAAAGTCCGTGGTAACTGCAATTGCGCCGGATGCGCAGCCCGATGCTGGCGAGCTTGCAGCCATCGACGTAGACGCCGGGCGCCTTGCGGTCACTTTGGGCATCGATGCCATAGCCGGCGACGCAACGGATCACCGCCCTTTCCAGGACACAGACCAGCGCCCGGGCGCCCAGTCCGGCGCGTGCCAGGTCGAGCAAGGGATAGACGACCAGTTGGCCGGGCCCGTGGTACGTGACCTGGCCGCCGCGATCGACCTGCACGACTGGGATATCCCCGGGCGCCAGCAGGTGCTCGCGCCGGCCGTTGAGCCCCAGGGTGAACACCGGCGGGTGTTCCAGGATCCACAGTTCGTCCGGCTGCTCGGGGCCGCGGGTCTCCGCGAACGATTGCATCTGGCGCCAGGTGGGCTCGTAGTCCACGCGGCCGAGCCGATGCACGACGGGGACGGTCATCAAAGCACCATCAGCACTCGATCGTGCGCCGAAAGGTCGGTGTAGATCGCGTCGAGCTGGGCCTGGGTCCGCGCGTGGACGATCACGGTCAAGGCGACGAAATTACCGTCGCGACTGTCGCGCAGGCGCACGTGATTCTCGGGCACCGAACCGGCATGCGCCTCGACCATGGCGACCACGAGTTCGCGGAAGCCGGGCTCTTTCCGGCCCATGACCTTGAGCGGAAAATCACAGGGAAACTCGAGCAGGGTCTCGCTCATTCGAACCACAGCAGCACGGAGTGCAGCGCACGCCGCGCGAGACCGCCTTCCGTCGATCTCGCCAGGGGATGCAGCGGCCTTTCTGCAAGCGGCTCGCCCTCCAGGCTGACCTTGATCCGCCCGACCGCGTCTTCCGGCGCCAGCGGCGCGACCAGGGGCGACTTGAGTTCGAGTGCGGCCTGCATGGCATCGTAGCGGCCGCGCGGCACCGTCACCCAGAGGTCCTCGGTCAGGCCGAGGTCGAGGGTGTCCTGTTCGCCTTTCCAGATCCGCGCACTCGTCACGGCTTCGCCTGCCGCATAAAGCCGATGGCTTTCGTAGAAGCGGAAACCCCAGTTCATCAGGCTCTGGGTGGCGTCGGCCCGGGCCTTGGCGCTGCTGGTGCCGAGCAGCACGGAGATCAGGCGCATGCCCTCGCGCTCTGCCGAGGCCACCAGGCAATAACCCGCGGCATCGGTCATGCCGGTCTTCATGCCGTCGACGCTGGGGTCGCGCCACAGCATCTGGTTCCTGTTGCGCTGTGTGATGTTGTTGAAAGTGAACTCGCGCTCGGAATAGAACTGGTAAAACTCGGGGAACTCGCGAATGATCGCGCTGGCCAGCAGGGCGATGTCGCGTGCCGAACTGTAGTGGTCCTCCGCCGGCAGCCCGTTGGCATTGCGGAAGTTGCTGTTCACCATGCCGAGGCGCCGCGCGTACTCGTTCATCAGTTCCGCGAATGCCGCCTCGGAGCCCGCAGTATGTTCCGCGAGGGCCACTGAGGCGTCGTTGCCCGACTGGATGATCATGCCTCGCAGCAGGTCCTCGACGCTGACGCGCGAGCCGACCTCGATGAAGGTGCGCGAACCGCCGGTGCGCCAGGCGCGCTCGCTCACCGTGACAAGGTCGTCGAGGCGCATCTGTCCTTTGCTGAGTTCGCTGAACACCACGTAGGCGGTCATGAGCTTGGTGATGCTCGCCGGATCCATGGTCTCGTCGGCGTCTTTTTCCGTCAGCACTTCCCCGGAGTTGAAATCCAACAGGATATAGCCGCGGGCGGCCACCGCCGGCGCAGCAGGGACGGGGGGCAACAGGGACGCCGGTTGCTGGGCGAGGGCGGCAAGCGGCGACGAAAACAGGATCAGTACGAGACAAAGGATGGATATTGAGCGCATGACTCCCGGGGGCGGCGCATGGCCGTCGTTGTGAGAGGTGGAACCAGGCAGGAATGTTACACGCTCGCTCGCGGAGCGTGTAGGCGCACTCAGTCCGTCGAGAGGTGCGCGTCCCGGATTCCCAGGCCCCGCACTTGTTCCAGGGTGCGCTCGATCTCGTCGATCGCTGTCAACGGTCCAATCCGGACCCGGTAGACGCGCTGCCGCGCCCGCTGTTGTGGCGAGAGCACGACGCCGTCGATACCGTTCTCCACCAGCCGGGCCTGGAGGCGTGCGGCGTTCTCCTCGCTGGAGAACGCACCCACCTGCAACCAGCTCGCTTCCGGCGCCGGCGCTGCGCCACCCGGGACCTGCATGCCGTCGCGGGGCGCCAGTGCCTGGCGGGGCGTGATGATCTCCACATCCACCGGTGCGGTACCCTCATTGTGCATGCCAAGGCGTACGGCCGCGGCATAGGACAGGTCGATCACCCGGTCGCCGATGAAGGGGCCGCGGTCGTTGACCCGCACCACGACACTGCGTCCGTTGCCGCGATGCGTCACCCGCACGTAACTGGGCAGCGGCAGGGTCTTGTGCGCTGCCGTCATCGCGTACATGTCGTAGGGCTCACCGCTCGAGGTGCGCCGGCCATGAAATTTGGTGCCATACCAGCTTGCGACGCCGCTCTCGCGGTAACCCGCGGCGTCGTTCATGACGTAATAGCGCTGCCCCCGGACCTCGTAGAAGGGCGGGTTGCCGCTTTTGCTGCGCGGCTCCGCGCGCGGGACCGCATCCGGAATCCCGGCAGCATCCAGCGGTCGGGCGGGGGGGCCGTCACCAAGGCCGAAGCCCGGATCGCGCGGCGCGAAGCAGCCGCCGAGCAGCAACAGGGCCGCGATCGTGCCGGCCGTGGCGACCTTTCCGAGGCCGCCCTCAGCCCGCATGCGCCTCCCCTTCGACGCGCGCCCGGATCGCCTCGCCGAGCTGATGGACCGCGAGCGCATACATCAGGCTGCGGTTGTAGCGCGTGATGACATAGAAGTTGTGGAAACCTGCCCAGTAGCGGGGGCCCTCCTCGTGCTCGAGGACGAAAAGGCCGGCCGCGGCTGACGGATCGCTAGGGGCAGGGCCGTACAGTGTGACGCCGGCCGCCTGCAATGCGCCGACCGTGGTGCCGGGCTTCAATGCCTGGGCCGCGAGATCCGCCGGGTCGCGTTCACCCGCGAGCGCCGGAACCACAACGGGTTCGCCGCGTCGCCAGCCGTGGTCGCTGAAATAGCCCGCGACGCTGGCCAGGATGTCGTCGCTGCTGTTCCACAGGTCGATTCGTCCGTCGCCGTCGCCATCGACGGCATAGGCGCGATAGCTGGAGGGGATGAATTGCGGCAGTCCCATCGCCCCGGCATAGGAGCCCACCGGCGTCTCGATCTCCAGCCCCTGTTCGCCGACCAGCAACAGGA
>CAYTXS010000009.1:0-31325 GCA_964441585.1 uncultured Thioalkalivibrio sp.
TACCCCAGCGTGACGGTCATCGATCTCGAGGCGGCCATCGAGCAGGTTCGCGACGTCATGGACCAGGCCTCGCTCGCCGTGCAATACGTGTTCCTGTTCGCACTCGGCGCCGGGCTGCTCGTGATGCTCGCCGTCGTGCAGTCGACCCGCGAGGAGCGGCTCTACGAGAGTGCCATGCTGCGCACGCTGGGGGCGAAAAAGCGGGTGGTCCTCGCCGGCGTGGCGGTGGAATTCGCTGCCTTGGGCGTGATTTCCGGCGTGCTGGCTGCGGCCGGGGCATCGGGCGTCGCCTGGCTGCTGGCGCGGCGGGTTTTCCAGCTGGAGTTCGCGTTCGATCCGATGATCTGGATCGCCGGCCTGGTCGCGGGGCTCTTCGTCGTAGGCGGCACCGGCGTGCTGGCGACGCGCAGCGTGGTCACGCACCCGCCGGCCAACGTGTTGCGGGGCTACTGAAGCGCCGCTCAGCGGGGCTTCGCCATCAGCCGCTCGATCTCGTCGCACACGTGGCCGATGGTCTCTTCGCGTGCGCAACCGGGGCGCCACGCCGCGGCGATGGTGCGCTCGGGTTCCGGTTCCTTGAAGGGACGCACCGCCATGGCCGGCGCCCGCCCGCCCGGCTGATCGACCGCCAGGGTGGGCAGCAGGGTGATCCCGACCCCCGCGGCGACCATCTGCCGCAGGGTCTCCAGGCTCGTAGCGCGAAAATCGGGCGCCTCCCGGACCCGCGCGAGCTGGCATGCCGCGAGGGCCTGGTCGCGGAGGCAGTGGCCGTCCTCCAGCAGCAGCAACGTTTCGCCGTCGAGGTCGTCCAGCGACAGGCGCTTGTGCCGCGCGAGAGCGTGGTCGGCGGGCAGCGCCACCTGGAAGCTCTCCGCATAAAGTGGCCGCGTGACGAGGCGCTCGGGCGGAATCGGCAGTGCGAGAATGGCCATGTCGAGATCGCCGCTCTTGAGCAACTCGACCAGCCGGTGGGTCTGGTGCTCGACCAGCAGCAGGCGCAGTTCGGGGAACCGCGCCCGCAGGGAGGCCGCAATGTGGGGTAACAGGTAGGGTCCGACGGTCGGGATCAGGCCGATGCGCAACTCACCGGCGAGCGGATCCTGGAAGTTGCGCGCCAGCGCTTCGATTTCGCGCGCCTCGTCGATCACCCGCCGCGCCCGTTCCGCGATGCGTTCGCCGATGTCCGTCAGGCGCACCTGCTGGCCGCGCTCCACGAGCTGCACGCCGAGCTGGTCCTCCATCTTCTTGATCTGTGCGCTCAGGGTCGGCTGGCTGACGTAACACCGTTCCGCGGCCTTGCCGAAATGGCGGCTTTCGCCCAGGGCCACGAGATAGCCGAGCGCCCGGAGGCTGAGATGGATGTTGATAGGTTTCATCTATGGAGAAGATAAATTTAATTCATTGGATAAATCAACGGCCGGACGACACACTCTCCTCATGAAATTACCAAACACCTTAACTTACGGAGTCAGAACATGATCAGCGTCGGCAAGAAATTTCCTGCATTCAATCTCAAGGGTGTCGTCAGCAACGACATCAATACCGCTTTCAAGGATTTCTCGAGCCAGGACGAGGCCCTGCAGGGGCAATGGAAGATCCTGTTCTTCTGGCCGAAGGATTTCACGTTCGTCTGTCCGACCGAAATCGCCGCCTTCGGGGCGCTCAACGGCGAGTTCCGCGATCGTGATGCGCACCTGTTCGGCGTGTCCACCGACTCGGAGTTCGTCCATGTGGCGTGGCGCAACGAGAAAGAAGAGCTTCGCGACCTGCCTTTCCCGATGCTCTCCGACATCAAGCGCGAGCTGACCACTGCGCTGGGCATTCTCGACGAGGCGGAGGGCGTCGCGCAGCGGGCCACGTTCATCGTCGATCCGGACGATATCGTGCGCTTCGTTTATGTCACGGATTTGAATGTCGGCCGTAGCCCGGACGAGGTGCTCCGCGTGCTGGACGCCCTGCAGACGGACGAGCTGTGTCCCTGCAACTGGCAGAAGGGTGAAGACACCCTCAAGGTCGCCTGAGGAGGCCATGATGAATCTCGAACAGATCAAGGCGCGTTTCCCCGAGTACGCGCGCGACATCAAGCTGAACCTTTCCACGGTGCTGGGCGCCACCGGCGCGCCGGGCCTCACCGAGGCGCAGGCGCTCGGCACCGCGCTGGCCTGCGCCGTCGCCGTGCGCAGCAACGAGCTGGCCGCCGTGGTGGAGGACATTGCCGGAGACAAGCTGGACCGGGCTCGTCGCGACGCGGCGCGGGCCGCGGCCGCCGTGATGGCGATGAACAACGTGTACTATCGGTTCACGCACTTCGTCGGCGATGCCGAGTACGGCAAGCTGCCGGCGCGGCTGCGGATGAATGTCATCGGCAACCCGGGCATCGAGAAGGCCGAGTTCGAGCTGTATTCGCTCGCGGTCTCGGCGATCAACGGCTGCGAGTTCTGCATTCGCGCGCACGAGAAAGTCGTGCGTGAAGCCGGCATCGGCCGAGAGGGCGTGCAGAGCGCCGCCCGCATAGCCGCGGTGATCACCGCAGCGGCCGGCGTGCTGGCCACCGTGTCCGACGCAGGGGCCGCCGTCGCGGCCTGAGGCACCGGTCGCGGGTCGGGCGAGCCCAGGCCGTCCCGATCCGCGACCGGGCCGCCCGCGCTATTTGCGCAGGCTGGCCAGCGCGTCGAGCGCTTCCTGGCGGCTCCGCTTCAGGTCGATGACGGGGCCCGGGTAGCCTTCCGCCAGTCCTGGCGACGGCGTGTGGATGCGGTCTGCCGTCACGTTGGCCAGTTCCGGCACCCAGCGTTTCACGTATTCTCCCGCGGGATCGAATTTCTCGCCCTGCAATACCGGGTTGAAAATGCGGAAGTAGGGCGCTGCGTCGGCCCCGGACCCCGCGCTCCATTGCCAGCCCAGCGTGTTGCTGGCGAGATCCGCGTCCACGAGTGTGTCCCAGAACCAACGGGCCCCGGCCTGCCACGGCGCGCGGATGTTCTTCACCAACAGCGACGCGACGATCATGCGCACGCGGTTGTGCATCCAGCCCGTGGTCCACAGCTGACGCATCCCGGCATCGACGATGGGGATGCCGGTGCGGCCCTGCTGCCAGGCCTCGAGCAGGGCGGCATGTTCTTCGCGCCACGGGAACGCAGCGTACTTCTCATGCATCGGCTCGGTCGGCGTGTCCGGAAAATAAAACAGCACATGGTGCGCGAACTCGCGCCAGCCGAGTTCTCGCAGCCAGCACTCGAGCGCCGCTTCAGGCACCTTCCCGCGCTGGGCGGTGGCGGCATGCCAGGCCTGGCGCGGCGTCAGTTCGCCGTGGTGCAGCGCGGGCGACAGCGCCGACGTGCCGTCGCGATCCGGCCGATTCCGGCCGTCCGGATACTCGTCCAGTCCCGCTTCGCACCAGCGGGCGAGGCGGTCCTGCGCGGCCGTCTCGCCCGGCGTCCAGTGCGCCGCGAGCCCTTCGTCCCAGCGAATCCGGGGCAGCAGTTCGAGTGCCGCGAGGTCCAGTCCCTGCGGCCAGCGATCCGGCGGCTTGAGATTGGCGGGCGCGGCCTGCGGCGGGGCCGGTTCCGGTTCCCGCAGCGCCGATTTCCAGAACGGCGTGAACACCCGGTAGGGTTCCCCCTTGCCGGTCGAATGCTCCCAGGGCTCGAACAGCAGCGCCGCCTTGCAGCTCTCGACGGTGAGGCCCTGCTCGCGGAGTCGCGCCTTGATCTCGGTGTCCCGAGCCACCAGCGCCGGTTCGTAGAGGCGGTTCCAGAACACCGCCTCCGCGCCGGTCTCGGCCACGAGTGCGGCGAGCGTTTCGGCCGCCGGCCCGGCGCGCAGCAGCAGCCGGCTGCCGCGATCACGCAGCTCGCTCGCGAGCGCGTCGAGACTATGGTGCAACCACCAGCGCGCCGCCGCGCCGGGCGCCCAGGGCCCTTCATCCTCGGGCGACCAGATGAATACGGGCAGCACGTTGTCCGCCGCCTCGAGGGCCGCCAGCAGGGCGGGGTTGTCGCCGAGCCGCAGGTCGCGGCGCAGCCAGTAGATCGCGAGTTTCAAATCACTCGACCGCGTCGGCCGCCGTTCATGAAGGACTGGATGTTGGCGGCTATTTCGTCGATTGCCCGCTGCCGGGATTCACGCGCCGCCCAGGCGACGTGCGGCGTGACGATGAGATTGGGCAGGCCGGCATCCAGCAGGGGATCGCCGTCCATCGGCGGTTCCTGCGGCAGCACGTCGATGCCGGCGCCGGCGATGCGTCCGTCGCGGAGCGCAGCGGCCAGCGCCGCCGAGTCCACCAGCGCCCCGCGGGCGGTGTTGATCAGGATCGCGTCTTTTTTCATCCGGCCCAGCGCCGCCGCATCGATCAGCCCACGGGTCGCGTCGGTCAGGGGGCAATGCAGCGACAGGATATCGGCCGCGGCCAGCACCTGCTCGAAAGGCAACCGTTCCACGCCGTCGGAAGGCTCTGGCGCCGGCGCACCGCCCGGCCGCTCACTGACGAGCACTTCGAGTCCGAAGGCGGTGGCGGCAGCCGCCACTCCGCGGCCGAGCTCGCCGTAGCCCACGATGCCCAGCTTGCGCCCGGCGAGTTCCCGGATCGGGTAATCGAGCAGGCAGAACTGCGGGCTGTTCTTCCACGCCCCCTGCTGCAGCAGCCGCTGGTAGCCGGCGAGGTGGTGGCTGAGCGCGAGGATCATCGCATACACGTGCTGCACGACCGAGGTGGTGCAATAGGCCGTGATATTGCACACCCCGATGCCGCGCGCGCCGGCCGCCTCCAGGTCCACGTTGTTCACCCCCGTGGCCGACAGGCAGATCAGCCTGAGCCCAGGCGCCGCTGCGAGTTCGTCGGGACCGATGCGGATCTTGTTGGTGATGAGGATCTCCGCCGGGGCGAGGCGGGACGGCAGATCTGCCGCGGAGGTGACGTCGTGGAGTACGAGATCGATACCCGTGGCCTGCAGTGCCGCCAGGTCGATGTCGCCACGGCTCACGGTCGCGAAATCCGGGAAAATCGTTTTCATGGCGTCAAGACTACCGTCGGCCGCGCGACGCGACCAGCGCGGTTGCGGCTACAATCTGCCGCCATGGCCACGTTGCGCGGCATCCTGACGCTGACCCTGATCGTCCTGAACCTGGTGTTCTGGGCGACCCCCCTGTACGTCGTCGCGCTGGCCAAGCTGTGGCCTTCTCCGAGCGTGCGGGCCCGGTGCGACCGGGCACTGGTGTGGCTGGCGAGCCGCTGGATCAGCGGCAACGAGCTGATCTTCCGCCTGACGCAGAATATCCGCCGGGAGGTCGAGGGGCTGGAGGGGCTCGAGCGCGACGAATGGTACCTGGTCATCTGCAACCACCAGAGCTGGGTCGATATCCTGGTGCTGCAGGGGGTCTTCAACGGCCGGATTCCGTTTCTCAAGTTTTTCCTGAAGAAGCAGCTCATCAGGGTGCCGGTGCTCGGCCTCGCCTGGTGGGCGCTCGATTTCCCCTTCATGCAGCGCCACTCCCGCGAGTACCTCGAGAAGCATCCGGAAGCGAAAGGCCAGGACCTCGAAGCGACGCGGCGCGCCTGCGAGCATTTCAGCCAGCAACCCACCTCGGTGATGAACTTTGTCGAGGGCACGCGCTTCACGCCGGAAAAACATGCGGCGAGCGCATCGCCCTACCGGCATCTTCTCAAGCCCCGTGCAGGCGGCACCGCTTTCGTGCTCAGCGCGATGGGGCAGATCCTGCATCGCATGCTCGACGTGACCATCGTTTATCCGGGCGGCGCGCCGAGCCTGTGGGATCTCTGTTGCGGGCGCCTGCACAAGTTGCGCGTGCGGGTCACGCAGCGCGAGATTCCGGCATGGGTGCTACAGGGCGATTACCTGGGCGATCCGGAATTCCGCGCCCGGTTCCAGGCCTGGCTGGGCGAACTCTGGCAGCAGAAAGACGCGCAGATCGAAGCCTTGCTGGCGATGGAGCCGCGCGCCTGAGCGGGCCGCGGCGAGCACAACGATAACGACGCACTCGGGGACGCCGCATCATGGAACAAATCACCGCCTGGCTGGACGCCGTCTCGGCCTTCGTCTGGGGCCCTTATTGCCTGATTCCCCTGCTGCTGTTGACGGGGTTGTACCTTACCGTCGTGCTGCGCGGATTGCAGTTTCGCCAGCTCGGTCCGGCCTTGCACCAGGCGCTCATCGTCCGCACCGAGCATGGCGCGCGCGGCGACATCTCGCACTTCGCTGCCCTGATGACGGCGATGGCCGCGACCGTCGGCACCGGCAACATCGTCGGCGTCGCCACGGCCATCGCGCTCGGTGGGCCGGGCGCACTGTTCTGGATGTGGGTCACGGGGCTGGTCGGCATGGCGACCAAGTACTCCGAGGCGCTGCTGTCCGTGAAATACCGCGTGACGAACGAGCGTGGCGAACAGGCGGGCGGACCGATGTACTACCTTTCGCAGGGCATCCGCTTCAGGCCGCTGGGGCGCACGCTCGGCTGGCTGTTCGCCCTGTTCACCGCTTTCGCCGCCTTCGGCATCGGCAACATGGTGCAATCCAATTCGGTCGCCGATGCCATCGGCGGGGCTTTCGGTGTGCCCGACTGGGTGACAGGAGTAGTGATCGCCATCGGCGTCGGCGCCGTGACGCTGGGCGGCATTCGCGCTATCGGCGGCTTCACCAGCCTGTTCGTCCCCGCGATGATCTTCATTTACATGGGCGCCTGCACGATCGTGCTGGTATTCAACATCGATGCGGTGCCGGCGGCCTTCGCACTGGTGTTCACCGATGCCTTCACCGGGAGCTCGGCCGCCGGCGGCTTCCTCGGCGCGACCATCGCGCAGGCCATGCGCTACGGCGTGGCGCGCGGCATTTTCTCGAACGAATCGGGCCTGGGTTCGGCGGGCATCGCGGCAGCGGCGGCGAAGACCCAGGAGCCGGTGCGCCAGGCGCTGGTGTCGATGACCCAGACTTTCATCGACACGCTCGTGATCTGCACTTTCACGGGCATCGCCATCATTTCCAGTGGCGTCTGGGACTCGGGCGTGAACGGCGCCCCGCTGACGCAGCTGGCGTTCGGCTCGGCGCTGCCGGGCGAGCTCGGGCCCGCGGTCGTGGCCGTCTGCCTCGCGATGTTCGCCTTCTCTACGATCATCGGCTGGAGCCACTACGGCGCACGCGGCATCGAGTACATCCTCGGCGTGCGCGCCATCCTGCCGTATCGCCTCCTGTTCGTGGTGGCGGCGTTCGTCGGCTCGGTGCATTCCCTGGACTTCGTCTGGCTGTTCTCAGACGTCATGAACGGCCTCATGGCGCTGCCCAACCTCGTCGGGCTGCTGCTGTTGTCCGGCGTGGTCAGCATCGAGACCCGCAGTTATTTCGAGCGTCAGCGATCGCGCTTGCCGTGATGCGGGCGCTCGGCGCGGTGCCGGGCCATCTCCTCCCCGTCGATGACGCCGTCGTCGTCGCGGTCGAGTTCATCGAAGCGGGCGCCGCGGGCGGCATCGAATTCCGCCCGGCTCAGGATGCTGTCCATGTTGGCATCCGCCGCGACGAAGCGCTGTGCCCGGTGCAGTTTCATGCGTTCCTGCATGTGCGTCCGGCGCTCTTCCGCGCGGGGTCCGGCGTGTTCCCGCCCGATGTGCGGCCCCGCCTCGAACTCGTCCATGGTGACGAAGCCGTCGCCGTCTTCGTCCAGCCTGGCGAATGCGTTGGCGCCGGCGGCGTCGAACTCGGCGCGACTGATGTTGCCGTCATCGTCGGTATCGACCGCCTGCATCATGCCGGGGCCCTGCCGATGAGCGCCCGGATCCTCGGGCGGTGCCGCCGGCAGGGGCGACAATAACGCCGCAGCGGCGAGCATGGTGAAAATCGTCGCGAAGAATGTGTTTTTCATGACATCGCTCCTCTGTCTGCAGTCTTCGGCCCGGCAGGCCGGCCTGACTTCAGCTTAGGACGAATGTCGGCGCCGCGGTTTTGCCTTCCGGCGTCCGGCGGCTGGCGCAGCGCCGCCCGGCTCCTCGTCGATGCTCCACTGCTCCCGATAGGCGCGCGCAGCCTCGCTGTTGACGCCGGCATGGCGGTTCGACAACAAAAGCGAGCCGGGATCGCAGACGCGAGCGCGGATCACGCCGAGGTCCCGGGCCGCATCGAAGAGGCTCGGATACCAGCTTTCCCAATCGGGGAGCAATTGTTCGACCTGTTCCTTGAGCGTCATCACAGCACCGACGGTAGCCCAATGATCCCGCCGGGAGCAATCGCCGCAGGCGAATTTCATCATTCCGCAATCGGCAATTGCGCTCCGCGCGGCTAGACTCGACCCCATGAGCAATGATGTGGTGTTTCGCGCACGCGGCCTGTCCAAGGTCTACCGCATGGGGGAGGTGGAGGTCGTGGCGCTGCGCAGCGTCGATCTCGAGCTTTACCGCGGCGAGTTCGTCGTCCTGCTCGGCCCGTCCGGCAGCGGCAAGTCCACGCTGTTGAACATCCTCGGCGGACTCGACACCGCCACGTCGGGCGAGGTCTATTACGACAGCAAAGACCTGACTACGGCCAATGAGCGCGAACTGACGGCATTCCGACGCGATCACGTCGGCTTCGTGTTCCAGTTCTACAACCTGATTCCCAGCCTCACCGCGCGCGAGAACGTGGCGGCCGTGACGGAGATCGCGCGCCAGCCGATGGCGCCGGAGGAGGCGCTCGACATCGTCGGCATGGGCAAGCGGCTGAACCATTTCCCGGCCCAGCTCTCCGGCGGCGAACAGCAGCGCGTCGCCATCGCGCGCGCGATCGCCAAGAACCCGGCCGTGTTGTTGTGTGACGAGCCGACGGGAGCCCTCGATTCCGCCACCGGCATCGTGGTCCTCGAGGCGCTGGAACGGGCCAATCGCGAACTCGGCACGACCACCGTCGTGATCACCCACAACATGGTCATCGCGGAAATGGCGGACCGGGTCATACGCATGGCTGACGGCGGGATTTCGGGCGCCGAGCGCAACGATTCGCGCAAGGCGCCAGCGGAGCTGCACTGGTGATGCGGGCCCTGGATCGTAAGCTGTTGCGCGATGTCTGGCACATGCGGGGCATGGCTCTGGCCATCTCGCTGGTGCTGGTCGGCGGCGTCTCGACCTTCGTGATGGCGCGCGTCACCTACGCATCCCTGACCTTCACGCAGGCGCGCTACTACGCCGACCAGCGTTTCGCAGAGGTCTTCGCCAGCCTGGTGCGGGCGCCCGAATCGGTGGCCGGTCAGCTGGTCGACCTTCCGGGCGTGAATCGCATGGAGACGCGTGTCGTGGCACCCGTCAACCTCGAGGTCAAAGGTTTCGACGATCCCGTCACGGGCAAGATCGTGTCGCTGCCCGCGTCCGGCGAGCCCAGGCTCAACGTGCCCTACCTGCGGCAGGGACGTCTCCCGGCACCCCGCGCCGACGAGGAGGTTGCGATCAGCGAGGATTTCGCCGAGGCGCATGAGTTGGGTCCCGGCGACCGGATCGCGGCGATCATCAAGGGACGCCGCAAGCAGCTCGATATCGTCGGCGTCGCGCTGTCGCCCGAGTACATGTACGCCATTCCGCCAGGCGCGATCTTTCCCGACTACGAGCGCTACGGCATCCTGTGGATGAACCGCAAGGCGCTGGCCACGGCCTACGACATGGATGGCGCTTTCAACGATGTGAGTTTCACCGTGCAGCGCGGCGCCTCGGCACGTGCGCTGATCGATCGGGTCGACAACGTCCTCGAGCGCTATGGCGGTCTTGGGGCCTATGAGCGGGAAGACCAGTTCAGCCATCGTTTCATCACCGAGGAGCTGCGCGGACTGCAGACCATGGCGACCATATTTCCCGTCATTTTTCTCGGGGTCGCGGCTTTCCTGTTGAACGTGGTGATCGGTCGGCTGGTGGCGACCGAACGCGATCAGATCGGGACGCTCAAGGCCTTCGGTTATTCGACGCGCCAGGTGGGCTGGCACTACACGAAACTGGTGCTCATGGTCATCGTTCTGGGCCTGCTGGCGGGGATCGCCGTGGGACTGTGGTTCGCGAAGGGACTCGGCGGGATCTACCAGGTGTTCTACAGTTTTCCTTATCTGCATTTTCGGATCGACCCGGCGGTCCTGCTGCAGGCCGCGGGCGTGACGCTGGTCGCGGGACTCGCCGGCACCGCCTTCGCCGTGCGCCGTGCCGCGGCCCTGCCCCCGGCCGAGGGAATGCGGCCGGAGCCGCCGCCGGTGTACAAGGCCACCATTTTCGAGCGGCTCGGCCTGCAACAGCGTCTTGCCGAGCCCTCGCGGATGATTGTCCGGCACATCGCACGCAAGCCGTTGAAGGCGGGATTGACGATGCTGGGGATCGCCGCAGCGGGCGGAATACTGATGATGACGAATTTCCAGCGCGATGCCATCAGCTGGATGGTGGGCGTGCAATACGGCCTCAGCAGCCGCGAGGACCTCACCGTGATCTTCACGGAGCCGACATCGCGTCGCGCGCTCTATTCCCTGGAAAGCCTGCCGGGCGTCAGCCATGCCGAGGGTTTTCGCTCGGTCGCCGCGCGCCTCGTCCACGGGCACAGGAGCTACCGCACGTCGGTAGACGGCATCGAGCCGGGCGGCGAGTTGCATCGCGTGCTGGACACTTCGCTGCAGCCCGTCCCCATACCGCCCGTCGGCGTGGTGCTGACCGAGTACCTGGCCGAGGAGATCCTGCATATCGCACCCGGCGACCAGCTCGTCATCGAGGTGCTCGAAGGCGCGCGCCCCGTGCTGCATGCGACCGTGGTCAGCACCACGCGCGAGTACCTCGGGGTCAACGCTTACATGAGCCGGGAGGCGCTCAACGGCCTGATGCGCGAGGGCCCGGCAATCTCCGGTGCCCGGTTGGCGGTGGACGCGGCCCTGGAGCAGACGATCTACGACCGCCTCGGCGAAATGCCGCGGGTGGCCGGCACCGTGATCCGCGACACCTCGATCGAGCAGTTCAACGAGATGATGGAGGAGACGATCCTGTACTTCAGCTTCATCACCGCACTGCTCGGCGCTTTCATCGCCTTCGGCGTCGTTTACAACTCCGCGCGCATTGCGCTCTCCGAGCGCGGCCGGGAGCTTGCGTCGCTGCGGGTGCTCGGCTTCACGCGCGGGGAGGTCGCCTACATCCTGCTCGGTGAAATCGGCCTGTTGACCCTGTTGTCGATTCCGCTGGGATTCGTGTTCGGCGCCGCCCTGTCGGGTTACCTGGCGCTGGCCTTCTCTTCGGACCTGTACCGTATTCCCCTGATCATCGAGCCCTCTACCTACGCGCTCGCGGCGGCAATCGTGCTGGTATCTTTCATGCTGAGCGGCCTGTTGATCGCGCGGAAACTGGCCGCTCTCGATCTTGTCGAAGTCCTGAAGACCAGGGAGTAGAACTTGCCTGTACGACGTTTTACCGGACTGCTGGCTGCGCTTGGCCTCGTGGCCCTGGCGCTGGCATGGGGATTCTGGCCGCGACCCGTGATGGTAGAGACCGAGGCGGCGCAGCAGAGTGCATTACAGGTGACGGTGGAGGAGGAGGGCCGCACGCGTGTCAAGGATCGCTACCTGCTTCACACCCCCGTCGATGGTTACCTCCGGCGCATCGAGCTCGAGGTCGGCGACGCCGTCGATGCGGGCGAGGCCGTCGCACTGCTGGAACCGTTGCGGCCGGCCGTGCTGGATCCGCGCACGCGCGCTGAGGCCGAGGCGCGGGTGGCCGCCGCCCGCGCGGCGACAGAGCAGGCCGCCGCCGCGCTGCGCCAGGCCGAAGCCGATGCGCGGCTCGCCGCCGACGAGTTCCGGCGCCGCGAGGAGATGCTGGCCGACGGGCTGATTTCGCGCTCCGAATTCGACCAGGCACGCAGCCGCACGCAGTCCGCGGACGCAGCTGTCGCCGCGGCCGCCGCCGCGCAGGCGGTGGCACGGCACGAACTCGAAGGGGCGCTGGCAAGACTTCGTCACTCCGCGGTTGACGGCCTGGACGAAACGCTCGAGACCGTGACCGTCGAAGCGCCCGTGGCAGGTCGGGTGCTCCGATTGATACAGGAGAGCGCCGGCGTCGTGGCAGCCGGCCAGCCGCTGGTCGAGATGGGCGATCCGCGCCGGCTGGAGGTGGTCGTCGAGGTCCTGTCGCGGGATGCGGTGCAGATCTCGCCGGGCGGGCGCGTGCTGTACGAGCGCTGGGGCGGGGAACAAGACCTGGAGGGCAGGGTCCGGACCGTAGAACCGACGGGCTTCACCAAGGTCAGCGCGCTGGGTGTGGAGGAACAGCGTGTCCTGGTGGTGTCCGACATCGATTCGCCACCGGAAGCCTGGCAGAGGCTAGGCGACGGTTATCGTGTCGAGGCCAGGTTCGTCGTGTGGGAGCGTGACGCCGTGTTGACCGTGCCGGCGAGTGCCTTGTTCCGTGACGACGACGGCTGGGCCGTATTCGTTGTCGAGGAAGATCGTGCAAGGCTGCGCGCCGTCGATCGCGGCGCAGACAGCGGCTTGAGGACCGAGATCCTGGACGGACTGACGGCCGGCAACGAGGTCATCTTGCATCCCCCCGACGGAATCCGTGACGGTGTGCGGGTCGAACGCTACGGCAGGTAGTTCACCCGATGGGAGTTTCCGGCATGGTGCAACATTGTTGCATCCGCCAGACTACAGCGGAATTTCGACCCGATAATCTACCCAGGAACTGTCTGCATGAGCGCTCGGACGATCGATCTTCTGCTGCTGCACCCGCCGAGTGTCTACGACTTTCGGCAAAAGTCGATCCTTTACGGTCCGGTCAGCGACATGGTGCCGTCCTCGGTGATGTTCGAGCTTTACCCGATCGGCTTTCTCACCATGGCGGGTTACCTGAAGGAACGCGGGCTGGAAGTGCGCATCGTCAACCTGGCGCTGCGGATGCTGACCGACGCACGCTTCGACGTGGAGAAGTTCCTCGCCGGTCTGAAGCCGAAAGCGATCGGCATCGACCTGCACTGGATGCCGCACTGCCACGGTGCGATCGAGATCGCCCGGCTGGCGAAGAAGGTTCACCCGGA
Source organism: uncultured Thioalkalivibrio sp. (assembly GCA_964441585.1). Classification (GTDB taxonomy): domain Bacteria; phylum Pseudomonadota; class Gammaproteobacteria; order Steroidobacterales; family XN24; genus XN24. The sequence continues at coordinate 13,017 of CAYTXS010000009.1, forward strand.
CGTGCCCGTGTTGTTCGGCGGCCTGTCCTCGACCTACTTCCACGACGAGCTGCTGCGCGACTATCCGGAGATCGACTTCGTGTTGCGCGGCGACAGCACGGAACCGCCGCTGCACACTCTGCTCGGCATGCTGGAGAACGGCGGCGACTTCCACCAGGTGCCCAACCTGACCTGGCGCAAGAACGGCGAGGTGCGCGTCAACCCGCTGACCTTCGTCCCCAAGAGCCTGGACTACATCGACGTCCATCCCGAGCTGCTCGTGGAGATGGCGATTCGTCACCGGGACGTGACGGGTGTCTTGCCTTTCAACGGCTGGTTGCGCAATCCGATCACGATGGTGTTGCCGCTGAAGGGCTGCGCTTTCGAGTGCGTCACCTGCGGCAGTTCGGCTTCGACCTGCGTGAAGATGACGATGCGCCGCAAGCCGGTGTTCCGCAGTCCGTCGAACCTGGTGTCCAACCTGGTTGCGATCGGCCGCATGTCGCGCGGCGCCATCGTGATTCCGGGTGACCTTCTGCAGGGTGGAAAGAAATACGCGAAGCGGGTGATCGACGAGATCGAGGCCGCCGGCGTGGACAACGAGATCTGCTTCGAGTTCTTCGACGTGCCGCCGATCGATTTCCTGCGTTACGTGGACGAGCGTGTACGCAACTGGAGTTTCGAGGTCAGCCCGGAGAGCCACGACAAGAAGGTCCGCCACGCGATGGAAGGCCAGGCGGGCTACGAGAACGAAGAGATGGAGAACATGCTGCGGGAGGCGCTGAAGCTGAACTGCAACCGCATCGACGTGTTCTACATGATCGGCCTGCCCTTTCAGACCTACGAATCCGTCATGGAAACGATCGATTATTGCGAGTCGCTGTTCAAGTGGGGAGACAAGCGACTGCAGTGCTTCATCTCGCCCATGGGCCCTTTTCTGGACCCCGGCAGCCAGATCTTCGAGAACCCGGAGAAGTTCGGCTTCCGCAAGTTCGCGCACACGGTCGAGGAACACCGGCAGCTCCTGACGCAACCGAGCTGGGAACATATCCTCAACTACGAGAGCGACTGGATGACGCGGGAGCAGCTGGTCGACGCGACCTATGACTCGGCCGAACGGCTCAATGCGCTGAAGCTGCAGTATGGCCGGATCAGCGCGAAGCAGGCGAAGGTCGTGGCGGACGGCATCGCCGAGGCACGCCGCCTGAGGGCCCGGCTGAAGGCGAGCCTCGACGGTGTGCTGCCGGACCATGACGTCGCGCGATTGCGCGGCGAGATCTCGCGCTTCAGCCAGAATACGGTCTGCGACAAGCAGGAGCTGTTCTGGCAACGTCACGTGTTGAGCTTCAATCTGCCGGCGATCGCAAAAGTCGCGATCAAGGCGCTGAGGAACTGAGCCCCTGGCATGCGGGCGGGAAGTCGAGTCGCGCATCTCGGGTGACGGCTCCGACGCTTCGCTATGGCCAGCCTGCCGGCGGCCGAATATACTCTCGTCCCGGGCGAGCCATCATTCCATCGTCAGGGAACCGCAACCATGCCAAGACCTGTAGGCCCCGTGGATCTTAGGCGGCCATGGATAGCGTCTGTCGTATCGAGCTTCACGCTGGCGCTGGTGGCAGGCTGCGGACAGGAGGCCCCGCCCCCGGTTCGACAGCCTGTCGAGGTCGCCGTGCAGCAATTGCAGCCGAGCACCATCGACGTGGTCACCCCGCGGGTGGCACAGACCGAGAGTTCCCGCCAGGTGGAAGTCGTGGCTCGCGTGTCGGGCTTTCTCGAGCGCATCGTCTATCGCGAAGGCGGCGTGGTGCGCGAGGGCGAAGTGCTGTTCGAGATGGACAAGAAACCCTTCGAGGCCGATCTCGAGATCGCTCAGGGTGAGCTCCAGGCCTCCTTGGCGCGGCTCGACACCGCCAAAGCCAACCTCGACCGCACCAAGCCGCTGGCCGCCGCCGACGCGCTGAGCCAGAGCGACCTGGATCGCGCCGTCGGCGACTACAAGGCGGCAGAGGCCGCGGTCTTCTCCGCACGCGCCAGCATCAAGCGTGCCGAACTCAACCTCGGCTACGCCACCATTCGCTCGCCCGTCACCGGCATGGCCGGCGAAGCGTTGCAGCGCGAGGGTGCATTCCTTAACGCGCAGGCGCAATCGGCCAACCTGGCCTACGTGGCCCAGGTGGACCCGATCTGGGTCAACTTCAGCGTTTCGCAGAACGAGGCCACGCGGCGCGACGAGCGCATCCGCGCCGGTCTCTACGTGGCGCCGCCGGAAGACCGCTATGTGGTGGAACTCCTGTTGAGCGACGGACGCGTCTTCCCGCACACCGGCGAACTGGATTTCGCCGACCCCTCCTACGATCGGCGCACCGGCACCTTCACCGTGCGGGCGGCGGTGCCGAACCCGGACCTCACGCTGCGTCCCGGCATGTTCGTCACGGCAATTCTCAAGGGCGCGACGCGACCGGATGCCGTCGTCGTGCCGCAACGTGCGGTCACGAAGTCGCCCGACGGGCACATCGTGTGGCTGGTCAACGCGCAACAGGTGGCGGAAGCGCGGCCGGTCGTTGCCGGCGACTGGGTGGGCGACGGCTGGATCATCGAGCAGGGTTTGCAAGGCGATGAGCTCGTCATCGTCGATGGCGTGCAGCGTCTCGCGCCCGGCGCGCCGGTGAAGCCGGTGCCCGTCGGCCCGGCCGCGCCGCAGACCGGCTCCCGGTAAGCACCGCATGGGCCCGGGATTCTTCATCGACAGGCCGGTGTTCGCATCGGTGATCTCGATCGTGATCCTGCTCGCCGGCCTTGCCGCGATGCGCGCCACGCCCGTCGCGCAGTACCCGGAAATCGCGCCGCCCACGGTGACGATCTCCGCGGCCTACCCCGGCGCCACCGCCGAGGTCATCGCAAACACGGTCGCGGCGCCGATCGAGCAGCAGGTCAATGGCGTCGAGGGCATGATCTACATGACGTCCTCGAGCTCGTCGACGGGCGCGATGACCCTGACCGTGACCTTCGAGCCGGGCACCGACCCGGACATCGCGCAGGTCAACACGCAGAATCGCGTCAGCCAGGCGCTGGCCCGTCTGCCCGAGGTGGTGACGCGCCAGGGCGTCAACGTCGAAAAGAAATCGTCCACCTTCATGATGCTCATCGGCTTCTACGCCGAGGACGACTCGCTCGACCCGATTTTCCTGCAGAACTACGTCAACCTTTACGTGCTGGATGCGGTCAAGCGCGTTCCGGGGGCGAACCTCTCCGGCATGTTCCCGCCGCCCGACGTGGCCATGCGGGTCTGGCTCAAGCCGGACCGGATGGCGCAGCTCGGCATCACGACCAGTGAAGTGGCCAACGCGATCCGCGGGCAGAACCAGGCCTTCGGCGTCGGCCAGATCGGCCAGACGCCCGCGCCCCTGGGCACGCAGCAGAGTTTCCCCATCACGAGCCAGGGCATGCTCGCCACGGCGGCCGAGTTCGAGGACATCATCGTCCGCACCGGCGAAGACGGATCCGGCGAGACGGCCATCGTGCGCCTGCGCGACGTCGCCCGCGCCGAACTGGGCGCCCAGAGCTATCTCGTCACGAGCAAGGTGAACGGCAAGACCGCGGCGGCGCTGGTGGTGTTCCAGCAGCCGGGCGCCAACGCCATCGAGACTTCGTCGCGGGTGCGGGCCCTGCTGGAGGAACTGCGCCCCGGCTTCCCGGACAAGCTGCAGTACAAGGTCGTGATGGACACCAGCGAGTTCACCGCGGCGTCGATCGAGAAAGTGATCCACACCTTCTTCGAAGCCGTGGTGCTCGTGGTGCTGGTGGTGTTCCTGTTCCTGCAGAGCCTGCGCGCGACCATCATCCCGACGCTCGCTGTGCCGATCGCCATCATCGGCGCCTACATCGGCATCTACGCACTCGGCTTCTCCACCAACATGCTGACGCTGTTCGGCATGATCCTCGCGATCGGCCTGGTGGTCGACGACGCGATCATCGTGGTCGAGGCGGTGGAGCACAAGATGGCCACCAAGGGCATGTCGCCGCGCGAAGCCTCGAAGGAGGCGATGCAGGAGCTGACGGGGGCGCTGATTTCCATCGTGCTGGTCCTCGCGGCGGTGTTCCTGCCGGTGGCCTTCCTGGGCGGCATGACCGGCACTCTTTACAAGCAGTTCGCGATCACCATCGCCATCGCGATGGTGGTGTCGGGCATCGTCGCGCTGACGCTTTCTCCCGCCCTGTCCGCGCTGATTCTCAAGCCCGGACACGCCGAGAAGAAGGGTTTCTTCCTCTGGTTCGAGCGGGGTTTCGGACGCATCACGGACATCTACGTGGACGGCGTGCGCTGGTTGCTGCGGCACAAATCCGTCGGCGTCGGCCTGTTCGGCGCGATGCTCCTTGCCAGTTACGGCCTGTTCAGCATCCTGCCCGGAAGTTTCGTGCCCGACGAGGACCAGGGTTATATTTTTGCCGCCGCCATGCTGCCGGACGCGGCGAGTCTCGAGCGGACGACGAATGTCACCGATCGGGCCGCGGAAATGCTCCTGGAGCACGAGGCGATCGAGGATGCCGCCCAGATCGACGGCTTCAGCCTGTTCGACGGCCAGACCCGCGCCAATGCCGGCGCGTTGTTCGTCGCCCTGAAGCCCTTCGAGGAGCGTGACGGGCCGGGCGAGTCGTCCTTCGCGGTCGTCGCCGAGATGCAGAAGCGTTTTGCCGACATCAAGCCCGGCCTGGTCTTTCCGCTCAACCCGCCGGCCATTCCCGGCCTCGGCGTGACGGGTGGATTCGAGTTTTTCCTCCAGGACCGCAGCGGCGGCGATCCAGCGCAGCTTGAGCGCACGACGCGCGAGTTCATCGCGGCTGCGGCTGCGCGCCCCGAACTGGCCGGCGTGTCGAGCACGTACTCGGCTGCCCAGCAGCAGTTGTATCTCGACGTCGATCGCGCGCGCGCAGAGCTGCTCGGCATCCCGGTGCAGGACGTCTACGCGACCCTGCAGGCTTACTTCGGCTCGATGTTCGTTTCGCAGTTCACCCAGTTCGGCCGCATCTGGCAAGTGATCGTCCAGGCGGAGCCCGGATACCGTGACGCCCCCGCCGACCTGGACGAGATCTACCTGGTGTCCGGCACGGGGGCCACGCTGCCGTTGTCGGCCGTGGCAACGCATCGCTATGCGGCGGGCCCGACACTCCTGAGCCGCTTCAACGGCTTCCCGGCGGCCAAGATCAACGGCAGCGCGGCGCCCGGGTTCAGTTCCGGCCAGGCGCTCGACGCGATGGAAGCCGTGGCCGCCGAGGTGCTGCCCGAGGGGTATGCCTATGCCTGGTCGGGCCAGGCCTACGAAGAGAAAAAGGCCGGCGGCACCTCCGCGATCGCCTTCGTGTTCGGCATCATCATGGTCTTTTTGATTCTGGCCGCGCAGTACGAGAAATGGACCCTGCCGCTGGGCGTGCTGCTGGCAGTGCCTTTCGCCCTGTTCGGCGCGCTGCTGATGACATGGGGACGCGGGCTGGAGAACGACGTCTACTTCCAGGTGGGGCTGGTCACGCTGATTGGCCTGTCGGCAAAGAATGCCATCCTGATCACCGAGTTCGCGGTTGAAAACATGCGTGCCGGCATGCCGGCCGAGGAAGCCGCGACCGAAGCGGCGCGGATGCGTCTGCGGCCCATCGTCATGACTTCGCTGGCTTTCATCCTCGGCTGCGTGCCGATGGCCATCGCCACCGGGCCGGGCGCCAACAGCCTGCATGCGATCGGCACCGGGGTGATCGGCGGCATGCTCGCCTCCACGCTCATCGCCTCGTTCTTTGTGCCGCTGTTCTTCGTGCTGCTGGAGGGCCGTCGCAAGCCCGCGCCGGCCATGACAGCGCCGGCGGGCACGGTGACCTCCCCGACCGGCCCGGTCGTGCCTGGTCGGGAGGGGCGCTGAGATGCGCGCCATGATGCTGCGTGTGCTCCTCCTGTTGCTGGCGGGCATCGGCGTCGCCGGTTGTGCGGTGGGGCCCGACTACGAGCGGCCCGCGCTGGAGTTGCCTGATACCTGGCGTGTGGCGCCGGAGAACGCCGTGGCGCTGGCCAATGCGGCCTGGTGGGAACAGCTCGGCGATCCGGTGCTGGATGAGCTCATCGCCACTGCGCTGGCGGAGAACCTCGACACCCGCATCGCCGCCGCCCGGGTCGCGCAGTTCGCTGGTGCCTTGCAGGCGACCCGGGCGGGCTTCATGCCGCAGCTCGGCTACGGCGTGGGCGCGGATCGGGCACGCAGCAGCGAACTGCTGCTGCCGGGCGGCGCCGACCCTTACTCGACACAATACCGTGCTGCGCTCAGCGCCAGCTGGCAACTGGACCTGTTCGGCCGGCTGCGACGCGAATCCGAGGCAGCCCAGGCGCGCGTCTATGCAAGCGAGCAGGGTCGCCGAGGAGTGCTGCTGACGGTCACCGCAGGCGTGGCGGCAGGCTACCTTGCGCTGCGCGCGCTCGACCGGCAGCTCGAGATCGCCCGCGCCACGGCCGCCAACTACGAACGGACCTTGTCGCTGTTCGAGCTGCGCCACCGGGAAGGCGTGATCTCGAGGCTGGAAGTGGCCCAGGTCGAGTCGCAGTACCAGCTCGCCGCGGCGGCGATTCCCCTGCTGGAGGGCCAGATCGCGGCACAGGAGAACCTGTTGTCCGTCCTGACGGGTCGTTCGCCGGGGCCTGTGTCCCGTGGCCTGGCGCTCGCCGAGCTGAGTCTGCCCGAGGTGCCGGCTGCATTGCCGGCCGCATTGCTTGAGCAGCGTCCGGACGTGCTGCAGGCGGAGCAGAACCTGGTCGCCGCGAATGCCGACATCGGCGCGGCGCGCGCGGCTTATTTCCCCGACATCACGTTGACCGGAGCCCTGGGCCAGGCTAGCACCGTGCTCGGAGACCTGCTCGACAGCGCGGCGCGCAGCTGGAGCGTGGGTGCGAACGTCGCTGGACCGTTGTTCACCGGTGGCGCGGTCGCCGGCCGGGTGGCCGTCGCCGAAGGCGCGCGCGAGGAGGCGCTCCTGGGTTACCAGGCCGCGGTGCTCAATGCGCTGCGCGAGGTCAACGACGGGCTCGCCGGCGTGGAGGCCACGGACGCCAATACCGCGGCGCTGGCCCGCCGCGTGGCCACGTTGCGCGAATACGCGAGCCTGGCGCGCATGCGTTTCGACGCCGGGTCCGCCAGTTATCTCGACGTGCTGGTCGCGGACAATGAACTGTTCTCCGCGGAGCTGGCCGAGGTGGCGGCGCGCCAGGCGCAGTATGCCAACATGGTCGGCCTCTACCGCGCGATGGGTGGTGGATGGGCTGCCCGCGAGACGCCGGCGTCGAACGCCGACTGAGGCGGGCGGCCGACAGTTTCGCCGGCGCGAGGCGTGCTGCAGTGCAAGTCTCGGAAACTTCGTAAAAACAACCGCCTGCGAATATGACGCGCGTCACATCGGGACGGCGTTCCGATCATTAAAATCACTCCTGCTCAAGCCCATAAAGAGCCAAGGAGGCTGCCATGGAAACCCGCAAGAGTGCTGCCAGAGGAAGGCTGTCACCGACCAACAAGGATGACCGCCTGGGTCGTCGATCCCGGCGTCGCAGGCGCCAGGCGCACGCCAAGCGCGCCTGAGCCGTAGAGGAAGCGAGGGCGAAGTGCACGCTGTGACTGGGTCACCGCGCTGCCTTCGCCCTGATTCGTTGAGCGCCTCACCCGTGTCAAACGTCCGGCAGCCGCTCTCCCGCCGCTAGCCGCCGAGCTTCATCGCCAGTTTCGCCACATGCTTGCCCTGGAAGCGGGCGATCGCCAGTTCGTTCTCCGAGGGCTGCCGGCTGCCGTCGCTGTCGGCGATCGTGCTGGCGCCGTAAGGCGTGCCCCCCGAAATCTCCTCCATTTCACTGAGCTCGCTTGCCGCATAAGGCACGCCGACGACGATCATGCCCAGGTGCAGCAGCGTGGTATGAAATGACGTCAGGGTGGTTTCCTGGCCGCCGTGCTGCGTCGCCGTGGAGGTGAAAACGCTGCCGATCCTGCCGACAAGGGTCCCGTTGGCCCAGAGCGACCCGGTCTGGTCGAGGAAATTTCGCATCTGGCTGCACATGTTCCCGTAGCGCGTCGGCGTGCCGAAGATGATCGCGTCGTAGTCCGCCAGTTCATCCACCTTGGCGATTTTGGCCGCCTGGTCGAGCTTCGCACCCGCTTCGCGGGCCACGTCCTCCGGCATGAGTTCTGGGACTCGCCGGATCACGACCTCCGTGCCGTCGATCGAGCGGGCCCCGTCAGCGATGGCCTTCGCCATGGTCTCCACGTGGCCGTACATGCTGTAGTAGATCACCAGTATCTTTGTCATTCGTCTGCTCCGTGTTCAGGGTGTCTCGACGGCTCCGGCATCAGCCGTCCCGAGTCCCCGGCCTGGCAAGCGACGGCCGATGCGCCTCGCCAGGATGCCGTGGGCGCGCCGGTCCAGCGGGTAACGCCACGCCAGCACCAGCATCAGCGCCAGCAACACGCAGGGCCAGGCCACGAACGCAAGCTTCAGGCCGACCACTCCGTCCGCTGACGGCGCCGCTTGGCCGGAGAAGCCGAACAGGGCCGGGATCGACAACGCGATCGCGCCGCCCAGTCCCTGGTTGAGCTTCGTCACCAGCGCCTGGAACGAAAACAGGATCGCCGCGCGGTTCTGCCGGTTACGCCATATATCGTAGTCCACGATATCGGCCAGCAGGGACGGGAGCGCGATCGAGGACAGGCCGAGAAAGAAACCGAAGCTGGTCATGACACCGATCATCGGCAGCAGCGCGCCGGGACCGGGCGCAATCCAGGGCGCCAGCAGCAGGGTCACAATCATTCCTCCCGCGGCGATCGCCCAGGCCCGGTGCTTGTCCAGGTGCTTCATGACCTGCAGCCAGAGCGGCATGCCCAGTGCCATCGCCAGGGTCATCGGCAATGCGATCTGCGGCACCTTGTCGGGCAAGCGCAGGTACTGGCTCGCGTAGATGACGAACAGGCTGGCGACCGCGCCGGTGGCCAGGCCGAACAGGACCTGGGTGAGGAGGAAATAGCGCAGCGGCGGCGTGTCGCGCAGGGCGTGCCAGAGATCGACCGGGCGGACGGGCCGGGCCCTGACCCTGCGGACTGGTTCCGGGACGGTCACGCACATCAGCGCCACGAACAGCGGCAGCCCGGCCATGATGAACACCGCCAGGGCGCGCATCACCTCCGGGCTGAAACGCGTGGTGCCCCCGACGAGCAGCATGGGCGCCGCCATGAAAAGGATTCCGCCGGCGAAGCCGAGCAACTGGCGCCACAGGGCGATCCGGGATCGCTCGTGGTAGCCGGAGGACAGTTCCGCCGCCATTGCGGTGTGCGGAATCTCGACCAGGGTCCACCCCAGGGTAGTCAACAGGTACCAGGTCAGCAGATGGCCCAGGCCGGCGTCGGCCGCCGGATTGAACAGGAACCAGGTGCTCGCCGCCACCAGGGCCGCACCGAGGAGCATCCAGGGCTTTCGGGCCCCTGTCCGGTCCGAGAGATAGCCGATCAGCGGATCCGTGAGGCCATCGAAGCACCGCGCGATGAAGGTCGCCGTCGCCAACCCGGCGAGCGTCACGGCGCTGTACTCGAGGTAGAAATTCGGCAGGATCGCCGCGGTGGGCGACATCAGCATGGACAACGGCAGGTTGACCAGGCCGAAGAGCACCAGCATCGGGGTGGGAAGGCGGGTGGGGTGGCTGCTCATCGCGCCCGAAAGATGATCTCCCGGGGCTTCAACCGGCGTCAACCGCCCGTTGCCTGGCCTGAGGAAAAGCTAAGCAAAACAGCGGGTTGCGCTCCGCCCTGAAGTGTCTAAACTGTGTTGGTTGAGCCGCCATCCTAACAACTGTTGCGGCCTCACCACAAATAAGCGCTTGGGGAACAAGATATGAAGCACGGACGAATCTACGCTGCGGCCCTCGCCGCAACCCTTCTCAGCCTGCCGGCCACGACGACGGCGCAAGAGGAGGACGGCATCAATTTCGGCGGCGCCGTACGCCTGAACTACGCATGGCGTGACTACGACGACCAGAACAAGGACCGGGGCGGCGACTTCGAACTGGAGCTGTTCCGCATCAATGCCCGCGGCACGATCGGCGAAGTGATCCTGGATGCGGAGTGGCGCCGTTACAACGGTTTCCAGGCCATTCATCACGCGTGGGTCGGTTACGAGTTCAGCGAGCAGACGCACGTGGAGCTCGGCATCACGCAGGTGCCCTTCGGCATCCTGCCGTATGCCTCGCACAGCTTCTGGTTCAGCGGCGCCTATTACATGGGTTTCGAGGACGACTACGACACCGGCGTCAAGGTGGTCCGCAAGTCCGGCGACTGGACTTTCCACACCGCCTTCTTCAAGAATCCCGAGTACGCCGACGACAGCCGCGCTGACCGGTACTCTTTCGACCTCGTGACCGGCGGTGACCAGCAGAACACCGAGACCAACCAGGTCAATTTCCGCGCCGCGCGGCTGCTCACGCACGAAGCCGACAGCACGACCGAGCTGGGCTTCAGCCTGCAGGCCGGCCAGATCTACAACCAGACCACCGAGGACAACGGCGACCGCTGGGCCGTGGCCGCGCACCTGAATGGCAATTACGGGCCGTGGAACGTGCATTTGCAGGGCATGAGCTACGCGTTCAACCCGGAGAACCCGACCGGAGTGTCGGACGACTTCGTGCAGTACGGCGCCTTCGCCTTCCCCTTCCTGATGGCCGCCAAGGGCGAGGTCTGGACGGCGAACGTGGCGCGGGCCTTCACCGTCGACTGGGGTCCGATCACGGGTCTCAACTGCTACAACAACCTGACCTACATCGATCCGCGGGTGGACAACTCCGCAGAGTCCGTGCAGAACGTCACGGGGTGCGCGGTGTCCGCCGGCGGCGTGTACGCCTACTTCGACTGGATCGCGGGCCGCAACATGTGGTTCGCGGGCGGCGACGGCATCGGGCTCGACGGCGGTTCGGCCGGCAAGTGGCGTTCCCGCTTCAACATCAACATCGGCTACTACTTCTAGGGTCGAGACGCCGCGAGGCGAGCGCCAGGGGCTGCGGTCTGCCGGATCGCAGCCCCTTTTTCGTGGCCGGGCTTTCGCTCATGACGAGGTTTCGTCGCCTCGCCGCCGCCTTGATCGACTCAGCCCAGGGCGCCACCGCAGCTAGAGCCCTGCCCTGCCGTGCAGCCATAGCAATGGCCGCCGACGGCGATCCGGCGCGGCACGTCCCCTGACTCGAGCAGTTGTCGCAAATGCGGGCGCTGCTCGCTGCCGCCGAGCGGCAGGTCGAGCATCTGGTTGAAGTCGCAATCGTAGAGAAAGCCCTGGTAATCGACGCTCACCAGGTTGCGGCACATGACGTTCTTCAGGTTGGCCGCGCGGTAGGCGTTGCGCAACGTGTCCATGTAGCCGTCGTACTGGCCCTTGGCGAGCAGCACGGCGCCGAAGCGCTTGATCGGCATGTTGGTGATCGTGAACAGCGCGTTGAAGACGATGCCGAACTCCTCATGGAGCAGGCGCTTGTAGTCTTCTTCGAGGGCGGCCTGCGGCGGCGGCAGCGAAGCCCCGACGGGGTTGTACACCAGGTTCAGCGTGAGTCCGCTGCCGGCTTGCCCGTAGCCGAGTTTGTTGAGTTCCTGCAGGGCCGCGATGGACGCTTCGAACACCCCGTTGCCCCGCTGTGCATCGACGTTCTCCTTCGAGTAGCACGGCAGGGAGGCGATGGCTTCTACACGGTGCCGGGCGAGGAACTCGCCGACCCACTCGTAGCCCGGCTCGCGCATGATCGTCGGGTTGAGCCGGTCCATGACGTGGACGCCGCTTCGAGCGGCCGTCTCCACCAGCCAGCGGAAATGGGGATTCATTTCGGGCGAGCCGCCGGTGAGATCCAGCGTCCCGACGCCGTGCCGGGCGATAACCTCGAGCGCGATCTCCATGGTCTCGCGATCCATGAGCTCCTTGCGCGTCGGTCCCGCCGCGACATGGCAATGGAGGCAGGCCAGGTTACACAGGTAGCCCAGGTTCATCTGCAGCGTATCGAGGCGGTCGCGGCGGATCGCCGGGAAATCGGTGTCCAGCAGGAGGGGCAGCGTATTGCGCATGACGGGTTGGCCTCGGGGCCTCGGGCTCTGACGGTCGGGCAAACTATTCAAGCATGTTTTCGCGCCGGCCGCTGAAACGGATCAGCGCTAAAAAAGGGGCGCCCCCTGTGGGGCGCCCCTCTCGCCGCGGGCCAGGCCCGGAGGGTTGGACTCAGTCCGCAAGCATCTTCCGCCGGCGTGCGAGTTGCAGCAGGCTGAGGAAGGCGAGTGCCAGCAGGGCGGGATCGACCCGGCTACCCGCACCAAAGGCGCCGCCGCCGGACCCCGAAACCGGCGGGGGCGTGACGACGGGCGGCGGGTTGTAGACGGCCGGGGCGCCTGGATCAACGATGATCCCATTCACTGCCAAGTCGTCGTCCCCGTTCTCGCCATCGGTCAGCACGTAGGTGATCGTGTTGCCGTCGATGGTGGCCGGGACGCTGTACCAGTGCTCCGTCCCGTCTTCATGTGTGGGACCGAACTTCCAGTAGCTCGTGCCTTCCGGCAGCGGGTCGGGGAAGGTCAAGGTCACTTCGATCTGCCCGCCGAGGTAGACGCGCTCGACCGTGAATTCCAGCACGCCGTACGGGAGGTTGTAGCCTTGCAGCTGCACCGGGTAGTCGCTCGGGGACTTCCAGATCGGGTCGATCAACAAGGCTTCGGACTGCTCGTCCGGGATCACCGTCACCTGCGACTGCTTGCCGCTGAGAGTGGTCTCGACCGCCCGCGTATCGCCGCGGACCAGGCCGCTGCGGAACATGGCGTGCTTGGCGGTACCGTCGTTACCGGACCAGACCGTATAGCTCGCCCGCCCATCGGGCCGCAGCTTGATCTGCGTCTCGAAGTCCTCGAACTCGTCGGTGGCGCCGAACAGTGCGTCGCCGACCGTGATCGACTTCGGCGCCGCGAAGCTCGCCCCGCCGTCGAAGGTTACCGCCATGTAGATGTCGAAGTCGCCGGCTTCCTCGTACTCCAGGACGTTGTTCTGCAAGCCGTACGCCACGTAGATCACGTTAGGGTCTTGGCAGTCGGTGGGATCGGTTGCGCACTTCGGCCCGCTGCGGGGCGTCGGCACGATGCGTGGCTCTTTCACGGTGTAGCCTGAATCAGCCGTCACCAGCGGGGTGAGATTGACTGCGTTCGTCCAGGTGGCTCCGCCGTCAGTCGAGCGACGCACCATGAAATTGTACGGCGCCTCGGTGTCGAGGAGCTGGAAGCGTGCCAGGTCGGGCACATAGCTGAAGCCGACCAGAATGTTGCTACCGCGCATCATCCCGCGATGCGCGAGTGCGTTCTCCAGCATGTTAGCGCCGGTGTCGATGGACTCGCCCACCTGGCCGGTGCCCGGGATGCCGCCGATGGCGCGCGTGCCGCTGAAGTTCATCGCCGGGGCATTCACGGTCATGTACAGCGGGTCGAGGTCATCCATGATGCTGACGCGGCAGTTCTCGACGTCCACCGCGGGCTGCAGATTTTCCGGCATGAAGCCGCCGACCGCGCGGCGCAGCATGATGTCGGACGCGCCGCCCTGGGTGAAGTCGCCCTGCTTGTAGATGAACAGCAGCGGCACTTCTTGGGAGGCGGACTGCGTCAGGAAACGGACCCGGCGGGCATTCTCCCAAGGGTCGCTGATGATGCAGCCGTGCTCGCCGCCTGCGGGAGGCGTGTCGAAACCGAAGGCATGGTAGCGGACGTACTTACCGTCCTCCCAGCCCTGCGTGCCCTTGGTCTCCTCGTAGGCGATGACCACGGTGTCGTCGATCTGGCCGATGTTGGACCGGGAGGCGCCGACGTTGCCGCGGTCATAGTCACCCGGCGGGTGCGTCTCGATGTCGCGTCCCTCGAGTGACTGTGTGGCGAAGACGTTGCGCGAGATGCGCACCGGAGCGGTGTAGGAGCCATTGACGAACTTCCCGGGGTCCACCCCCGTACCGGCCGCGTTAAGCAGATCGAGGTAGCTGTACCAGATGTCCGTGCCGTTGTTGACATTGGCGCCGGAGGCCCCGCTGCCCGGACCCTCGGCTTCACCGAGTTTCAGGCCCAGCGGGTCTTCCTGCCAGTTGATGATATGCGCGAACTTGTTGCCGCGGTTGGCGTCCTGCTTGGCGTCGCGCATGCCGCTGGTCAGCCGCTCGGTCTTGTAAGGGAGCCCGCCCCACGCTTCATAGGTGTTGAATGCCTTGGTGCTGGGATTCCACACCAGTCGCGAGGCGTACTGGCAGCTGTAGGGCACGGTGACCCCGAAGAGCTCCGTGTAGGTGACGAAGCGCTGTGTTTCGCCGGGGAAGCGCGTTTCATCCACCGGGCAGTACTTGCTGCCAAAAGATATGAACAGGTAGTTGCCGATGTTCCGATGGTTCGGCTTGTCCGAATCGCCTGGATAGTCCACGGCGCGTGGATCGTTCACCAGGTCCGGAGTCCCCGTCAGCGGGTCAAGCATCGGCGGGCCTTCCTGCACCAGGATGCCCCGGGCGGAGGAGAGCGCTGCTGTGTTGTCGATGTTCAGCGCCTCGCTCCAGGTGACGCCGTCGTCGATCGAATACTTGATGACGATGTCTGTGGGCAGCTGCGTTGCGCCGGCCTTCGCGTTCCAGGCCATCATGCCGACGTCCTGAGTGTCACCGTAGATCGCGAACAGCGTGCCGTCCGGTGTGCGCAGGATCTTGACCTTGTTGGTGGATGCACCGTCGGAGACCATGCGGGGGCCCTCGGCGGGCGAGAATTCCAGGACGTCACCATCAAATGTCTGGGCCATGGCGGCCTGGATGCTGAACACGGCAGAGACCGCCGTGACGAGCGACAATATTGAGCGTTTCATGATTCGCCCTCCGTTGCTCACCCGGGGCCGGCAGCCTTGCCGGCCTTCCGCCGGGTTCGCATGACCTGAGGCTAGGTCGGTGGCGTGCGCGGAGATGGAGAGAAACTGATGGCGGTCAGTCGGTGGGCTGGAAAGCGGGAAAAAACGTGACCGGCGTCACATTTCTTTGCTGGTCGGGACCTGGAGCTTTTCCGGATCAAAAAGCAGGTGCTCTGGCGTTTCTTCGAGCAGGCCGGCCTGCTTCAGGCCGGCCACCACCCGTGCCGCGGTTTCGCTCGCGACGTCGAGCATGGCGGCCATGTCGGCCCGGCTGACATGTGGGCAGGGTGCCGGGGCGGCGAATGCTGCCAGGTAGCGCAACAGGTTGATGACCCGCTGGCGTGACGGGCCACGGGCGACGGTCAGCAGGAACAGATCGCTGCGGCGGAGCTGGTCGTACCAGCGCCGTTCGATCTCACGGTAGAGCGCAGCTTCCTTGTTCTCCAGGCGAAACAGCACGCTGCGTGGAATGTGGCAGATTTTCACCGCGCTCAGCGTCGTCGCGTTGCTGTCATAACGATCGTCGAGCAGGCCTTCCAGTCCGAGCATGTCGCCGGCCCGCAACAGGCGCACGATCCTCACCGCGCCGGTCGAATCCTTTTGCCAGACCTTGACGAATCCCTCGCGGATGGCAAGAACGGCATCCGCGGAATCGCCGGCGGCGACAAGCGGGACATCATGCGGCACGGCGTAGCTTTCGACCTCGAGCAGCTCGCTGCCGAAACCCCGTTCCTGGAGCATCTTGAAGGGCATGCGGGTCGCACGCTCGCAGAGTCGGCAGTTGGCGCGGCCGACCCAGAATCCCCGCAAGCAGGGTTCCATCCTCGAACTGGCCATGGAACCCTCCGCGTGATTCCTTGCCTGAACCCAGCATAGCAGTCGCGGGTGCTATTGCAGTTAGAATCGTCGCCCTGCCGGGGCCCTTGCCCGGGTCCATCGGCTCCGGACAGGGGGCCGGTGCGACAACACGATTGACCACTTTCTTTCCGTCCCTCATCACGGCAGCCAGCTATGTTGATCAAGCCCCTCAAATGGATCCTCCCTCTCCTGGTGCTTGCGCTGGCCATCGGCGGGGGGCGCTACATCGTTTCCCAGCGGCCGGAAGCGCCCCAGTTCACGCCGCCGCAGGTACCGGTATCGATCGACGCGATTCGCGTCGCGCCGCAGGATTACGCCGTTGTCGTGCACAGCGAGGGCACCGTCGATCCGCGCACGGCGAGCACGTTGATCCCGCAGGTGTCGGGGCAGATCGTGGCAATCTCGCCCACCTTCCGCGAGGGAGGGTTTTTCGAGGCTGGCGACGTTCTCGTGACGTTGGACCCCCGCGACTACGAACTCGCCATCGCGAGCGCCGAGGCGCAGGTCGCGCAGGCCGAATCGGCCCTGGAGCAGGAGCTCGCCCAGGCCAAGGTCGTGGAAGGTGACTGGCGCATGCTGGGCAAGGAAGCGCCTGAACTGGGCCTGCGCAAGCCGCAGATCGCGGCGGCCCGAGCCACGCTGTTGTCGGCCAAGTCGCAACTTGAGCGAGCGCGTTTCGACCTGGAGCGGACGCGCATTCGCGCCCCGTATGACGGCCAGGTGCTGGAAAAGAACGTCGACGTCGGCCAGTTCGTTTCCACCGGCACCGTGCTGGCCCGCGTGTACGCCACCGATTACGTCGAGATCCGCCTCCCGTTGACGGACCGCCAGCTGGAATTCGTCGATCTGCCCGAACGTTTTCGCGGCGAGACGGCCCAGCGCGGCACGGCGGGGCCCGAGGTCGTCGTCAAAGCCAGCATCGGGCGGCAGCTGTGGACGTGGAGCGGGCGTGTCGTGCGGGCCGAGGGTGCGATCGACACCAGCACGCGCCAGCTTTTCGTGGTGGCGCAGGTGGACGATCCCTATGAGCGCGTTGCGGATGGTCAGCCGCCGTTGCGGATCGGACAGTTCGTCGAGGTGGAGATCCAGGGCCGCACCCTGCCGGATGCATTCGTCCTGCCTCGGGGGGCGGTGCGTGACAGCGGGGACGTGCTGATCGTCGATGCCGACAGCCGCCTGGAGCGGCGGCCCGTCTCAGTCGCCTGGACTGACGGCGAGTACGCGATCGTCACCGAGGGGCTTGAGGCCGGCGACGTGATCAATGTCACGCCGCTCGCGGTGGCCGCCAGCGGGACGCTGGTCGCGGCGACGATCGATGGCGTGCCGCCCGCGCCACGCAGCCGGCCGGACGCCGACCAGGTGGCCGGGGGCCGTCCGCAGTGAAGGGCCTGATCGCCTGGTTCGCCCGCAACGACGTCGCGGCCAACCTGCTGATGGCGACCATCCTCGGGGTGGGCGCCTGGTCACTGGTGGCCAAGATTCCGCTGGAGGTTTTTCCGGCTTTCGAGCTGCGCTCGGTGGTGGTCAACGTGCCTTTCCCTGGTGCCACGCCGGCGGAGGTCGAGGAAGGCATCACCATCAAGATCGAGGAGGCGATCCAGGACCTGGACGGCATCAAGCGCCTCCGCTCGACCGCCGTGGAGAATTCCGGTCGCGTAGTCGTCGAGGTGGATTCCGGGCATGACCCGCGCGAGTTGATGAACGACGTCAAGGCGCGGGTCGATGCGATCTCGACGTTCCCGGCGGACAGCGAGCGGCCCGTGGTCTACGTGCCCGAGATCCGGCGGGATGTGATCACGGTAATCATTTCGGGTGACCTGCCTGAAGAAGAGCTGCGGCTCGTAGCCGAGCGGGTGCGCGACGAGCTCGTCGATCTCGAGCAGATCACCCAAGTGGAACTCGACGGTGTGCGGCCTTACGAGATCTCGATCGAGATCTCCGAGCAGACCCTGCGCCAGTACGGGCTCACCCTTGAGCAGGTCGCCACGGCGATCCGGCGCAATTCGCTGGATCTCGCGGCCGGCTCCGTGCGCACCACGTCCGGCGAGGTGCTGATCAGGACGCAGGGCCAGGCACGCATCGGCAGCGAGTTCGAGGATATCGTCGTGCGGGGTGCTGGGGGGGCGCGCTTGACTGTCAAGGACCTCGGCGTGGTCAGGGACGGCTTCACCGAAGACCCGCTGGAGTTCCGCTACAACGGCCGCTCGGCGGCGTTCATCGATGTCTACCGTGTCGGGGAACAGAGCGCCCTCGAGGTTGCCCGTGAGGTGCGCGATTACCTCGCCTCGCCGCCCGACTGGGTGCCGCCGGGTATCACGCTGGACTACTGGCGCGACCAGTCCCGCGTCGTGCAGGCGCGCCTCAACACCCTCACCAAGAGCGCCCTGCAGGGCGGCCTCCTGATTCTGGTGCTGCTGACGTTGTTCCTCCGCCCGGCGGTGGCCTTCTGGGTCGTGGTGGGTATCCCGGTTGCCTTCATGGGAGGCATCGCCCTGATGCCGGTGTTCGGCGTCACCATCAACCTGATCAGCCTGTTCG
>CAYTXS010000010.1:0-29472 GCA_964441585.1 uncultured Thioalkalivibrio sp.
ACGCAAGAAGGTGTCCGGCGGCGACGGGCACCATGGCGGCGCATGGAAGGTCGCTTATGCCGATTTCGTGACAGCGATGATGGCGTTCTTCATGATGATGTGGCTTCTCAACGCGACCACGGAACAACAGCGGAAAGGCATCGCCGACTACTTCAGTCCGACGATCCCGATCACGCGGATCTCGGGCGGCGGTGATGGCAGCTTCGGTGGCGAAAGCGTGTTTTCCGAAACCGCCGCGGCGCAGAACGGAACCGGCGCCACATCGTTGAGACCCACGGAGGGGCGTCAGGCGATGGGCGCGCAGGGCACCGACCACCGCGCCGAACGCGAGGAGATGGCACTGCGGTCGGTCGAGGATGCGCTGATGGCCGGCCTCGGGGACCCGACGCTGTCCGACCTCATGGGGCGCCACGTCGAGATCCGGCTTACCGACGAGGGGTTGCTTATCGAGGTCTTTGCGCGTCAGGGCGCTCCGCTCTTCGATCCGGAGACCGGGATGCCTGAACCTGTCCTGCGAGACATCCTCGGCGTGATGGCAATGTTGTTCGGAACCGTGGAGAATGATGTCGCCGTCGCGGCCCATGTCGCGGCGCAACCCGTCGTCGTCGCCTCGACGCGCGTGTGGGATCGATCCGTCGCCCACGCGCAGGCCGTGCGGGTCCTGCTGACTGATGGTGGCCTCGATGGTGCACGTCTGATGCGCGTTACCGGACATGCGGATCGCAGCCAGGTGGACAGGGACGCCATCAGTGTCCGCAACAACCGCATCGTCGTGACGCTGCTGCGCGCATTCTGACCATCGGCAGGAAAAGCGCGGCGCAAAAGATCCCTCGCATTCGAATTGTTAAGGGCATCTTAGGCGGCTGGAACGCAGACTGGGCAAGATTTCACATGCAGCAGAAAGGCGCATGACATGACGATTTCGTCCTCGCTCAACGCGGGCGTTGCAGGCCTCAACGTAAACGCCAGCCGTCTCGCCACGATCGCCGACAACATCGCCAACTCCGGCACCTACGGCTACAAAAGGGCCGTCGCGGATTTCCATTCCATGGTCATCAGCAACGGCAGTGGAACCTATTCGGCCGGCGGCGTCCGGGTCACGACACAGAAGCTCATCGATCAGCCGGGCGCACTGGTGACCACCAACAACTCGACCGACCTGGCGGTCCGGGGACGGGGCTTTCTGCCTGTCACCACCGGCGCCGCCGTCGACTCCGGCGGCGGAGAGTTTCCGCTCTTCATGACCACCACAGGGTCGTTCCGCACCGACTCCGATGGCTACTTGCGCACGTCCACGGGGGTAACGCTCCTGGGTTGGCCGGCGAACGCGGATGGCACGATCCCGAGCTTCCCACGCGACACCGGCGCCGGTCTGCAGCCGGTCCGGGTCAACGTGAACCAGTTCACGTCGGAACCGACCACCCGCATCTCACTGGGGGTCAACCTGCCCGGCACGGACACCAACGCGGGCGCGGACGGCGCGGCGCGAACGCTTTCGGTCGAATACTTCGACAATCTCGGCACATCGCAGAGCATCAACGTCTCTTTTGCGCCCACTGTGCCAGCCGCGCCGCCGGCCTCGAACACCTGGACCATGACGATGACGGACAGCGCCTCTGGCGGGGCCACGGTTGGTGAATATACCGTCACCTTCGACGACTCTCGGGCATCCGGGGGGACCATTGCCTCCGTCGCGCAGGCACCCGGCGCGGCCGGGGGCGCCTATGACCCGGTGACCGGCGTCTTGACGGTCAACGTCGACAGCGGGCCGATCGACATCAACATCGGCGATGCCGGAACCGGCGCCGGCCTGACGCAGCTGTCCGACAATTTCGCGCCCACCGCCATCTCAAAGGACGGCTCGCCCGTCGGCAACCTGATTTCGGTCGAGGTCGACGCCAACGGCATCGTCAGCGCGAATTTCGACGTCGGCATCACGCGCACGGTCTACCAGATCCCGCTGATCGACCTGCCGAACCCCAATGGACTCCTGGCCAGCGACAACCAACTCTACTCCACCTCCAGCGCCTCCGGCAGCTTCTTCCTCTGGGACGCAGCGGATGGGCCGACGGGCGACATCGTGGGCTTCGCGCTGGAGGAAAGCTCGACAGACGTGGCCGCCGAGCTGACGCAACTGATCCAGACGCAACGCGCCTATTCGTCGAACGCCAAGATCATCACGACGGTCGACGAGATGCTGCAGGAAACCACGAACATGAAACGCTGAGGCTGAACACCGGACGAGAGGACCCAGCACGTGAGCATCTCATCCGCGCTCAACAATGCCCTGTCGGGCCTGACCGTGTCGTCGCGGTCGGCAGACGTTGTGTCCTCCAACATCGCCAACGCAATGACCGAAGGGTATGGCGTGCGCAGTCTCGACATCGGCGCGCGGATGGGCGCCCGGGACGGGTCGGGCGCGCAGGTTCTCGGTGTCTTGCGCGACAGCGACCCGGTTCTGACCGGGCAGCGTCGCGGCGCGGACGCGGCACTCGCCGAGGCCATGGGCGAGGCCGCATTCCTGCGCTCCGTCGAGGCGCTCATCGGCCTTCCGGTCGACGAAGGCAGCCTTTCGGCACGCCTTGCCGAGTTCGAGGCACGACTGATCGATGCCGCCAACAGCCCGTATGACCAGATCAGGCTAACGGCCGCTGTGGACGCCGCCGATGGCCTGGCCAGGTCCTTCGTGGAAATCTCCGACGGCATTCAAACGACCCGCGAACGAGCCGACGCTGCAATTGGCGAGGCAGTGACGGAGATCAACCAGAGTCTCGCCGGTATTGCCGACCTGAACACGAAGATCCAGGCTATCCCGGACCGTTCGGGCGACCTGTCCGCGCTGCTGGATGCACAGGTCCGGCTCGTGGACCGGCTCGCCACGCAGATTCCGGTCGAAACGAGACGCGATGCGGCCGGCAAGCTTCAGGTGTTCAGCAAGGGCGGCGAAATTCTCGTCGATCGCGACGCCGCTATTCTCGAATTTCGTCCGACGCCCGTCATCGACGCCACGATGCTCCATGGTGCCTCCATCCTCTCGGGCATTCGCATCGACGGTCGCGACATGGCCTTCGACACATCCGCCGCGCCGCTTGGCGGCGGAGGTCTTGCCGCCCTCTTCGCCCAGCGCGACGACTGGGCACCGGCTGCACAGGCCCGCCTCGATGGCGTCGCGCGGGACCTTGTGGAGCGTTTCGAAACGGCAGGCCTCGATGCGACGCTGACGCCTACGGCGGCCGGGCTCTTCACCGATGCCGGCGCCCGAAGCGATCCTGCGCTTGAACAGGGTCTCGCAGCGCGCATTGCCGTGAACGCGGCGGTGCGTCCGGACGAGGGCGGCGCGGTATGGCGACTGCGCGACGGGCTCGGCGCGGCCGTGGCAGGCGCCACCGGCGACGCCACGTTCCTCGCGGCCCAGATCGACGTCCTATCCGATACCCGGATCACCGGGTCCGGCGTTTTCACAGCCACCGCGCGCACCATGGCGGACCTCGTGTCCCACCAGATCTCGGGCGTCGGGCTGGCGCGGCAGGGCGCGGATGCGCGCGAGGCCAATGCCGCGGCCGTGCAGACCTCCCTGCGCCAGCAGGAGCTGGCGCGCGGGGTCGATACGGATGCCGAGATGCAGAACCTTATCCGCATCGAGCAGATGTACGCCGCCAACGCCCGTGTGGTTCAGGCTGCCGAAGCCATGCTCGACGAACTCATGAGGATGACGAGATGAGTTATGTCACATCCGGCGATGCCGCCCGGTTTTCCGCTTTCGGGCAGGACGTGGCGCGACTGAAGACCGAGTTGCAGCGCCTGTCCACGGAACTCGGCAGCGAGCGGCAGTCCGATATCGGTCGGGCGGTGGCCGGGGATTTCACCGGTCTGTCCGATGTGCGGCGCGGCCTCCGTCTGAACGAGAGCTTCCTTCTGGGGCTGTCGAATGCCGCGGTCGCGGCAGAGGCGCGCCAGTCCGCGCTTGACCGTCTCGCAGCGGAACTGGACAATGCCGGCCCCGAGCTGCTTGCCGTCGTCAGCAACGGGCGCTCCAGCGAATTGTCGAGACGTCTCGCGGATGCGCCCGACCGGCTCGAGGCGGCGATCGCCACAATGAACACTCGGCTGGGCGGCCAATCGCTCTTTGCCGGCAGCGCGCCGGATCGACCGGCCCTCGCCGATGCGGCGACGATCCTCGATGCACTGCGCCCGATCGCGTCCGCCGCGCCCGACACGGCCACTGCCATTGCCGCCATCGATGCCTGGTTCCAGGACCCCGGTGGCGGGTTTGAAACCACCGGCTACCTCGGTGGCGATGCCGAGGGTGCGACCGTCTATCTGGGCGAGGGGCAACGCATCTGGCACGGGATCAGCGCGGCGGAGACGGGGGTTCGCACTGCGCTGGCAGGCCTCGTCATGGCCGCGCTTGCCGCCGAGGGAAGCCTGCCGCCCACGGACGGCGCACAGGCGGAGATGGCCCGCGCCGCGGCAGAGCGCATGATGAACGGCGAGGCCGGTATCGTTGATATCCGCGCGCGTCTCGGCGTGGCGGAGGGACGGATCGAGGACGCCAGGGTACGCTCGGAGGCGACGCGCACGGGCCTCGAACTGGAAGAGGTACGGCTGACAGCCGCGAGCCCCTATGAGGTCGCCACCGACATCGAGGCCGTGCGGCGGCAGCTCGAAAGCATGTATGTCCTTACCGCAAGGCTGTCAGACCTCAGCCTGACGGCCTACCTGCGATGATCCGGTGCATCCTTCTGACGATGTGCCTGCTGCTCCCGGCCGGCGCAGGTTGGGCCACGCCGATCCGGATCAAGGATCTCGTGAATTTCGATGGGGTGCGCGGCAACGACCTGGTCGGTTACGGCCTCGTCGTCGGCCTCGACGGCACCGGGGACGGGCTGCGCAATGCGCCCTTCACCGAGGAAATCATGGTCAATATCCTCGAACGGCTCGGCGTGAACGTCACCGGTGAGCAGTTTCGGCCGCAAAACGTGGCGGCGGTGATCGTGACGTCCGTCCTGCCGCCCTTCGCGCGACAGGGGGGGCAGATCGACATCACCGTATCGGCCATTGGTGACGCAGACAGCCTGCTGGGCGGCACGCTGGTGATGACCCCGCTGACCGCCGCGGACGGTGAGATCTACGCGGTGGCGCAGGGCGCCATCATCGCCGGCGGCGTGTCGGCCGAGGGCGATGGCGCGGCCGTCGTACAGGGCGTGCCAACAGCCGGCGTGATCCCCGGCGGCGCCCGTGTCGAACGCGAGGTCGCCTTCGATTTCGGTAGCCTCAGGGAAGTGCGGCTTTCGCTGCAACACGCCGATTTCACCACAGCGGCGCGGATCGAAGCCGCCATCAACGGCGCCTTCGACCGAAGAGTCGCGGTGATGCTCGACGCTGGAACGGTGCTGCTGGACATCGCGTCCACAGGGGCCCCTTCACCTGCCCATGCGCTGACACGCATCGAAAACATCATGGTTCAGCCGGAACGCCGCGCGCGGGTGGTCGTCGACCAACGGTCGGGGACGATCGTGATGGGCGCCGATGTGCGCATCAGCCGGGTCGCCGTGTCCCAGGGCAACCTGACACTCCGGATCGAGGAACGGCCTGTCGCCGTGCAGCCGAACCCCTTCGCCGAGGGCGAGACGGTGATCGTTCCGCGCACCGCCGCAGAGATCGAAGAGGAGGACGGGCCAAGGCTGGCCGAAATCCCCAGCGGCACCTCCCTGTCTGAAGTGGTCGCAGGGCTCAACGCGCTTGGCGTTTCTCCGCGCGACATGATCGATATCCTCTCCAGCATCGACGCCGCGGGAGCGCTCCACGCCGAATTCATCGTCCGCTGACCCCCCAGGCCGCGCAAGCACGTCACCCCGGAGGCTCCATCAGTGACTGCGCCGCAAAGGGCGGAGCACCCGCCCCCGTTTGCAGGGAGACCAAGCGGCTCTCCAAAGGCGTGAAATGCGGTCGTCAAAAGGGTGAGACTGCGCCTGTGCCGGCCGGGCAAGACAGATCCGGAGGTCTCAGCGGGTTCGCAACCGATGGATCGCCGCCCGCGCCGTCGGTCCGGGCAGTCCTCGCAAAACGGCGATCCGCTCGTCCCTGTCCATCTTTTCAAGCACATGCACGATCACGGCCGGATGCTCATCGGCAAGGGTTGCAAGGTCGACCGCGGCGGCGATGCGCGTGTCGACGCTGACCTGGATGTCTCGTCCTTCTACATCTGCCCGCTCGATCGTTGCGGCATCGTTCCGCGTCTTGCCCGGACGCCCGTTCTTCGGCCATTGGCCGCGGAGGCGTTCTATCAGGCGATTGCGCTGCCAGGCCACTCGCTCCTCGCTGGTCGCGGACGACGCCGACTCGGGCTCGGGCTCGGGCTCGGGCTCGGGCTCGCGAAATCCCTCGTCGCGCCGCCGCAATCGTTCCATGGCCTCTGGCCCAAGCAGCGCCGAAAGCGCCGAAAGCTTTTCGGCACGCCGGGTTGCATAGGAAGTCTGACGTCTTGCGCTCTGTGGTGTGGACTTCATGAGACCTCCGGTTTCGGTTTTGGGTGGGGATCGCTCAAAAATAGCTCCGCACAAGTGCTCCCGTGATGAGCACCCAGCCATCCGCAACCACGAAGAAGGCAAGCTTGAACGGCAGCGATACGATCGCCGGCGGCACCATCATCATCCCCATCGACATGAGGACCGCCGCAACGACGAGATCGATCACGAGGAAAGGCAGAAAGATCAGGAAGCCGATCTGAAAGGCGCGCTCCACCTCGCTGAGCATGAAGGCGGGAATAAGGATCGACGCATCGGGAGTCGCGCCCGGCGCCACGTCGCGAAGTTCGGCGAGGCTGCGCAGCGTGTCGGGGTCCACCCTGTTCGTCATGAACTCCCGGAACGGCGCATAGGCTGCCGGTATCGCCTCTTCCGGGGTCAACGCGCCGCTGCTCAGGGGCGCGATCCCGGCCTCATAAGCAGCCGCGAACACCGGGGCCATGACGAAATACGTCAGGAACAGCGCGAGGCTCACGATCAGCATGTTCGGCGGAGACTGCTGCAGACCCAGCGCCTGCCGAAGAATCGACAGCACGGTCACCACGAAGGGAAAGCAGGTGATCATCACGGCCAGACCGGGCGCGAGGCTCAGCACGGTGATCAGCGCGATCAGCTGAATGGCGCGACCGCTCAGGCTGTCGTCACCCAGATCGAGGGTCAATTCCTGCGCCACGGCGGGAACGGCACCAATGGCGACAAAGACGACGCAAAGCCCGAGGACGAGCGCCACGCCCGTGGCATGGGACCTAGGGCGTGTCATCGGCACGCCCTGCCAGTTCGACGATGCGCACGGCGAGGCGACCGGCCTGATCGCCGTCGAGTTCGACGAGTTCACCCGTGGCGATCATGCGTTCACCGACGAAAAGCTGCACCTTGTCGTCGATACGGCTGTCGAGCGGCAGGATTCCGTCCGGCTGCATCGCGAGCATGTCCCCGAGTTTCGGGCGCGCATGGCCGACACACACGCGAATCTCGATCGGCAACCCCTGCAGGGCGGCGGATCGGGACGCGGCGATCGGGTCGGGGCCATCGGTCATCATGCAACTCCTCTGGCGGCTTGATGTGGGACCGGACCGAACTGCACCTCGGCCGTATCCGTGCCTGCCGCGAAGGTCCGGATCAGGTCTGCCATGCGCGCGGCCGCATCCGACAAATCGATATCGCGACGCTGGTCGCCGAAGCGGATCGAGACCTGTCCCTCTGCAAAGGCAGGTTCCGGCACCACTGTGACGGCAAGCTCCGTGGCGGTCTGAATGAGCGACTCGATGGTCGCGCATTTCTGCGGCGACGCCAGAACCTCCAGCGTCATGGGGCCCTGGCCGGACACAATGGCCCGGATTTCCTCCATGACGACCGGCGCGACAGCCTCTGACGCCATGCGCGGCAATAGCTGCGCGGCAATCCCGTCGAGAACGGGCGCGATGGACGCCAGAAGCTCCCGCCGGATCGTTTCGGCCGAGAGCGATATCTCGGACAGAGCAACACCCAGGTCGGCGCCGATCCTGCGCCGTTCTTCGGTCTCGTTGGCGATGCAATCGTCCCAGCCGCTGCGATACCCCTGTTCGAACGCATCAAGACCGGTTGTCTCCGCCTCCTGCTGCACGGCGTCCGCTGGCGTCGCGGATGGCGCATCGGGAACCGGAAAAGGCAGATCGGAACTTGGGTCCGGGCGGCCTTCAGGCTGTCCGAAATCCTCGAGCGTCAGTGCGCGCGTCATCTCGGGGCGTCCTCCTCGTCTTCTTCCATCCAGCTTCGCAGTATATCGACCGTTTCCTCTTCGCGTTCCTCGATCAGGCGTTTGAGACGGGTGACCGGGTCCACCTCGAACATCTCGGCGGGGCCGAAAGCAGAGTCGAGATCGGGAAGGGCGACCTGCGGGAAGTTCGGCATAGCATCGAAATCGACCGGGGCCGGCGCACCCGGATCGGCGCCCGGGTCGGCCGTCTCGTCCGCCCGGGGCGAAGCGACCGGCTCGGACATCAGGCTGAGGGCGGGGTCGAAATCGCTGTCTCTTTGTCCTCCGACCGCGGCGGATCGCAGTGCGGGCCTCACCAGCCCGAAGGCGATCGCCAGCGCGACAATACCCAGAACCAGCGTGCGCGCCAGTTGACCAAGGTCGAGATCCAGCCGTTCGAGCAGTCCCGCCTCCGCCAACTCGGCGACGGCCGCTTGGTCGAATACCATGGATTGCACCGTCACCGTGTCGCCGCGCGCCCCGTCGAAGCCAACGGCGGAACGCACCAGGGCATCGAGCGCCTCGATCTCGGGCGCGGGGCGCGGGACCAGCCGCAGTTGCCCGTCCTCGTCCGCCTCGGGAACGCCGTTGAGCAGAACGGCCACCGAAATGCGCCGAATGGCCCCGGGTTCGCGGGCGATCTCGCGCTGGGTCTCGGACATGTCGAATGTGACGGTCTCGCGGGATTCGGTGGATTGGGCGGAGGACGTCCCATCGCCGCCGGCCGCATCACCATCCGGCAGGTTGGATGCGACCGTAACGCCACCGTTGGCCGTGTCGCGGCTGGTGTTGTCCCGCGCCTCCGATTCGGTGGCAACCACGACGCGGCTTTCGGGGTCGATGCGACGTTCGACGATGGTTTCCCGGGATGTGTCGAGCTCCACGCTGACCTCGACCACCGCATTGCCCGGCCCGACCCGCGCCGCGAGAAGACGCTCGACGTTTTCCTGAAGTTCCCGGGCACGGCCCGAAGCGTCGGCGCCGGGCGCACGGTCTTGCGCGGTGCCCAGCACGCGCCCCGAATCCGCGTCGATGACGGTGACGTTTTCCGACGCCAGCCCGGGCACGGATGACGCGACGAGATACCTGAGCGCCTGCGCATGTCCCGGCGCCAGACCAGCGGCGGCAGGCCGTATCGCGACCGATGCCGTCACCTCCTGCACGGGCTGAAACGGGTCGGCGGACGGGTTTGCGATGTGCACGCGCGCCGCACGAATGCGCGGCGAGGCGACGATCGTCCGCGACAGTTCCCCTTCCCTTGCGCGCCAATAGGCGGCATCGAACATCTGCGACGTCGTTCCGAAGCCGGACAACTGATCCAGCAGTTCGTAACCCTGCGGACCATTGGCCGGCAGGCCCTCCCCTGCCAGCGACATGCGCAGCGCGTCACGTTGCGCGGCATCGACCTCGATCGCCGTTCCGGTCACGCGATAGGGCACACCCCGCGCCTCCAGCGCCGAGACCACATCTCCTGCAGCCGAGGGTTCGAGGCCGGAATAGAGCAGCGCGAAACTGGGCGCGGTGGCGACACGGCTCAGGATCACCAGCACCACCGCAAGCGCCGCAACGCCGCCCACCAGCAGACCGCGGCCCCGTGTGTCGAGGTTGTTCCAATACGTCGTCAGCGTTTCCACCGCGATCCTCACGCTCTTGCCGTTCTGGCCCGCCATTCTGGCACGGCCCGTCATAGGCGAGGTGCGCTTAACAAACGGTTAGGCCTCGAGCGCTAAAACGAGGCGAAGGTAAACGGTTCGGGGCAGACCATGGCGGTCGTGGACACGGAAAAGGATGGCAGGAAAAAGAAGGGCGGCCTGTTGCTGCCGCTTCTCGTGGGCCTCGTTCTGGCGCTTCTGGCGGGCGGCGGCGGTTACTGGGCCGTCACCGCCGGTCCGCTGTCCCCCACGGCCCCTGCGATCGAAGAGGACGACAGCGTCGAGGCGGCTGAGTTGATGCCGCCCTCGGACGCCGTATTCGTGTCGCTCGACCCGGTCATCATCACGCTGGGACCCGAGATCGCCGGCCGTCACCTGATGTTCACCGCCTATCTTGAGGTATCGCCGGCCCATGAGGCCGAAGTCACCCGCCTCCTGCCGCGTGTGCTCGATGTGCTCAACGGCTATCTGCGCGTCATCGACCTGTCAGAGTTGAGCGATCCGACCAGCCTGGCGGTGCTGCGCGCCCAGATGTTGCGTCGCATCCAGACCGTCACCGGTCCCGGGCGGGTCCGGGATCTCCTCGTCACGCAATTCGTGGTGAACTGAATGTCGATGCTCATGAGTTACGCCGCCGATCTTCTCCTCGTGACCGCCAGCCTCGGCGCGGCGGCCTATTGCATGGTCCTGTCGCGGCGGCTCACGCGCCTTGGCAGTTTTGACAAGGGCATTGGCAGTGCGATTGCAGTCCTGTCGGCTCAGGTCGAGGAAATGAAGGGGGCCCTAGGCGAGGCCAAGAAAGGTTCCGACAGCGCCGGGCAGCATCTCGATGACTTGGTGCGCCAGGCGCAGGACATTTCGGCGGAGCTGGAGATGATGATCGCCGCCTGCCACGACTTCGCCGAAACTGCGATCCTGGTACAGAACGACAGCCTCGACAGGTACGATACCAAAATCAGCGAAACATGCGCCGACACCGCGCTGGCCGAGGTTGGCGAGCCGCAGCATGCCGGCGAATCGGCCATGCCGGCGGCAGAGGGTGACACCGGGCATGTACCCCTTGATGAACCGGTGCCCATGTTCGGATCGCGCCGCAACGCATCGGCGCAGGATGCCCAAGGCGAAGCGATCCCGATGTTCCGCCATCGCTCGGGCACCGGGGCGTAGGCATCATGGCCCCCGGCAGGCGAAAGCCCGGGCAGGACACGCCCAAGGATGCTCCACGGCGCACCCGCGCGACCGGTAGACGGCGGCGCGTCAGCATCCTGCTGACGCTCGGTGTGATCTTCCTGCTCTCCGCGCTGATGCGCGTGGGACAGCTCGGCACGCCTTTCGACACGCAACCCGCGATCGCCCTCGATTCCGGCACGGCCGGGGCCGCGGGCCCCACCGCTCCGATCCGCGCGGCGCTGGACGAGGTCGAGCGCCTTCGCGCGGAACTCGAAACACGTGAGGCGGAGATCGCGGGACGGGAACGGGCCGTCGATGCAGCGCAAATTCTGATAGCAGAACGCCTCGGCATCCTAAGCGCCACCGAGGACAGATTGACTGCGCTCATGGCGCTGTCCGACACGGCGGCGGAAACCGATATCGACCGTCTGACGCGGGTCTACGAAACCATGGAACCCGAGGCCGCGGCCCCGCTCTTCGCCCAGATGGAGGCCAGCTTTGCCGCAGGCTTCCTATCGCGCATGTCACCCGCGGCAAGCGCGGCCCTGATGTCGGAACTCGAACCCCAGACGGCTTACGCGATCTCGGTGGTGCTGGCGACACGCAATGCCGGGGCGCCGACACGGGACACCGAAACCGACCGCGCGGCGGAAACCGGCGATTAACCTGAATCGGTGACACCTTCTGCAACAGCAGGAGTTGTCGCCATGTTCGGCTTGATCGGTATCGTTTGCGTCTTCGGGATGGTGTTCGGCGGCTACCTCTGGTCGGGCGGTAAGTTCGGCATCATCCTGAAGGCCCTGCCCTACGAGATGACCATGATCATGGGCGCGGCCGTCGGCGCCTTCCTGATCTCCAATGACAAGGCGGCCATAAAGCACACGATCAGCGACCTTGGAAAGGTGTTCAAAGGCCCACGTTGGAAACGCGACGATTACCGGGACCTTCTGTGCCTGTTGTTCGAGCTGATCCGCCTGGGTCGGCAGAATGCCGTCGCGCTCGAGGAACATACCGAGGATCCCGCCGCGTCCGAGATCTTCGGACGCTATCCGCGGATCTTGGCCGACAGGGACGCGGTGGAACTGATCTGCGACACGCTCCGCTCTGCCTCGATGAACTACAACGACCCCCATCAGGTGGAAGAAGTTCTCGACAAACGGCTCGACAATCGCATCCAGCATGCCGGGCACACGGCCCACGCGCTGCAGGCCGTGGCCGACGCGCTGCCCGCGCTCGGTATCGTCGCCGCCGTACTCGGCATCATCAAGACGATGGGCTCGATCGACCAACCCCCCGAGGTGCTGGGCGGGCTGATCGCGGGGGCTCTTGTCGGCACGTTTCTCGGCGTCTTCCTCGCCTATGGCTTCGTGGGGCCGTTCGCAGGCCGCGTGAAAACCGTGATCGAGGAGGATCACCAGTTTTATCTGCTGGTGCGGGAGGTTCTAGTCGCGAATCTGCACAACCATTCGACCAATATCTGCATCGAGGTCGGTCGCCAGAACGCGCCGGGCCATGTCCGCCCCGCCTTCAACGACCTCGAGGAGGCGCTGCACGGCCTAAAGCAGGCCGCCGCCTGATGCGGCTTCGCCTCACGCTTGGCGCCATGGCGCTCGCGATTCTGGTCGGCGCGGAGGCCGCAGTCGCACAGACATTGGCGGTCCAGACCGGGGAACATGACGGGTTCACCCGCATCGTGATCCGGATCGGGGAGGATCGGCAGTGGCAACTGGACCGGTCGGACGGAGCCGCCCGCCTATCGGTGACACCCGCCATCGACGGGTTCGACCTTTCCGGCAGTTTCGACCTGATCCAACGGACGCGAATCTCCGACCTGAGGTCGGAGGATGGCGCCCTGTCGATCCGGCTTGCCTGCCCCTGTCCGGTCTCGTCCTTTCGCTACCTCGAACGCTTCCTGGTAATCGACGTTTCCGATGCCCCGGACGGCGCGGCGCCTCCGCCATCCGCAGATCCGCTGGCGGCAGGGAGCACAAACGGGGACGGTATCGATGCCAGGCGCGCGCGGGAGCGCGCCGCCGCGGCCGCCGCGCTGCCGGACCTTGCCAGCCTGCTGACAGGAGGGGCGACCGTCCTGTCCCGGCGGGACAGCGAGGATCCCGCCCGAACCGACCCGCAGCCACCGCAAGATCCCCCACCCCCGGTCGCGGCGGGCGGAACGGATCTCGAAGAGGCCGCGCGCATCATGGCCGAACAACTGGCGCGCGCTGCGGCAGCCGGGTTGCTCAGTGCAGCCGCCGACGCGCCCGTCGCCTTCGCCGACCCGCTCGCGGCAGCCTCGGCGCCAAGGGGCGACGGCCAACCCGATCCAGGACCAACCGGCGTTCCCGAATCCGATGGACTGCCCGTCGACCCGCCCGCCGTGTCCTCGCTCGCGCCCACCCTGCGCGCGCCGGAGGTCCCCCCCGCACCCGTCCAGCAGGGGCCAGGACTTGCCACGAGCGCGGCAACGGGAACCGCGTTCCGGACCGCGCCGGAGCTTCCCTTGCGCGCGCAGACGGCGCTCGACCTGGCGGTCGGAACAAGGCCTGACCCGGCGACGCCGACACCCCCCCTGTCCTGCACCGGCGAAGCGCTCGGGATGGACGAATGGTCGGCCTCCGATGATTTCGCTTCCGGGCTCGGCGCGCTCCGCCTCGACCTTTTCGATGACCGCGATCACGTCGTCGAGGCCGCGACGCTGGACCTCATCCGCCACTACCTGTCGCATGGGTTCGGCGCCGAAGCGCGGTTCTGGCTGGACCGGATCGGCGCACCACCGCCGGAACTCCTGTCCCTCGCCGCGCTGGTCGAGGGGCGGCCGGAGGCGACCTACCGAAATGTCCTCGACGCGGCCGCCTGCAGCGACGAGGAATTCCTCCTGCGCTATCTCGGCGGCGCGACCCGCACGCCCTTGACGGAAGGCCAGACCAACCGGGCGCAGCGCGGATTCTCGATCCTTCCACGGCCCTTGCAGGACCTTTTCGGACCGAATCTCGCCCGGCTGCTCGCAGCCGACGGGCACGCCGCGCCTGCCCGCAATATCCGGGACGCGCTGCACCGCTCGGGCCGGGTGCCGCAGGCGTCGCTGCTCGCGCTCGATCTCGACATCGGGATCGAGATGGAGACCGACATTGCGCGGCAGGCGCTGGATGTCGCCCTGCGCGACGATGGTGCCGCACCGGCGGCGACAATGATCCATGCCCTGGCGCTCGACCGTGCCGAAGGGCGCCGGACGGAAGCGGCACGCGTGACCGCTGCCGAAGCGCTCCTGCGCGAGACACCGCCGGGCGCCGATGCAGACAGTCTCTGGCGCGAGATTGTCGCAGCGCAGGCGCGCCTTGGACGAATCGACGGGACGATTTCCATGCTTGAGGCCGGTCGCGATACACGCCCCGGGGTCTGGCAAGCTGCCGTGACAGACACTCTTGCCGACCGGTTGCAACACGATGACGGCGCAGCCCTGCTTCTCATGGCGCATCTCTTCGGCCCCGACTGGACAGCCGCCGGATCGCAGGCCGGGCGCATCCGTATGGCAACGGCGCGGCGCTTGCAGGCCTCCGGCCTTGAGGCCGCGGCACAGAGGATCCTGGACAACGGGCCGGGCCTGATCCTGCCGCAAACCGCCGCGGCCGCCACCCCGTCGGGAAGGCAGGACACCCTGTGGGCCCGGGCCGACTGGACCGATGTTGCGCGCGGCCTCTCCGGCCCCCACGGTGATCTGGCCAGCCGCATGGCCCGGCGCGAGGCAACTCCCGACCAGACCCCTTCGCGCGACGAGGGCATCGACCTCGACACGCTTGCGGCGCAGGTCGCGGACAGCGCGGCGCTCAGAAGCACGGTCAGCGCCGTTCTGGCCACCCCCCTTGCCGCGCAGGCGCCGTGATGCGGAGCGGCCTTCCCCCCCCGCAAGCGCGCACCTTGCGTCGCCTCGCAGCCGCCGTCGCTCTGGGCGTCGTTGTTGCCGGCGCGCAACCCGGGGAAGCCATCGGCAGTAGCGCCGCCGCCCTGTGCGACGACGCCGCCGCCATTGCCGCCACGGACACCGGCGTGCCCGTCGGGATCCTGCGCGCGCTCTCCCGCACCGAAACCGGGCGCACGCACGAAAACGCGTTCGGACCGTGGCCATGGACAGTGAACCATTCCGGCGACGGCCGCTGGTTTTCCGATCGCCGCAGCGCGCTCGCCCATGTGGAAGGGCTGCGCGCGCAAGGCGCCCGAAATCTCGACATCGGCTGTTTCCAGATCAACCTGCGCTGGCACGGGCACGCCTTCGCCTCCGTCGACCAGATGTTCGACCCGCTGCAGAACACCCGTTACGCGGCGCAGTTCCTGACCGAGCTTCGCCGCGAATTCGGTGACTGGGATGAAGCTGTGGCGGCCTTCCATTCACGCACCCCCCGCCTCGCCGCCCGATACATGGAACGCTACCGCCGCATCCACGAGGCACTGGCGACGTACACCCAAGACCCCGCCCTGCCCCCCGAGGCGGCATCCGGACCAGGATCCACACCGATGCGGCGCGCGCTCGATACCGAGCGCCGTCCGGCGCTGATGCCCGCACGCGCGGGCCTTGCCAGCCTGTTCTCGGGCACAGCGGTGCAACCCTTGTGGGAAGGACGCCCCTGATGCGCGCCTCGACACTATTTCAACCGACGATCCTCTTCGCGCTGGCGCTGATGGCGATCATCGTGATGATGATCCTTCCGGTGCCGAGCTTCGTCGTCGATGTCGGGCTCGCGGCATCCTTCGGCCTCGCGATCCTGATCTTCACGGTCACGCTTTTCATCGAAAGGCCGCTCGATTTCTCGTCCTTTCCGACGGTTCTGCTGGCCTCCCTGATGCTGCGGCTTTCGCTGAACGTCTCATCGACCAAGCTGATCATCGGGGAGGGTCACACCGGCACGGCCGCCGCCGGTGGCGTGATCGAGGGCTTCGCGATGTTCGTGATGGGCGGCTCGGTCGTGATGGGCCTTGTCATCTTCTGTGTCCTGCTGATCGTCAATTTCATCGTCATCAACAAGGGTGCCGCGCGCATGGCCGAGGTGGGCGCGCGTTTCGCGCTCGACGGGATGCCGGGCAAGCAGCTGGCCATCGACAGCGACATGGCCGCCGGCGCCATCGACCACGCCGAAGCCAAGGCGCGGCGGGAACGGGAACAGGCCGAAACCACCTTTTTCGGGTCGCTCGACGGGGCCTCCAAATTCGTCAAGGGCGATGCCATAGCGGGGCTTTTGATCACGCTGTTGAATCTCATCGTCGGACTGATCATCGGCACGACGATCCACGACATGCCGCTGGGCCAAGCATTCGAGACCTATTCGATCCTGACCGTCGGCGATGGCCTGGTCAGTCAGATCCCAGCGGTCATAATCGCCATCGCCTCCGCACTGCTGCTGGCGCGCGGCGGGGCGACGGGGGCCACCGATACGGCGCTCCTGTCGCAACTGGGCCGACACCCTTCGGCGCTCGCCACGGTGGCCGTCCTGCTGGCGATCTTCGCGGTGGTTCCGGGTCTGCCGTTCCTGCCTTTCGTTCTCGGGGCGACGGCGCTCGGTCTGGCCGCCTACCTGCGAACACGCCAGCAACAGGCCGACGCGGACAGCGCCGCGATGCCGGCGGAACCGCCCGAACCGACGCGGGAAAGGGTGGGCGATCTTCTGGACATCGACGACATCCACGTGGAATTCGCCCCCGACCTCGTGGGCCTCGCGCTGGACCCCGGCACGGGGCTGGACGCGCGTATCCGGAACATGCGTGAACACGTCGCCCGCGCCTTCGGCGTTCTTCTGCCGGAAATGCGCCTGACCGACCGCACCGACCTCGAGCCCGGCACATACGCGATCCGGCTTCTCGGCGTGGAACACGGGCGCGCGGTGCTCAGACCGGGGCAGCTTCTGGTGCTGAAGGGCGACGCGGCCGAACTTCCACAGGGAGACGATGTCGAGGAACCGGTCTACGGCGCGCCGGCCCGCTGGATCGACTCTCTCGCGCGCGAGGATGCGGCCCTGAGAGGGCTCACCATCGTCACCCCGTCCGAGGTTCTCGCGACACATCTTCTCGAGGTGCTGAAGCGCAACCTCGACCGCCTCCTGACCTTCAAGACGCTGCAGCGGCAACTCGACGCCTTCGTCACGCTTTCCGACAGTGCCCGGGCGGAGGAAAACCGCCGCCTGCTCGATGAACTGGTGCCTGACAAGGTGCCGCTCGACCTGCTGCACGCGGTTCTGCGTCTTCTCCTGTCCGAGCAGGTCTCGATCCGGAACCTGCCCCTTATCCTGGAGGCGATCGCGGAGCTGCGCGGCACGGGCAACCGGCCCGAGTTGATTTGCGAACACGTGCGACAGCGCCTCGGCTTTCAGCTCATCGCGGAGCTGCGCCGCAGCGACGGCACCCTGCCGCTGGTGCAGCTTTCGGGAGAGTGGGAAGATATCTTCCTCAAGAACCAGATCGGCGGCGACGGAGGTCTGCCCGAGATTGCCCTGCCCCCGGATATCTTCCACACGCTTGCGCGCAGCGTGTCCGAACAGATCGCCGAGGCCAGCCAGAGGGGCAGCTATCCAGCCGTGGTGACGACTGCGCTCCGCCGGCGTTTCCTGCGGATGGTCCTGTCCGCGCGCGGCATCCAGAACCCGGTGCTTTCGTTCGAGGAAATCGGACTGGATGCGAAGCCCGCGCTGCTGGGCCTTGCCGCCCCATGATGGAACTGTTCGAACATCTTCTGTCAGCGGCTCAGATCTGGCTTGCCACGTTTGTCGGGGTGTTCCTGCGCGTCGGCGCGTGCTTTTTCGTCCTTCCTGGACTGGGTGAGCAGATGATTCCGCTGCGCGTTCGTCTTGGCGCGGCGCTCGCCATGTCGGTGCTTCTGACGCCGATGTTGCATTCCGAGATTGCGATTACCGGCCTGATGCCGCCGCGCGAGGCGTTTTTCAGCGAGGCGGTGATCGGCCTCTGCCTCGGCCTCGCGCTGCGCTTCGTCGTCTACGCGCTGCAAACGGCGGGCACGATCGCCGCACAGGCCACGTCGCTCAGCCAGATCATGGGCGGCGCGTCGCCCGATCCGCTCCCGGCGATGGGCGCGATCCTGTCACTGGCGGGCATCGCGCTCGTGGTTCTGACGGGCCTCCACGTGCACATGGCCTCGACCTTCCTCCAGTCCTACGCGTTGTTCCCGTTCGGGGGTCTGCCCATGCCATCGGATCTCGCGGAATGGGGAATCGCGCGGGTGTCGGCCAGTTTCGCGCTGGCGTTCTCGCTCTCGGCCCCGTTCCTGATCGCGTCGCTGCTCTACAACGTTGCGCTCGGTGTCATCAACAAGGCCATGCCGCAGCTGATGGTCGCCTTCGTGGGCGCGCCGGCCATCACATGGGGTGGGCTCGGCCTGCTGATGCTCGCCACCCCGGCCATCCTGATGTCATGGTCGGCGGCGTTCGACGCCACGCTCGCCAATCCATGGGCGCCGCCATGAGTCAGGAGGGCGAAAGCCCCGGCGACAAACCGTATGACGCCACTCCGCGCAAGATGGAACAAGCCCGCGAAAAGGGTGAGATCGTCAGGTCCGCCGATCTCAACACCGCCGTGGTTTATGGCGGTTTCCTCCTTTTTGGCGCGCTTCTCGCGCCTTGGATCTTCGAGACGACGGGGCGATTGACGCAGGTTTCCCTCGATGACGCCGACCGTCTCGGTCGCCTGATGCTGGCGCCGGACGGATCCAAGGTCGCCTTCGCGGTGATGTGGCCCGCGATGCAGGCCACGGCCGCCATCCTGATCGCACCAGCCCTGCTCCTGTGTCTTGCGCTGATCGCGCAACGGGGGTTCGTGTTCTCGCCCGACAAGCTCGCGCCGAAGCTGTCGCGCATCTCTCCGATCACGAACGCGAAGAACAAGTACGGACCAGAGGGCTTGTTCCAGTTTGCGAAATCGGCCGCGAAGCTGATCATCGTATCGGGACTTCTCGCGATCTACCTCTGGGGGCGCGCCGAGAACATGCTGAACGCCATTCACGCCACGCCGGGCCAGGTTCTCGCCCTTACCGGACGGCTGATACTGGAGTTCGTGGCTGTCTTCTTTGGTCTCAGCCTGCTTATCGGGGCCGTCGACTGGGCGTGGGAATGGCGGCAGCTGCTGCATCGCAACCGGATGAGTCACCAGGACCTCAAGGACGAGACCAAGAGTTCGGAGGGCGATCCCGCGCTCAAGCAGGCACGCCGCCAGCGTGGGCAGCTTATTGCGACCAACCGGATGATGACCGACGTGCCCGGGGCCGACGTGGTCCTCGTGAACCCGACGCATTACGCGGTGGCGCTGAAATGGACCCGAGCGAACGGGCAGGTCCCGATCTGCGTGGCCAAGGGCGTCGACGAGGTGGCCGCCCGGATCAGGGGGATCGCGGCGGAACACGGCGTGCCGGTATTTTCCGACCCGCCCACGGCCCGGGCCCTTCATGCCACGCTCGAGATCGGCGACCCGATCGCGCCCGACCAGTTCCGCGCTGTCGCGGCCGCGATCCGCTTTGCCGATGCGATCCGCAAACGCGCCAAAAGACGCGCTGACACGAACCAAGACGGCGGACGGCCATGACGCGCCGCATGACCTCTCGAAGATCCATGGCCGAGCTTGCGAAACTCACGGTACTGGCGCGTATGAAAGCGCATTGCATGGAGCACCGGCTCGTCACGGACCTGCAGCGCGTCCATGCGCTCAAGGCGGAGATCGAAACTCTGGGAGACCGGCGCGGCGCGCTGATTGCGAACCAGTCACAAGCAGTTCGCGCACCTGACGAGTTCGGGACAGGGGATGCGACACTAGCCGGCTATCTGCACATTCAGGCCGATGCGCTCCGGCGCAGGCAGGCCGCGCTCTACCGCGAACTCGCACGGGCTGAGGCCGAGGTCGCGCCCATTCGGATCGAGGCTGCGCGAACCCGGGGACGGGTGGCGGCGCTGGAGAAACTGGCGCGCTCCCGCGACCGTCGGCATCCCTGAAAGACGCCGAGGACCGGCCGCGGCCGGCAGCGCGACACGTCAGGCGTCCTGTCGCGTGATATCCACGATCAACACGTCGCGCGCCACGTCGCCGAGAACACCGATGGCGGCATCGCGCAGTCCGGAACGCAAGGGTGCCATGGCCGAGGATTCGGTGAAATGCCCGTCGAACCCGCCGGCATTGGCATGGGCGAAGAGAACCCGCAGGAACGAATCCCGCAGCCGCGGCTCATGCTGGAAAACCGCATCGCTTCCGCCCGTCGTAGCTTCCACCGTCAGAACCAGGATCACGAGCGACCGCACCGATCCATGCCGCACGACGGGCACGATGAACTGGTTTCGGAGCCTGACATACTCCGTGCCCGCATTGGCCGGCGAGACGAGGCTGTCGCCCGCCGGGGCGGAGGCCTCCGCCGTATCTTCACCATTGCCGTTGTCATCCGCAGGTGCTTCCTCCGGGCCGCCGTCAGCCGTTTCCGGGCCGGCGGCCCCCAGAAACAGGCCGACGCCGACACCAGCACCGAGGCCGAGCAGCAGGAGCAGAATGGGGAGGACGAAGCGCATACGATCGGGTGTCGTCAGAAGGGAAGCACGATGTCGGCGACCTGCTGGCCCAGCCGCGGCTGCTGCACGTCACTGATCTGGCCGCGTCCACCATAGGAGATCCGGGCCGACGCGATGCGGTCATAGGCGATCTCGTTCTGTCGCGAGATATCCTCGGGGCGGACATAGCCGGACACGAGAAGCTCGCGGATCTCGTAGTTCACGCGAACCTCCTGGCTGCCCTCGATCCTCAGGATCCCGTTATCGAGCAGGTCTGTCACCGTCGCGGCCACGCGCAGGGTAAGCTGCTCATTGCGTCGCACGGCGCCGGAACCCGAGGAACGGCTGGATCCGGTCGCGCCGACGGCATCGGCCATGGATGCGCCATCCGGCAGTCGTTCGTCGATGCGCTGCGGTAAACCGAAGAGCCCAGTCACGCCCATCTGCTCGGACCCCGAACGTCCGCGTTCGGAGGAATTCGAAAACTCGGCGCTATCGTCGATCTCGATCACCACGGTCATGATATCGCCCCTCTGGCTCGCGCGGCGATCCCCCAGCAGGGACTGGCGACCGGACGTCCAGAGTGACGAGGCCACGTGGTGGGCGGCCGGCGCGCGTGCGGTCGCCATGGGCTGCGAGGTCATCGCGAAGACCTCGTTCCCGCGCACGGGCGAGGTGAATTGCGGCACCTGACCGACAGTCTGCAGACGCCCGCATCCGGCAGCAGAGAAAAGAACCAGGGCGTAGAGAACGATACTGATGCGGTTCATGGCGTATGCCCCACGATTGCAGCGCCCGGTCCCGTGGCCCTGGCGGTCACCGTCATCCGCGACGAGAGGTTGATCACCCGCAAGCGGTCCCCCTCGGCCGCGCGATCCAACGCGCGCCCATCGGTGACGATCATCAGCCCGCTGGCAACGAAGCGCAGCGTCACGATGTCGTTGCGATCAATCACGGCCGGCGGCTGCAGATCGGTCGGGTGGATTGGCCGCCCGGGATAAAGGTTGATCCGCGCCTCCATGCCAATCGCCTCGCGGGGATCGCTCAGCGCGCCGGGCACGACCTCGGAGATCACCGCGACATCGCGGGGACCGATCGGCGTGGCGCCCCGTATCGTCGTTGCGGCCACAAGGGTTTCCGACCGGAGCGGACCCGGCGAGATGGCCAGCATGGCGAGTGCGATGACGAAAACGCGCCCCATCAGCGGACCTGCGTCGCGGCACCGAGCATCTGGTCGGCGGCGGTGATGACCTTCGCGTTCAGCTCATAGCCGCGCTGCGCCTCGATCAGTTCGGTGATCTCGCGCACCGCATCCACGGAGGAGGCCTCCACATGCCCCTGACGCAGAGTGCCGAGCCCGTCGGTTCCCGGATCGGCGGTGAAGGGCGCGCCAGAGGCGGCGGTCTCGACGAAAAGGTTCGATCCGACCGCCTCAAGCCCCTGGTCATTGGCGAAGCCCACCAGCGTGATGCGGCCCAGAAGCTCCGGCTCCACCCGGTCGAGGAAACCGGCATAGACCTCCCCGTCGCCGTTGATGGTGATCTGCCGCGCGTCGTCGGGGATGGTGATGCCGGGCGCGACCTCATGCCCGTCCGAGGTCACGATCAGACCGTCGCCCGTACGATAGAGCGACCCGTCGCGCGTATAGGCAGGATTGCCGGCGGGCATCGTGACCTCCAGGTAGCCGCGCCCCTCGATGGCGATGTCGAGGTCGCCACCGGTCGCCGTCAGCGCGCCTTGCGCGAAATTGACCGTGACCGCGGCGGGGCGCACACCAAGACCGATCTGCACCCCGGCGGGGACAACCGTCCCGTCGGCGGCGCCGATCGTGCCCGCGCGCGTCACCTGCTGATAGTGCAGGTCCGAGAAATCAGCGCGCCGGGGCGAATAGCCCGTGGTCGACATGTTGGCGAGGTTGTTCGAGATGACCTCGACGCGCATCTGCTGCGCGCTCATGCCTGTGGCAGCGATATCGAGAGCCCTCATTCATGGTCTCCTTTCAAGGTCATGCCCGCGCGCCGACGGTGCGCAGGAAATCGCGGACGCGGCCGTCCTCGGCATCGAGGAAGCTCTGGCCCAGTTCATAGGCGCGCTGCACCTCGATCATGCGGGCGATCTCGGCCACGGGATTGACGTTGGACGCCTCGAGCGCGCCGTGCACGAAGCGCGCCCCGTCGATAGGTTCGACGCCCGAGGGCGCCAGGAACAGGGTGCCGGACCGGCGCGACAGTTCGGTCGGATCGACGGCGCCCCATGTGCCGATCCGGGTCAGCGGCTGTCCATCGGCCGAGAGCGTGCCGTCGCCCGAAAGCGCGACGGACTGCGCCGTGGCCGGGACGAAGACGGGCGCCCCGCCGGCATCGAGCAGACGGTGTCCATTGACCGTGACGAGCTCTCCCACTTCGTTGCGGATGAAGTTGCCCGCGCGGGTCAGCGCCTCGCCCTCGGGCGTTTCGACGAGGAAGAAGCCCTCCCCCTCGATGGCAATGTCGAACTGCCCTCCGGTGGCCGAGATCGCGCCCTGCACCGGCGAAATGCTGCGCCCGACGGCATTGCCCATGGACAGGCTGGCCGCATCGGGACCGGTGGCGGCCACATGCTCGGCGAAGATCACGCCCTCGCGGCGGTAGCCGGTGGTCGCCATGTTGGCGATGTTGTTGGCCACCACCTGCATCTCGCGCATGAGGCCCGATTGGCGGGTGAGGCCGACATATGTGGGATTGTCCATCTCCTGCCCTCACATGCCGACGATGATCGGCAGCAGCATGTCGGTGAAATAGGCGCGCAGCGTTTCGGTCATGAAGCCCATCGAGACCCAGAACACCGCCACGATCGCCGCGAGCTTCGGCACGAAGGTCAGCGTCAGTTCCTGGATCGAGGTCA
This sequence comes from uncultured Thioalkalivibrio sp., assembly GCA_964441585.1. GTDB lineage: Bacteria > Pseudomonadota > Gammaproteobacteria > Steroidobacterales > XN24 > XN24. The sequence continues at coordinate 23,489 of CAYTXS010000010.1, forward strand.
GCGCCTGGAAGAGACCCACCGCAAGGCCCGATACCAGCGCCGCGCCGAGGATCGGCGTCGACGTGATGACAGCGACCCAGAGACCCTGCTGCAGCGTGTCGAAGAAGATCATCTCATCCATGTCGCCCCCTCAGACCGGCATCCGCAGGATTTCCTGGTAGGCCTCGACCACGCGGTCGCGGATGGTCACGGCGGTCTCCACTGCAAGTTCGGTCTGTGCCAGCGCCAGGACGAGGCTGTGAGGATCAGCGCCGCCCGTCATCGCCGCGCGCGCCTGCGCCTCCCCTTCCTGCAGTGTGCCGGCGACGCTCTGCACCGCAGCGGCGAACACCTCACCCGCGGGCTGACCGGTCGGCGTGGTGCTGATCTGGGACCGGGCCTGGGCATAGGCGCCGGCGGCAAGGCTGTTTCTGACATCCATTCTGGAGTCTCCGGTCTCTAGCGGCGAAGGAGTTCGTTGAGCGACGTCGACATCTGCCGAAGCTGGTCGAAGACGCGAAGGTTGGCCTCGTAACTGCGCTGCGCTTCCCTCGCGTCGGCAAGTTCTACTACAAGATCAACATTGGAGCCGAGGTAGTGCCCGCTATCGTCGGCCATAGGGTGACCGGGGTCGAAGACGCGCGGCAGATCGCGCTGGTCGAGTGAGACGGGCCCGGGCCGCACCGCGCCCGGCGCGGCATCGGGACCCCGCTCGGCCTCGAACGCGGCGACCTTGCGGCGGTAGCCGGGCGTGTCGGCATTGGCGATGTTCTCCGACACATGCTGAAGCCGCTGCGCCTGAGAGCGCATGCCGCTGGCCGCGACGCCGAGTGCCGAGCTGAAATCCGTCAAGCCGATCCACCCCGCAGCATCAGTTGCGCCCGATGCTGGCGCGCAGGATGCCCAGCGCCGCGCCATAGACGCGGATCGCGCGGCTATGGGCGCGCTGCGCCTCTATCCCGCGCAGCATTTCCAGCTCGAGCGAAACGGAGTTTCCGTTGGGCGATGCCGGCGTGCCCGCATCCCGCGTGCGAAACGACAGATCGCCTGTCGCCCCCTCGGCCCGGGTGCGGACCTGCCGAAGGGTCTCGGCGAAATCGGCGATGTCGCGGGCGCGATACCCGGGGATGTCGGAATTGGCGATGTTCCGCGCGACCACGGCCTGCCGGGCCGCGGCATGACGTGCCTGCGCGCTGGCAAGCGTGAATATCTCGAGCCTGTCGAACATCGGGGCTTCTCCCACTTCGGCTACACGGATGCTTAAGGGTGATTCCTTTAGAAACGGTTGCAGGCGCAGAAAGCGCGCGGCGACCGAGGTGCAAGGATGACGGCAGGCCCGGAACACGACCCGTTCAACCCGCTCAGGACGCAATTGCGGGCGATCCTCACGACCCGGGACGTGGGCACGGTCTCGGCGCTTGCACGGGATCATGTCGACGTTACCGGTCTGCAAGAGGTGGCCGCGATCGGTGACCGCGTACGCATCGGCGAAGCGGTCCATGGCGAGATCCTGAGCATCGACGCGGCGCACTGCCGCGTCCTGACCGAGGGCGCGACCGCCGGCCTTCGCCTCGGGATGAGCGTGGTCAATCTCGGCGCGCCCATGATCGCGCCCTGCGAGGGATGGCTCGGGCGCGTCATCGACGCCTATGGTGCGGCGATGGACGGGCGGCCCCTGCCGCTGGGCGACATTCCACGCGCCATTTGGTCCGCGCCGCCACAGCCCACGGCGCGCCGCGGGCTCGGGGGCCGGCTCGGCACGGGGCTTGCGGTCTGCGATACGCTTCTGCCGCTGGTGCGCGGGCAGCGCATCGGACTCTTCGCCGGTTCGGGTGTTGGCAAGTCGCGGCTGCTTGCCGCGCTCGCCACGGCGGTGGAGGCCGATGTTATCGTCATCGGCCTGATCGGGGAGCGCGGGCGCGAGGTGCGGGATTTCATCGCCGACACGCTGGGCGAGGCGGCGCTGCCGAAATGCGTCATTGTCGCTGCGACCTCGGACCGGGCGGCGCTGTCGCGGGCGCGGGCGGCGGGCACGATGATGAGTGTGGCGGAGCATTTTCGCGATACGGGCCGCCATGTCCTCGTGCTGGCGGACTCCATCACCCGCTTCGCCGAGGCACAGAGCGAACTGGCGGCGGTGGCGGGGGAACCCTTCGGCCCCTCTGGCTTCCCGGCCTCGATGGCGCAGATGGTCATGTCGCTTGCCGAACGCGCGGGCCCCGGCGGCGAGGGGCAGGGCGACATCACGGCCGTGTTTTCCGTGTTGGTCGCAGGCTCGGACATGGAGGGCCCTGTGGCCGACATCATGCGCGGCGTGCTCGACGGGCATATCGTGCTGTCGCGCGAGATCGCCGAACGCGGCCGGTTTCCGGCAATCGACGTCCTGGCCTCGGTCTCACGCGCATTGCCCGGTGCGGCCACGGCGCGGGAGCTGTCCCTGATCACCCGGGCACGGCATCTGCTGGGCGCCTACGCGCGGGCGGAACTGATGCTGCAATCGGGTCTTTACGTGGCAGGATCGGACCCGACGACCGACGCGGCGATCGCGGTCCGGGACGACCTCGACGCCTTCGTCGGTATGGAATCTGGTGGTTCGGTAAAGGAAAGCTTTGAACGGCTTGAAGAGGTCCTCGGCGTAAAGGCGGCCCCGGCGGTCGATTGACGCCGCCCCGTGCGGGCGCCCGCTGCAGGCGCCCCGTGCGGACGCTCAGCGACCAGCCTGCAAAAGCGTCAGGGCCGCAAGCCCCGGTACGATCGACGAGGGACCCGAGGCAAGTTGCGCCCGGAGGGTGAAGTTCTTGACAAGTTCCTCGGTCGCCTCGGATTCCGCGAAGCGCGCGATGTCCGAAAACCCCAGGAGGCGTGTCGCGGCGTCGCGGAAATTGTCGATCTGCCGGTCCAGGTCAAGCGTTCCGACCGACGCCGGAAGGCCCAGCGCGGTTTCGAACACGCGGCGAAGCGGCGGGTTGCCCAATACGCTCAACCAGGCAGTCGTGTCCGCCAGCCCGCGCGCGGCAAGCTCCGGCAATTCGCGCGACGCGGTCAGGGCGAGGCGCAGGTCCGCGTCCTGCTCACCGACGGAGCGCTCGAACTCCTGCCGGTCGAACCGGGCGAGAATCCTGTCCGGGAACCCCGGAGAAAGCGTCCGCGGCGGAAGCGGTCCACCAAAGCCGAACGCCTCGGAAAACGCACGGTATCGCTTGTCAGCCAGCCGGTTCGACAATGCCGTGGGTTCGATGGCGCCATCGCCCAGAACGCGTTCGATGAAGGCCCGGTTCGGCAGATCATCCTGCAAACCGAACGCGCTGAGCGCGACACGACGCAAACGGAAATCTTCTACAAGTTGTGAGGCGGTGACGACATTTCCGATATTCTCGCGAAAATAGTCGCGGTCGCGTGCCTGGATCGGACTTTCGGACATGCGCTGGACTTGCGTGTCCAGCGTGGCCGACAGAAACCGCCAACCGGCATAGCCGCCGATGGGCACGACCGCGACCAAGGTTCAACTCCGCGCGGCCGCAAGCAGCCGCTCCTCCCGAGGGAGAAGGGCGCGCAACGCCTTGAGCGTCTGGTAGACCTGCCCGTCCACCAGGCTGTCGGTCGCGCGCGCCAGCTGCGCCCGGCTGTCGGGATCGGTGAACACCTGGCTCAATTGCTCCATCCCGCGCAGGATTTGCGCGCGCGCGTCGTCGATATCCGCATCGCCCGACAGCACCAGTTGCGCGATGTAACAGACGCGCCGCACCGGCGTCGTGACCTCTTCGGGATGCAGCGCGTCGCGCAGGCGCAGTATATTGGCGTTGGGCGTGACGATGCTCAGCCGCGAGCGGCGATCGCCGTTCTCGATCACCGCGCCGTTGATCAACACCCGCTCCTTCGGGCCAAGCTTGAGGACAAGGCCGCTCATGACGTGCCACCGTCACCCGAAAGACCCCGCATGACAGCGCTGTTGATGTCGATCAGTGCCTTCATCGCGCCCGCGTCCTCCAGCGCGCGCCCCCCGGTCAGAAGCGTGTATTCGGCAAGATAGAGCAGGCGGGCGCGGAGCATGTCGGGCAATGCATTTGCGTCATCGGCGAGATCGGTGGCAAGCACTGTCCACAGGCGCCGGTTTTCGTGCAGGGCGCTGGCGCGGTCCGTCATCGGAGCGCCTGCCCTTGTGGCGCGCATCATGTGGGCGGTGACATTCTGGAACGCGGCATATTCCGTGCCGCGGGACGTGCGCACCGGTGCGGTGGCGGCATAGGCGGTCTGGGCGAGCATGGTCGAGGACAAGGCGGACTCCTGTTCCGGGCGGACGGGCAGGCGGCGCGGGCGCGCACGTGCCGAAGCCCGGTTTGCGATCTTTGAAAACGGTCCGAGGGGCATCCCCCGGCTGGGCGCAATGCGCTGGCCGCCCGCATGCGTGGCGACCAGCGGCGTTTCTTATCTGAACAGTGCCAGGATGTTCTGCGGGGCTTGGTTCGCGATCGAAAGCGACTGGGTGGCGAGCTGCTGCTGCACCTGCAGGGCCTGCAGACGCGCGGAAGCCTCTTCCATGTTTGCATCGACCAGAGAGCCGATGCCGGCCCTGAGCGAGTCCATCAGCTTGCCCACGAACTCCGCCTGGATATCGATACGGCCTTCGGCCGAACCGAAAGTCGCGGCGGCGTCGATCGAGTTCTGGATCAGCGTCTCGATATTGCCCAGCGCGTTGGCCGCTCCGGAATTCGTCGTCACGTTGATGTCGCCCATGCCGAACAGGCCGCCGGACGCCGTCCCCCCGGTGTTGTCGTCGACGGCAAAGGCGATCTGACCGGTGCCGCCATAATCGACGAGAACGTCCCAGGCGCCGCCACCGGCATCCTGGATCTGTGTCGTCACATCGGCGACATCGCCGGCGTCGATGGCCGCCTTCAGGCCGCGCGCAACATCCTCCATCGTCTCGCCTTCGCCGGCGATGTATTCGAAGTTCTCCGATCCGATCGTGGCGCGGAAACTGTCGCCGGAGGCCACCGTCGTTGCGGCCAGCACCACACGCTCCGCCCGCTTGTCGAGGGTCGTGGACCCGGTCTGCGCCGTGGTCACATCCGCACCTTCGCCGGCATTGGCCGCTGCGATGGTGTTCGCCGCCTCGCTCGACGACCAGGAGACATCGAAATCGTCGAAGGACGCAGTGTTGCGCAGGATGACATCGGCGCCGGTGCCCGATACGTCGATGTCGGCCAAGTCGGGATTGCCGCTCAGCGCCGTGCGGATGTTGTTGGCGGTGGCGTCCGCATCGGCACCGACGGCGATGCCGGTAATGGTCTCTGTTCCGATAGTGACATCGATCGTTCCGGTGCTGGCCGAACCGACCGTTGCCGTCAGGGTCACCTGGTTGTCTTCACCTGTGGAGTCGATCTCGGTCACGCCGACGACGACCGACGTGGCCCCCTTGGCCCCGTCGCTGCCGTAGACGCCGGCGGTGTCGGTCAGGTCCTGACGGTCGATATTGATGTTCGACGCACTGACCACGCCCGCGCTGCTACGGTCGAGCGACGAAAGAATGTCGACCGATTCAGTACCCTTCACCAGGTTCAGGCCGTTGAACTGCGCGGCGTCCACCACCGTGCGGATCTGGTCCGTCAGCTCATCGATGTCGGTCTGGATCTTGCTGCGATCGACGTTGGATTCCTGCGCCGCAACGATGCGGCCCTTTACCTCCGTCAGAAGCTCCGTGACCGTTTCGGAGGCGTTGCGCGCCACCGCCACGGTCGATTCCCCGAGCGCGAGGCTTTCGGAGATGGCCATGAAGCCCTTAACGTCCGAATCCATCGACTTGGAGATCGCCCAGACCGCTGAATTGTCCTTGGCCGAGGCGACCGATTTGCCCGTCGAGATCTGCGACTGCGTTTCCTGCAGGTTGGAGTTCACGGATTTCAGGGTCTGCAGCGCGACCATGGCGCTGGTGTTCGTCAGAATGCTGGACATGTTGCCCTTTCCTCTACTGTATCGGCGCCGGTTTCGCGCCAAGGGTCATCGGG
>CAYTXS010000011.1:0-28430 GCA_964441585.1 uncultured Thioalkalivibrio sp.
GCCATGTCGGAAAGTAATCCGATCCGCGTATACGCGGTGCATGGTTGGCAGAAAGACGAGGACTATGTACGCCTGTTCGAGTATATCGAAAGCGCCGACAACTTTTATTACCGTGCACTGTCCGATCCCGATGCGACCTCGCCGCAGGGAGATGGCGTGGCTGCACGTCGCACGATGATCAGCCAGGGACTCAAAGAGGCCGAATGCGTGATCTGCCCGGCCGGCACCTGGGAGCGCTTCAACGACTGGGCGCGTTTTACGGTGGAAACCGCCGCCGCGATGAATCTTCCAGTCATCGCAGTGGAGCATTTCGGCCCGAAAAACATAGACATGCGCCTCAAAGGGCGTGCGGCCGCGACGGTCGGCTGGGACTCCCGCAGCATCATCGACGCCATCCGGCGGGAAGCGCGCCACGAAGACACCAACCGCTTCGATACCATCGAATTCGATATGTAGGCGGCGCGGAGTGCCGCAGCGGTGCCAGGCCACCCTCGTGAACAGTTCAATGCCGGACGATGCCCCGGCCTGTGATTGCGCTTGTCGCTCGGCAAGCGGTCCGCTAGGTTCAATCTATGGCAATGAAGCCCGACCAGGCCCAGTCACGCGTGGACTTTGCGCGCCGCACGATGGACGCATTCGCCACGCGCACGGGCTTGAGTGGCGATCGGCCTGCGACGCGCTACCTGTGGACGGATGCTTTCTCTGTCTGCAACTACCTGTATCTCGCCCATGTGACCGGGTGCAATGAATACCGGGCACTCGCCCGGGAACTGATCGAACAGGTCCACGAGGTGCTCGGCCGCCATCGCGCGGATGACTCGCGCAGCGGCTGGATCAGCGGCCTGTCCGAGGAGGCGGGCCGCGCCCATCCGACAGCCGGGGGATTGCGCATCGGCAAGCCCAGGCCGGAACGCGAAGCCGGTGATCCCCTCGATGACCGGCTGGAATGGGAACGAGATGGCCAGTATTTCCACTATTTGACCAAGTGGGCGCACGCCCTCGACGTGGCCGGGCGCAGCACCGGGGACCGGGACTACAGTCGATACGGCAGGGAGCTGATGCAGGTCGCATGCGACCGTTTCATCGTCACCACGCCCGGCGAGGGGCTACGCATGGCTTGGAAGATGAGCATCGATCTCAGCCGGCCGCTGGTCTCGTCGATGGGACATCACGATCCACTGGACGGTTATGTTCGTTGCATTCAGCTGCGCGCAGGTGCAGTCGCCGGCGGAGAGGAGGAGGAGGCGGCGCCGATGGACCGGTGCGCCACCCGGATGGCGCGCATGATTCGCCGCAATGCATTGCCGACCACCGATCCGCTCGGCCTGGGCGGTCTGCTGATGGACGCGGCGATGGTCGCGCAACTGGTCGACGGTGAGCATCTGCCCGACGACGGCCTGCTTGGCGCGCTGCTCGCGGCTGCCAACCTCGGCCTGGCGCACTATCGGGACGAGGGCGAACTTGAGCGCAGCCCCATGCAGCGGCTGGCGTTCCGCGAGTTGGGACTGTGCATCGGCCTGGGGGCACCGGCAGTGATCGCTGCGGAAGTGGGCGGGCGTCGCGAGGTCTTCCGCGACGCAGCCGGATTGAAACAGAAGCTCGACACGCTCGCCGAAGCCAGCACGCTCGGACAGCAAAACCAGATCTTCTGGCTGGAGTCCGCGCACCGCGACACGGCGCTCTGGAAGGCGCATGAAAACATCAACGAGGTGATGCTGGCCACGGCGCTTTTGCCGGATGGCATACTGCGCCTGCCTTGATAACGTGTCCTCGGCAGGCCCACGGGAGATATCTATGCCGGCGCGACCCGCGAATTACAAGTTGCTGTTCATGCTGCTGTTCCTGGTTGCTCTCTCGGGCTGCAGCACACGTCTCGCCTACGACAATCTCGACTGGCTTACGGTGCGCTGGGTCGATCAGCAGGTTTCGCTTGACGAAGAGCAACGCGCATTGCTTCGCGATGTGATCGAAACGCAACAGCTCTGGCATTGCGCCACGCAGCTGGATGACTACCAGGTCTGGATCGAGCAGGCCCGGCTCGATCTCCTGGCCGACCGGCTCGATAAAAGAAGACTGGCCGAGCACGGAGAGCACCTGGCCCGGTTCGGCCGCACCCTCGCGGAGCGGCTCGAGCCGATCCTGGTGGAACTCGCTGCCTCGCTGGATGACCAGCAGGTCGACGAGGTGCTCGCGTCGCTGGACGATCGCATCGCGGAATTGCGGGATGAAATCGAGAGCGATTCGACGGAGCTATGGGCCCAGGAGCGCGCCGAGGGAATGGAACGCGGTTTACGCCGCTTCATGGGCCGGATCAACGGGCCACAACGCGAACGACTGGAGCGCTGGGGTCGCGCACTGGAACCGACGGGTGCCTACCAGTTGGCGCAGCGAATTTACTGGCGCGACAGGATCGCCGGCGCGCTCGCCCGGCGGGAAGATCGAGCCTTCCTGGAACGAGAAATCGCCGCATTGCTCGAGCCGTCATCGGCTTGGCCGGAAGGCTATCGCCAGGCGATCGAGGCCAACCGCGCACGCACACTCGCGGCCCTGGAGGACGTTTTTGCGCTGCTGGAACCGAACCAGCGCGCCCGGCTCTCGAACCGGCTCTCGCGTCTCAGCAAGGATTTCGCACACCTGAGCTGCAATAGCGAGGCGCCACTGGCAAAGCTGCGGGATCCTTACTAGTTTTCAGAGTGGATCGCGCGAACCTCCGGTTCGCGCAACTGCCACTCGAACAGGAGGATTACATGGGCGAAAAGCCGAAAAACCAGGGCGAAGGCGATCGCGAATCCGCAAAGCGTTACAACGAAAAGACACAGGAACACGTCGAGTCCGGCAACGTCGAAAAGGCTGCCAGGAAAGCCGGCGAGGGCGATACCGAGGAGATGGCGAAGGCCGAGAAGGCCGGCGAGGAACGGGCGAAGGAGTTGGACCCCTCCGTCGACCGCGACTACTCGAAGCCGACTCGCTAGATTGGCTGGAGCTCGAGACCCAGGTCGCGATCGATCAGCACCATGTAGTTGCGCGGCACGCGCTCCCCCAACATCGACTTGTTCAGCGGCTCCAAACTGAACAACCGGCCTGACGGGGTCCGCGTGTCGATCGGTGAACGCCTGCCAGGATCCGCAAGGCCGGGAACGCGGCGGTTAGATACAGGTCAGACCAGCCCGGAGTCGGCGGGTTCTCCTCTCTTCAGGAGCATTCCCAGCAGCGGATTCGGGAAACGGCGGGCGATCGTTACCGCGTAGAACGTCTCGACGATATCCGGCAGGTGCGCTGCCCGCACGAGCAGGCCCGAGGCGAGCTCGTCCTTGACCACGATCTGCGGCAACACGGCGAGGCCGACGTCCTCGAGGGCAAGCAAGCGCATCAGCGCCATGTCGTCGACTTCGGCAGCCACCTCCGGACGGATACCCAGCTGCCCGGTAAGCGCATCAAAGCCCGCACGGATGATGCTGTGTTGCGTGGGCAGCACGACCGGATGTGCCGCCAGCAGGGCGGCAATACCCGCGTTACCGGCGTCCGCGAGACGTGCCGGCGTGCCGATCAGGCTGATCGGCTGCTCGGCCACACGATGCACCACGTAGGGCGTCAATGCGTCGCGCATGGGCGCCTGGTTGGTCAGGACCGCATCGAGGCTGAGTGTCTCGAGCGCGCCCATGAGCTCCATCGCGCCGGCAGAGCGGAGCACCACCTCAACGTCGCTTCGCCGCAGCACCGGCCGCAGGAAATCTATCTGGAAGTTGCGCGACAACGTGGAGAGGGCGCCGACGCGCAGGACGTTCCGGGTTCTGCCGGCGTCACGCAAGGTGCCGATGAGTTCGTCGCCCGCCGCGAATATCTGATCGGCGTGATCGAGTGCGATCCGCCCCGCCTCGGTCAGGTGCAACTGGCGACCCCGGCGTTCGAACAGCGCGTGACCCAGCCGATCCTCGAGCTTTCTGATTTGCACCGAAAGCGCCGACTGGGTGATGTTCAGCCGGTGGGCCGTCCGGGTGAGGTTGCCTTCATGGGCCACAGCCCAAAAATAGCGCAGGTGATTGTAGTTCAGTGTCTTCATTTCGTTCGATAATAACGAACGCTATAGAAGAAACAATGCATTTTTATGCTAGCGGCATTCCCGGTAAATTCCTGCGCCGAACGTCCTTATGTCCTGGGGGAGTAGTCTTGCCAACTTATTGCTTGCCGCTGGCAGCCCCGGGGGCCCTGCTGATCGCCGCCGTGATCGCCTTTCTCCGGCCCGGCCGGCGTCCGGCCGTCGTTGCTGGCCTCGCGCAGACCGCGGCCCTGTTTGCGCTCGCCATCGCGATCGCTGCATCGATATCACTGGCTCTCCACGGCCCGGGCAGCGGCGTTTTCCTGAACGTGGGAGGCGTCGAGCTCTCGACCCGGCTCGATCCGCTGAGCGCGACGATGCTGATCCTCGTCGCCTTCGTCGGCTGGGTCGTGTTGCGTTACTCCGCGTCCTATCTCGACGGCGAGGCACGCCAGGGCACGTTCCTGGGTTGGATGACGGCGACGCTGACCTCCGTGCTGGTGCTGGTGCAGGCGGGAGATCTGGTGACGCTGGTGATCGCATGGATCGCCACCGGCCTGTGCCTGCAACGGCTGCTGCTTTTCTATCGCGACCGCGTCCAGGCGATCCGGGCCGCGCGCAAGAAATTCATTGTCACCCGCAGCGGCGATGCGGCACTGATCGGCGCGGCGATTCTGCTGTTTATCGGCTATGGCACCGCCGATATCGCGACGATCCTGGCCGCGGCCCGCGACGGTGTTGCGCCGGCCGCGGCCGGCTGGGCGACCGGGCTGCTCGCACTTGCCGCGATCCTTAAATCTGCGCAGTTCCCGACGCATGGCTGGCTGACCGAGGTCATGGAGACACCCACGCCGGTCTCCGCGCTGCTCCATGCCGGGGTGATCAACGCCGGCGGCTTCCTGTTGATCCGCTTCGCCGACGTCATGCTGATAAGCCCCGGCGTTCTCGCGGGACTCGTGATGGTCGGCGGTTTCAGTGCCTTGCTGGGCGGACTCGCCATGCTCGCCCAGCCGGCCGTCAAGACTTCGCTCGCGTGGTCGACCATCGCGCAGATGGGTTTCATGATCATGCAATGCGGCCTGGCGCTGTTTCCCCTGGCGCTGCTGCATATCGTGGCGCATTCGCTCTACAAGGCTCACGCCTTCCTGGCCTCCGGGACCGCTGTGAACAACGTGTCGATGATCCGCCGGCCGGGCCCGATCGCGGTTCCTGGGGCCGGGGCGGTCGGCCGCGCCTTCGCGCTTGCGCTGGGAATCTACGTCGTCATCGGCTTCGGTTTCGGCTTTGACACCAAAGCACCGCAGGTGGTGGCGCTCGGGGCGATTCTGATCTTCGGCGTCGCTTATCTGTTCGCGCAGGGCCTCGCCGATGCAGCGCCACGCGTGCTCACGCGCCGCATGGCGCTTTATTCGGTGGCTGTCTCGGTCAGCTATTTCACCTTGCAGGCGGCGATCGACTGGTTGACCGCCGGCACGCTGCCGGCGACACCCGCACCCGGACCGCTGGAATGGGCGCTCATGGTGCTCGCCGTGACCAGCTTCGGCATCGTTGCCGTGGCGCAATCGATGTTCCCGCTCTGGGCCTATCACCCCGCCGCCGCCGGATTGCGTGTCCACCTTTCGAACGGGCTCTACGCGAACGCCGTGTTCGATCGAATCGTGAACAACTGGTGCGTGCGCCGCTCTGCATGACACCCCGGGGGAACAGACAGTCATGAAAGACGAACAGAAAATCGATGCCGCGAAGTTGGACGCTGCCGCGGCGGGCGCCGCGCAGCATATTCCACCGCTCTGGCCGCTGGCTTCGTATGTGGCGGTGAATCCTTATCTGGGCCAGGCAGGCGAAACACTGGCGGAGGCTGCCGCACGGCTTGCGCGCATCGGCGGGGTTCCGATTGCCATGCCGCGCAAGTGGTATCTCGATCGAATCGTGTCGGGTGACATCAGCGCAGCTGATCTCGCGGCGGCACTTGCGGCGTCCCCGCATGCTCGCAAACCCGCCGATGTGAAGATGCTGAAGGCCGCAGCCAAGGAATCCAGGCCGCCCCCAGAGGCGGTACCAATGGTTGACCAACTCGCCGCGCAGGCAAGCGGCATCGACTGGCCGGGCCTTGTCGCGGAGCGTTTCGGGGCCTGGGCGGGCGGGTACTTCGACGCGGGCCAGGCGCTCTGGGCTGCCCCGCGCGGTAAGAGCGCATGGGACGCCTTCCGCGCGCATGCAATCCATGATCTGACGCCCGAGATCATCGGGCTGAAAGGTTTTGCCGGCTTCGTTGCCGACTCGCCTGAAGACCCCGCCGAGGCGATCGCCCGCGCCGTGCATCGGCTGGGCCTACGCGAAGCGGCACTCGACACTTACTTCCACCAGCTGCTGTTCTCACTCGGCGGCTGGGCACAGTATGCGCGCCAGCGGCTCTGGCGCGCTGAGCTTGCCGGCGGAACCGATGCGACCATCACCGACTTCCTCGCGATACGGCTTCTCTGGGAACAAGCCCTGTTCGAGCAGTATGAATCCGCAATCGGCGATTCCTGGTCGGCGTCGCGGAAAGTGCATGAGAATCCAGTCGCAGCCGGTGAAGCGGAAATCGTGGACGGAATCCTGCAGGAGGCCGCGGAGCGCGCGGCCCAGCGCGGGCTCGCCGACAAGCTCACGGCGGCCGGGCCCGGCGCAAGGGCAGGGGGCGGGGACGGGGACGGGCGCCCTGCGCTGCAGGCCGCCTTCTGTATCGACGTTCGATCGGAGGTCTTCCGTCGCGCACTCGAAGGGATCGATCCGGGCATTCGGACACTTGGGTTCGCGGGTTTCTTCGGCGTGTTCGCGAAGCACCGCGGCTTCGCTTCGGATGTCGAGGAGCTGCGCCTGCCGGTACTGCTCAACCCGACCGTGGCTTCATCGTCGGGCGATCCCCACAGCGAGGCGGCTGACCTGGCGGCACGCTACACCGCACGCGCCAGGCGTGCGTGGGGCCGCTTCAAGTTTGCTGCCGTCTCATCGTTCGCCTTCGTCGAGGCGATGGGGCCGGTCTATATCGCCAAGCTCCTGCGCGACGCGCTCGGCTTCAACCCGATGCCGGTGCCAAACGATCCTGCGCCGCGCTTCGATCCGGCCCTCGATCCTCGGGCGCGGATCGAAGCGGCCGAGACGGTGTTGCGCGCAATGTCACTGACCCGCGGATTCGCGCCCGTCGTTGTACTGGCCGGTCATGGGGCCAATGTGGTCAATAACCCGCATGCCAGCGGCCTGCATTGCGGGGCATGCGGCGGCTACTCCGGTGAAGTCAATGCCAGGCTTCTCGCGTCACTTCTCAACGATCTCAAAGTGCGCAAGGGCTTGATGGAGAAGGGCATCGAGGTCCCGGAGGACACGCTGTTCGTCGGTGCTCTGCATGACACGACCACGGATACGATCACGCTTTACGACGGCGACAGTCCGGCGCCGGAGCATGGGAAGGACCTGGAACAGGTGCGTTTGTGGCTGGCCGCAGCGGGAAAGCTGGCACGCGGTGAGCGCGCGCTGCGACTGCCACGTGCGGCAAGCGAGCATGACATCGGATCGCGCGCCCGCGACTGGGCCGAGGTCCGTCCCGAGTGGGCGCTCGCAGGCTGCAAGGCCTTCATCGCCGCTCCTCGCCAGCGCACGACCGGGCGCAGCCTGGCGGGCCGGGCTTTCCTCCATGATTACGACTGGCGCCACGACAGCGCACAGGGCTTTGGAGTCCTCGAGCTGATCATGACCGCACCCGTGGTTGTCGCGAGCTGGATCAGTCTCCAGTACTACGGATCGACAGTGGCGCCTGGGGCCTTTGGCTCAGGCAATAAGCTCTTGCACAACGTCGTGGGAGGCATCGGCGTCTTCGAGGGCAACGGCGGCCCGATGCGCGCCGGGCTGCCCTGGCAGTCGGTCCACGATGGCGAGGATTACGTCCATGAGCCGCTGCGCCTGTCGGTCTGCATCGAAGCCCCGCGTGAGGCGATGAGCGATATCCTCGGACGGCATGGGGGGGTGCGCCAACTCTTCGACAATCGCTGGCTGCATCTTTTCGCGATGGATGACAGCGGACGCCTGGCGTATCGCTATTGCGGCGATCTCAAATGGGAGCCGGTCCAGCCACCGACCATCGATCAGCGCCTGGATGACGTGGCATGACGTTTCGGGGCCGGATCGAACGCCCCGACATCTGAAAGGCGATACCGTTCGGCAGCGGGGACGCCCCGAAACGCACACAGATCGCGACGGATACTGACCCTCATTTTAGTGCGCATAATGTATATTATGTTAATTGATATACGCACACAGCCATCGCTACGCGAGCCAGGCAAGCGCTCTGGGGCATCATCCTTCCTGTTGTTTTCCCGCCTGTTACACGTGCTATCGCAAGCCATATCTAGGTATATGGCCGGTTTTGCATGCTCTGTGCTGATCCGAACTCAGGCGTTACGTGCTTTCTTCCCCAACAGGCCGCCAAGAGATTTGCGGCGCAGATACGCGTAGACCTCGCGCAACGGGAGTTCTTTCGGGCAAATGTCCTGGCAAGCCATCAGACCAAGGCAACCGAAGACGCCTTCGTCGCTGCTCACCACTTCGAACCAGTCGCCCTCGTCGCGCTTGTCGCGGGGATCCATCATGAAACGCGCGATCCGATTGAGGCCCGCTGGCGCAACAAAAGCCGGCCGCGTGTTGGCGACCGCGCAGGCGGCCACGCAGCAGCCACATTCGATGCAGCGCTCGCGTTCGTAGATCGCCTGCGCAAGTTCATCGTCCATGCGCTCTTCCTGGGCGTTCGGATCGAACGGTGCCTTTTCGCTGATCCAGCCGCCGATCTGCTCGGACATCCCGCGGAACCAGCTCCCCGTATCTACCGAAAGATCGCCCACGAGCCGAAATGCCGGCAATGGGTGCAGGCGGATCGTGGCGTCCAGCTGCGAGGTCAGGGTCTTGCATGCCAGCGACGGCCGCCCGTTCACCATCATTCCACAGGACCCGCACACTGCCGACCGACATACGAAGTCGAATTGGAGGCTTGGATCCTGTTCTTCACGTAATTTATTAAGAGCGAGAAACAGCGACATGAACGGCGTTTCGCGAAGTTCAAAGGTCTCCATGTGGGGCTTTGAAGCGGGATCTTCCGGGTTGTAACGGAAGATTTCGAACTTCAGCTTGCGGCCGGCGTTTGGCGACATGATATCGATTCTCCTCAGCTCGGCGCGCTGAACGCGCCCTGCCAGGCACCCGGCCGCAGGCGCGCGCCCATGGATTCTGCGCTGGGCAGGCGTCCGGCGGCGGCCTGCGCCGCGGAAACCGACGCGTTGTATTCGGCGACGGTCTGTTGCATTTCGACCTGGCTGCTCGCGCCGTAACCCCGGTGCCCCGGCGGCAGATCCAGCAGCCCGACGGGCTCGTAACTGAGTTCGGGCGCATCCGCGCCTTCGCGCCAATGGGCGAGAGTCCGGTTAAGCCACTCGGCGTCGTTGCGCTGCGGGTAGTCCGTCCGATAGTGGGCACCGCGGCTTTCCGTGCGCGCGAGAGCGCCCATGGCGGTTATGAGCCCCAGCTTCAACATGCCGGGCAAGCGCAGTGCGAAGGTCAGCTCCGGATTCGGTCCGGGTACTGACGACCGCAGTCCGATGCCCTCCGCCTCCCTTATCAAGGCGTTGAGGTCGGTGATCGCGGTCTCGATTTCGTCGCCGCTGCGGAACACGCCGAGCCGGTTCATCATGATCTCGCCGAGGTCGTCCCGGATCGCATAAATGCTCCGTCCGCCGCGATCCCGCTGGGCAAGAGCCGCAAGCCGGCTTTCCTGGGCACGCAGCGCCTGAAGGCCGAGCCCGGCATCGGGACCTTGACCCGAACTGGAAACGTACTCTGCGATGCGCGCGCCTACGACGCGCCCGGCGACCAGCGTCTCGGCGAGGCTGTTGCCGCCGAGACGGTTGAAACCATGCATATCCCAGCAGGAGGCCTCGCCGACGGCGAACAGGCCGCCCAGACCGTAGGCCTGACCGTCCTTGTTGACCCGCACGCCGCCCATCGAGTAATGCTGGGTAGGCCGCACCGGCACCAGCGCCTCCCACGGCCGGATACCCAGGAAGTCGTGGCAGATCTCATAGATCTCTCGCAGCCGTGTCGTGAGGTGCTGCTCCCCGAGGTGGCGCAGATCGAGCCACAAATGCGGGCCGTTCGGGCTGTTTTCGCCGCGCCCGGCCAGGATTTCGTTCATCATGTGACGGGAAACCACATCCCGGCTGGCAAGTTCCTGTTTCTCCGGCTCGAGATCGACCAGGAATCGCTCACCTGCGGCGTTGAGCAGGTATCCGCCATCGCCGCGGCATCCTTCGGTGACCAGGATGCCGGCCGGCCACAGGCCGGTCGGATGGAATTGCACGGCCTCCATGTTGCCCAGCGGCACGACGCCGGTGTCGAGAGCCAGCGAAGCCCCGACTCCTTCGTTGATCACCGCATTTGTCGTGTAGTTGCCGTAGATGCGGCCGTAACCGCCCGTCGCGATGACCGTGGCCTTGGCGAGGATGGTTTCGAGCCGACCCGTGCGCAGGCAGCGCACCACGGCGCCATGGCAATGTTCGCCGTCATGCACGAGAGCGATGGCTTCCATGCGATCCAGCACATCGATGCCGAGCCGGATGACCTGGCTGTCGATGGCGTAAAGCGTGGCATGCCCCGTGCCGGCTGCCGCGTAGCAGGCGCGCCACTTCGCGGTGCCGCCGAAGTCGCGATGCATGATGAGCCCGGCGTTCTCCGCGGGCTCCTCGATGTCGACCTGCTCCCCCTTGATGTGATATCGGTTGGTGCCGGGCCTCAGCCGGGTCCAGGGCACGCCGAAATGTGCCAGTTCGCGCACCGCCACCGGGGCGTTGTCGGCAAAGATACGGGCCACCTCCTGGTCGGCGCCCCAGTCAGAGCCGCGCACGGTATCCAGGAAATGCACGTCCGGGCTGTCGCCCTCCGCCTTCGCGCAATTTCCCAGCGCCGCCTGCATGCCGCCCTGTGCCGCGCAACTGTGGCTGCGGCGGGGCGGAACCAGCGAGAGAATCAGCACGGAATGCCCGGCGGCGGCGGCCTCGATTGCACAGCGCTCGCCTGCCAGGCCGGCGCCTATGACCAGCACATCGGTAATCTTCAAGTCAGGACCCCATCAGGAATGCGAATGGCGCCGGGACCCAGCCCGCCATGACGACCAGCACGAAAACGCCGAATGCCAGGAACGCGATGCCGAAAATCCTTGCGAAACGCTGCAGGGCCGGGCGCGAATAGCTCGCAGCCACGCCCCATTTGATCGCGAGACGATAAAGCCCGGCGGAGGCGTGAATCGCGAGCAGCGCCAGCAGCGCGAAATAGAACCACGACAATCCGGCCGCAACTCGTTCGATCGTCGTGGCGGCTTCCATGCCGTGCCGCTCGCCCCACAACGAGGTGAAGGTATCGAGCGTCACCAGGCCGATGTGGAAACTGCCCAGGACGAGAATCAGCATGCCGGTTCGGATCTGCCAGAGCCATACCCGGGTGTCCTGGTGCGGTCTTTCGGTGCCCTCCCCCGCGATCCAGCTCTTGTCGGCCTTGGCGAGTTGTCCGGCCAGACGGTTGTAGCGCCGCCGTTCACGCATGCGCGCCGGGATCTTCCGAGCCGCCACCACCGCGTGGACGAGGAACAGAATGGTCACCAGAATGACCACGGGCTGGGCTATATAGAAGCCCTCGAGGAACTCCGCCAGCCGATCGAAGCCCTCCGGCCCGAAAAGCAGGGAGCCGACATCGAAAAGATGGAACCAGATATACACGGTGAGCAGGAAGCCAGAGCCTCCGCTGATGATTTCCCAGCGCAACTCGCGCCGCGCCGCCGCGCGGTCGGTCGCTCGCGACCTGGCTTGCTCGGCCGGTCGTTCGGCATCAATGACGTCTGAAGGGTGTCGCATCACGAGTTCCACGCAGTCACGGAGGCCGAGTCTAAGTCGCATGGAAAGCCTTCGCGTACTGTGGATTGCCGCAAGCATGGGATTTCTCCGGGCCCGGTATATAATTTCGCGTTAATATCGACGCCGCGGGCCTCCTGGTCCTCGAGGCGCTTTACAGGCGAACCGGTTTTTGTCGTTCGCCGCAAGAACACACACATGGAGGCCAATCGGATGGCAGCGCGTTTTTCCCTGGAACAGTACGGCATCGGCGTCGAGGACATTCATCGCAACCTGCCGCCCGCCGTGCTTTATGAGCATGCTCTGGCCTGGGATCGCGGCTCCGCGATTGCGGCGTCCGGCGCGCTGGTGGCAATGTCCGGCGTAAAGACCGGCCGCAGCCCGAACGACAAGCGCATCATCGACGATCCGAACGTGGCCGAGGACGTCTGGTGGGGCAAGGTCAACATGAAGCTGGACCAGGAAGCCTTCGAGATCAATCGCACCCAGGCGGTCGATTTCCTGAGCACGCGTGACCGACTCTACGTCGTGGACGCCTACGCGGGATGGGACCCGAAGTACCGCATCAAGGTGCGCGTCATCTGCGCTCGCCCCTACCATGCGCTGTTCATGCACAACATGCTGATCCGGCCCACGGACGAGCAGCTCGCCGAATTCGGCGAACCCGATTACGTGATCTTCAATGCAGGCAGTTTCCCGGCCAATTCGCGGGTCCCGGGCATGACGTCCGGCACCAGCATCAGCCTGCAGTTCGGTCACCGCGAAATGGTGATTCTCGGCACCGAGTACGCAGGAGAAATGAAGAAAGGGGTGTTCACTATCATGAACTACCTCATGCCGGCGCGCGGCGTGCTTTCGATGCACTGTTCCGCGACCGAGGGCAAGGATGGCGACACGTCGATTCTTTTCGGTCTCTCCGGCACCGGCAAGACCACCCTTTCCGCGGATCCGAAGCGCCGCCTGATCGGCGACGACGAGCACTGCTGGAGCGACGAGGGCATCTTCAATATCGAAGGCGGCTGTTACGCCAAGGTGATCGACCTGTCCGAGGAGGCCGAGCCGGACATCTATCGCGCCCTGCGCTTCGGCTCAGTGCTGGAAAACGTGGTGTACGACGAGGTCAGCCGTGAGGTGGACTACAAGGACACCTCGGTGACCGCCAACACGCGCGGCTCCTATCCCATCGAATACATCGACAACGTCAAGATTCCCTGCATGGGCGGGCATCCGAAGAACATCATTTTCCTGACCTGCGACGCCTTCGGCGTCCTGCCGCCGGTGAGCCGCCTGACACCGGAACAGGCCATGTATCACTTCATCAGCGGTTATACCGCAAAGGTCGCCGGCACGGAGGTCGGCGTCACCGAGCCCGAGGCGACCTTCTCGCCGTGCTTCGGCGGTCCGTTCCTGGTCTGGCATCCGGCCAAGTACGCGGAACTGCTCGCAGAGCACATCCGGCGCCATGACGCCGACGTCTGGCTGGTGAACACGGGCTGGTCGGGCGGCGCCTACGGCACGGGCAAGCGCATGAAGCTGCCCTACACGCGCGCCATCGTGGACGCGATCCACTCGGGCGCCCTCGCCCAGGTGCCGACCGAGGTGGACCCCGTATTTGGCCTGGCGATCCCGCAGTCCTGCCCGGGCGTGCCGGACGAGATCCTCGTGCCGCGCAACACGTGGGACGACAAGGATGCTTATGATTCGACCTGCCGCAAACTCGCGAAACTCTTCATGGAGAACTTCGAGCATTACGAGGATGTCGCGGGAGAGGCGGTCACGAACGCCGGGCCGCAAGTCAAGGCCGCCTGAAAGGGCGGCGCCGCCGGAAACTGACGGGTGAGAGATACTCGTCGCGCAGCACGCCGTTTCGTCGAGTCGATCCAGTTCGATGGCACAGGCGCCCTGCTGCGTTTCTGCGGTTGCCTGTTGCTCGCTGCGGCGATCGCATTCCTGCCCGACTGGCAGGGCCTGGAACCGGCGGCACGACGCTGCCTCTTCGTGCTGCTGCTTGCGGCCGGCTTGTGGGCCACCGAGGCGATCCCCGGCTTCGCCGTGGCTTTCCTGGTCATCGGCCTCTCTATTCTCCTGCTGGGGCGTCCCGACGGCGTGTTCACCGCGCCCGACGATCCCGACCGCTGGCAGATATTCATCGCCCCCTTCGCCAGCCCGCTGATCTGGCTGTTCCTCGCCGGCTTCATTCTCGCCGAGGCGGCCGCGAGAACCGGACTCGACCGGACACTGGCCGGGATGGTGTTTCGCGCCGCCGGAGCGAGCGCGACGTCGGTCCTCGTCGCCGCCATGGGCATCACCTTCGTGCTTTCGATGTTCATGTCCAACACGGCGACCGCCGCCATGATGATCACCATCATCGCCCCGCTGCTCGCCACCCTCCCCCCCGGTCACGTGTTCCGTCCGGCGCTCCCCCTGGCGATCGCGCTCGCCGCGAACCTCGGCGGCATGGGAACGCTGGTGGGCACACCGCCCAACGCGATCGCCGCCGGCTTCATGACGACGGCCGGAACCCCGATCTCTTTCACGGGCTGGATGCTGCTCGGCCTTCCTCCGGCCCTGCTGCTCGCTGCCTGCCTCGGGGCCTTCATCGTTCATCGCTATGGCGCGCGCGGGCTGCTGCTGGATCGGCAGGTTCTCGAGACCGTGCAGGCCTCCGGAAAGCCGGCGCCGGTCTGGCAACAGGGC
Organism: uncultured Thioalkalivibrio sp.; assembly: GCA_964441585.1. Classification (GTDB taxonomy): domain Bacteria; phylum Pseudomonadota; class Gammaproteobacteria; order Steroidobacterales; family XN24; genus XN24. The sequence continues at coordinate 14,659 of CAYTXS010000011.1, forward strand.
GTCGTGGTGCTGGTCTTCATCACCACGCTGTCACTGTGGATCTTCGGCTCCGCCCCAGCCGCCGTCGTGGCCTTCGTGCCCATCACCGTACTCTCCGTGACCGGCGTGATCGGCATCGCGGAAATCCGGCAACTCCGCTGGGACGTGCTGATCCTCATGGCGGGCGGGCTCTCACTCGGCGTGGCGGTCACCGCCACGGGGCTAGCCGGCTGGCTCGTCGAGAGCCTTTCATTGACCGGACTCGGCCTCATCGGCGCCGCATTCGCCTTCGCGCTGCTCACGGCCGGCCTGTCGAATTTCATGAGCAACACGGCGGCCGCCAACATACTCGTGCCGCTCGGGGCCGCGGCCGCAATGGGCGTCGGCGGCGCACCGGGCGTTCTCCCGGTGATCATCGCCCTGTCGGCCTCCACCGCCATGTGCCTGCCGATCGCGACGCCGCCGAACGCGATCGCCTATTCGACGGGAGAACTCAAGGCGCGCGCCTTCCTGCTTCCAGGCCTGGTCCTGGCGATACTGACCCCGCTGCTGACGGTACCGTGGGTCAACTGGCTCCTGCCGCACATCGACTGATCGGCTCTCGCATCTCAGCCATGGGCCTGGCCACGTCGCAGCCGCAAGGCGGCCTCATTGCGCTTGCGGGTTCCCCTGCCTCCAGGTGCCCCGAAGGTGCGGCGTGAGTCCCTCCGTGGCTACGAGCCAGAAGGCCTGGTCCCCGGACGCCTCCATGTCGGCCACACACAGGCTCACGTGGCCCGGTAGCAGCAGGGGTTTGAGGAAACGCACGTCGAGCCGCGCCCCCGTCTCTGGCGGACCGCTCGCCAGGCGTCCAAGACACCGAGCGACGGTCCACATGCCGTGCGCTATAGCACCGGGAAACCCAAAGGGGCGCGCCAGCAACGCCGCGAGATGGATGGGGTTCCAGTCGCCGGACACCCGTGCATAGCGGCGGCCCGTGTCGGCTTCCACGGGCCACGAACAGACGACCGGCGGCAACTCGAAGCTCTCCGCACGGCTGCGCCGCTCCTTGCGTGGCGCCGGGGCGAGAAAACTCATCGTCTCCCGCCACGCCAGGCGGCCGTCCCAGAGTGCCTCGGTGACCAGCCGGAATTCATCCCCGCGCGCTTTGCTGCGACCACTCTCCAAGCGGCAATCAAATGCCAGCCGGGCATCGATCGGCATGGGAAGAAAGAGTTCGATGTCATTGGCCAGGTGCACCAGACCGACCATCCTGATCGGGAAATCCGGGTGGCGCAGCATCGCCATGTGCAGGCCGCTGGCGAGAATATGGGGATATGTCAGCGGCAGGAAGCCGTCGTCCGCGAGCCCGCATACCTGGCGATATGCGTCGAGTCGCGATGGCTGCGCCCTGGCGCCGGTGGCCTCGGCTTCTATGCAGACGGCGCCCGTGCCTGGCGGCGTGCGGCCGGGACGACGATCGAAAAGCGCGTGCCAGTATGCGGTCGCGACCGACGGAGGACTCGCGAAACTCAGCCGGCCGGACAAGTGCCTAGGCGCCCAGGCTTCTGACCTTGTCGATATAGCGTTGCATGGCCTCTTCGCGGCCGGTCCCCTGCAACCCCTCCCAGGCTTCGTATTTCGCACGGGCGACGAAATCGAAGAACCCGGGCTTGTCACCGCTGGCATCACCCTCCGTGGCCTGCTTGTAAAGCGCATACAGCGTGAGCATGTCGTTATCGCTCGGCCGCTGCTCAAGCGCCTTGATATCGATCGAGGCCTGGTCGAAACGGGCCTTGAGTTCGTCTGTCATGATCGGTTCCCTCGCTCTACTCGGCGACGCGATCGATCCTGATGCGCGTGGGGCCGGAGCTGCCCCGAGTGTAATTGACTGCGCCGTAAAGGTCACCGGGGCGTTGCGCCGGACTGCCGGACAGAGAGACCCGCGCGATCAATTCGAGTTCCGCCTGGTCGGAGATGGTGACGCCCTCCATCATTGCGTTGGCGTCGCCCAACCCGACGGCCATCGGCAACTCCGACGCCGTCGCGCGAATCACTGCGAGCGGCGGGCCGCCGGCGGGGTTGCGCGCAATGATGAACACCGGCGTGCCGTTCGACACGCGCTCCGCGAGCGACGGGTCGAGACTGATCTCGAGATCGATAACGCCATCATCGTCACCTGCCGTGCCAGCGTCATCGCGCTCCTCGGGTTTCGACTCAACTGCGGCAAGGACCTCAGGCGCCGGTTCCGCGTCTTCCGCCGCCGGGCTGCTCGGGCCGGGATCCGCGGCGTCCGCGGCATCAGGTGCCGGAGCAGCGCTGGCCGTCGGCATCGAGGGCGGCATGCCTGTTGACGGCGTCCCGGCCGCCTGCGCTCTTGCCGTTTCCAGGCGTTCCTGGATCAACGGCACCAGCGTTTCCGGCGGGTCAAGAGTCAACAAAAGGCTGAGGCGCTCATCAGCCAATGCCCAGTTGGCGTTATCGAAAGCATTGATGCCACCGTACCAGAGCCCTTTGGGGTGTGCCGGGCTCAACGCGAGCACACGCTCGAAGATCGCGCCGGCCTCGCCCTGCAGGCCGCTCGGATCGGACAAAGCAAGTGCCTCGCCGTAGTCCGCAAGCACCTGCGGTGAATTCGTGGCATCCAGTGCGACGGCCTGCCGATACGCACCGGCGGCCGCTTGGAAGCGCTGCATGGACATGTAGCTTCGGCCCAGAAGCAGCCAGCTCTCGAGATCCTCGGGATTCTCCGCAAGGCGCTGCTCAAGGGCGCTCAGCACCTCGTCCATCTCGTGCATATCGGCGGATGCCTCGGTGCGAGCGCTGCCTGTTCCCCAGTCCCAGATGGTCCAGTGCGAGTACATCATCAGCGACAGCACCGGGATAGCCAGCGCGATGACGACGCTGACGGCGTAGGCATTGGACGAACGCTCCGGGCCCTGTCCTTCCGCCTTCCACGCACGTAACACGGGCACGAGCACGAATGCCGCGGCCACCAGCCCGAGGGCCAGGGCCGCGATCCAGAATTGCGTCATGTATTTTCTCCCATCCCTCCGGCTTCATCGCCGGATTCGCCGCTGCGGCGGCCGACCACGCTGACCATCACGCCCGCACCGATCAGCAGCAGTATCACCGGCGCACCCCAGAGCAGGAAAGTCTCTGGCTTGAGCGGCGGCTCATAAAGAACGAAATCGCCGTAGCGATCCGTCATGAACTGCTTGATCTCGGCATCGGTGTTGCCGGCAAGGATCATATCCCGCGTAATGCGCCGCAGGTCTTTGGCAAGATCGACGTTGGACTCTGCGACGCTCTGGTTCTGACAGACGACACAGCGGAATTCATGCGTCAGACGCTCGTAGCGACGCAACTGTTCCTCCGTCTCGAAAGTGTCCTGCGGGTTCATCGAGAGAATGCTGTCCGCCTGGCTCGGCCCGCCGGCGAATGCCAGGAAGCCGGCCAGCACGGCCGTGACCACGTACTTCACTGCATTCCTCCCTGCATGGCGGCGATCCGCGGCCGGAACTCCTCCATCCACGCCTGCGGCCCGAGTGGTCCGAGATGCTTGTAGACGATGATGCCCTGCGGGTCGATCAGGAAGGTCTCCGGAGAACCGTAGACACCCCAGTCGAGACTGCCCATGCCATCCGGATCGAACGCCACTTTGGCGTACGGATTGCCGAGCCTGTTCAGCCAGTCCAGCGCCTTGGGACGCTCGTCACGCAGGTTCATCCCGTACATCTGGATCTCGCCGGAGCGCGCCAGCTGCATGAGGAAGCTATGCTCCTGCCGGCAACCGACGCACCATGTCGCCCAGACGTTCAACAGGGCCGGCTTGCCCAGCATGTCGGACGTCGCGAAGATCTCCGTCGGATTGCTCAGTTCCTCGAGCTCGAACACCGGGGCGGGCTTGCCGATCAACGGCGAAGGCACCGTGCGGGGATTCAGGAACAAGCCGCGATAGAAGAAGCCTGCCAGCACCAGGAACGCCAGCGCAGGCAAGAGGTACTTGAGCGACTTCATCAGGCAGTCCCTTCCTGCAGCTTGCCGCCCGCGGCCGGTTTCGCCTGCTCCGTCACCTCGTCTTCACGACGCACGTGATAACGCTTGTCGGTCATGCCGAAGAATGCGCCCAGGGCCATGACCAATGCCCCCAGCCAGATGAAACGGATATACGGCTTGTACTGGATACGCATGCTCCAGGCGCCCTGACCCAGCGGCTCGCCCATCGCCACGAAGATGTCGCGATGCAAGCGAGGATGAATCGCCGCTTCGGTCATCGGGTTCTGCTGCACCAGGTAGGTCCGCTTCTCCGGATATAGACGGGTCACCTCGTCACCGCCCTTTTCCACGATGACCTCACCACGGACCGCGCTGTAATTCGGGCCCTGCACGTTGCGCGTACCGGTGAGCGTGAAAGAGTAGTCCTCGACCGTGACCGTATCGCCGGGGCGCATGCCGATGTCGCGGGCGATGCCATAGGTCTCCACCATCGTCACGCCGATGACGAACAGCCCCACGCCGAAATGCGCCACGGCCATGGAGATCATGGTGCGGGAATACCCGCGGAGGGACTTTTTGCGCCACCAGTACCTGACCGGGTCGATGAAGGCCACGGCCATCACCCAGCATCCCAACAGGATGCCGATGAACTTCATGATGCCGAACTGGCGATACACCACCAACGGCACGATCAGCGCAAACAGGAACACGGCGAGGGCGAACGGCCAGAGCTTGCCCTTGAGCTGGCTCCAGTCGGTCTTCTTCCACGTCGAATGCATCCCCAGGCCCATCAACAGGACCAGCGGCAACGTGGGAATGATGAAGACCGTGTTGAAGTACGGCGGACCCACCGAGATCTTGCCCAGACCGAGCCCGTCGAGGAACAGAGGGTAGAGCGTGCCGAACAGGATCAGCAGCGTCGCGACCACGAACAGCATGTTGTTGGCCAGCAGGAAGGTTTCGCGCGACAGCACCGCGAACCCGCCTTTCTGCGCCAGTTGCGGCGCCCTCCAGGCGTAGAGCGCCAGCGCAGTGCCGATGAAGAACACGAGCATGCCGAGGATGAACATGCCGCGCGACGGATCGGTCGCGAAGGCGTGCACCGACACCAGGACGCCGGAACGCACCAGGAAGGTCCCGAGCAGGCTCAGCGAGAAAGCCGACACGGCCAGCAACAGGCTCCAGCCCTTGAACAGCCCGCGGCGCTCGGTCACAGCCAGCGAATGCAATAGTGCCGTGCCCGCCAGCCATGGCATGAAAGAGGCATTCTCGACCGGGTCCCAGAACCACCAGCCGCCCCAGCCGAGCTCGTAGTAGGCCCACCAGCTGCCGAGGGCGATGCCGATGGTGAGAAAACCCCAGGCCGCGGCGGTCCAGGGGCGGACCCAGCGGGCCCACTCCTTCTCCACCTTGCCCTCGATCATCGCGGCCACTGCGAACGAGAAGGCCACGGCGAAACCCACGTAGCCCATGTAGAGCAGCGGCGGATGAATGACCAGGCCGAAGTCCTGCAGCAACGGGTTCAGGTCCCGCCCGTCCATCGGCGCCGGGATCAGGCGCTCGAAAGGATTCGACGTGGCGAGGGTGAACCACAGGAACCCGACGCTGACCACGCCCATCACGCCGAGGACCTTGGAGGCCAGCGACAACGGGATACGTTTCGTGTACACGCCCAGGAGTCCGCCCCACCCCGCCAGCATCAGGGCCCAGAGCAGCATCGAGCCTTCGTGGCCGCCCCATACGCCCGCGATCCGGTAGATCACCGGCAGCGCCAGGTTGGACTGGGCCGCCACGTAGGCGACCGAGAAGTCGTTCACCACATGCGCGTACGTCAGGGCTGCATAGGCGATGGCGACGAATACGAAATGGCCGACGGACACCGGCTTGGTCGCAGCGCTCCAGCCCGGCTTGTTGAATATCGGTCCTGCAAGTCCGAAGAAGCCCTGCGCAATCGCCAGGCAGAGTGCACAGGCGAGCGCGACATGGCCGAGTTCAGGGATCATTGCCCTCCCCCGTAGCCCGCCTCGCCATAGCCCGGCTTCTGGCTGCGGGTGTGTTCGAGCGAGGCCGCGACTTCGGGCGGCATGTAATTCTCGTCATGTTTGGCGAGGATTTCGTCAGCGACGAACTGGTCACCCTCCATGCGGCCGTGAGCGACGATACCCTGGCCCTCGCGGAACAGGTCCGGCAGGATCCCCGTGTAAACCACCGGCAGTGAATGAGCCTCGTCGGAGAGCGCGAAACGCACTTCCATCGTGCCGTCGGTGCGCTGGATCGACTCCTCGACCACCAGGCCGCCGACACGGAAGCGGCGATCGTCCGGCGCTTCCCCGGCGTGCATCTGGGTCGGACTGTAGAAATAGAGGATGTTCTCGTTCATGGCCTTGAGCAGGAACGTCGTGCCGAGGCCGACGCCGGCCAGGACGAGACCGATGGCGACCAGGCGCTGATGGCGAGATTTCATTCAGACCTCCTCTGCGGCCAGCCGACGGCGGGCCTTTTCGATGTGCAATTTCAGGCGACGACGCGCCAGGAAGATATTAGCGCCGAGGACAACAAACGTCAGCGCCGCGCTCGACCAGACGTACCATGTGTATTTACCGAAAGTCAGGTATTCCACGACTATCCCTTTCCGATGACATCGCGAAGCCACTTTTTGTTCCGCTCGCGGACCAGAATTTCTGCGCGCGCGCGGACCATCAGCACCGCGAAAAAGAAAAACGTGAAACCCAGCCACATGACCAGCAGCGGAATCAGCATGTCGGGGTTCATGCTCGGCTTGCCCAGCTTCGAGATCGTGGCCGGCTGGTGCAGGGTGTTCCACCACTCCACCGAGTACTTGATGATCGGAATGTTGATCACGCCGATGATCGCGAGCAGCGCGCTGGCGCGATCCGCGCGGTTCTCGTCATCGATGGCCGCGCGCAGCGCCATGTAGCCGAAATACAGGAACAGCAGCACGAGCGTCGACGTGAGGCGCGCATCCCATACCCACCAGGTGCCCCACATCGGCTTGCCCCAGATCGAACCGGTCGCGAGGGCCACCACCGTGAAGGAAGCACCGATCGGAGCGCAGGCTGCCGCGACGGCGTGCGCAAGCTTGATACGCCAGATCAGGCCGACGGCCGCGGCGACCGCCATCAAGACGTAGCCGAACTGCGACAGCCATGCGCTCGGCACATGGAAGTAGATGATTCGGAAAGCATCGAGCTGCTGGTAATCGGGCGGTGCAATCCACAATCCGCCGACGGTCCCCACGGCGATCAGGGCCAACGCGATCCAACCGAACCATGGAATCATGGATCCGGACAACCGCCAGAAATGGGGCGGCGAACCAAACTTATGTATAAATTCCCACATGACGGCTATTTAACAACCAACTAGAACGAGTCTCAATTGCGACGAATACTCATGCGCCGGTGCGGAAAAATCTATCCACACGCAGTGCCGAGCGCTTAATTCACTGATTATCCGCTGATTCGACAACGGACGCGAGGCCTAATCGAGGCTGATTCGCATCGCGACGGCCATCCCGGCCGGCGCCAGGCTCACCGCCAGCAGCAGCACCGCAGTGAGAAGATACATCACGCCGCTGACCTCGAGTCCCTGCATCGAGAGGTCGGTGGCGCGCGCGCCGAAGATCAGCACGGGCATAACGATCGGCAGAATCAGCAAGGACAACAGCCCTCCGCCGCGCCGCAGGCCGACTGTCAACGCCGCCATCACCGCGCCTGCCAGGCTCAACACGGGCGTCGCCAGCAACAGGGCCAGCATCGTCGCCGGCACGGCCTCCGCGGGGAGAAACAAGGCATGGCCGACCACCGGTGCCATCAGCACCAGCGGCAACCCCGTCATCAGCCAGTGCGAGGCCGTCTTCGCCAGCAGCAGCAGCGACAACGGCTGTGGCGATAGTGCGAGCTGTTCCATCGTGCCGTCCTCGATGTCCTGCCGGAACAGGCTCTCGGCCGCGAGCAGCGAGGCCAGCAGCGCCGACACCCAGATCACCCCCGGCGCGATCGCCATCAGCAGTTCCGGCGCCGGGCTCAACGCGAGCGGGAACAGCGTCGTCACCATGACGAAAAACATCAGCGGGTTCGCCGCCTGGCCGATATGCCGATAGGCCAGGCGCAGATCGCGCGTCAGTTGCAACCAGAAGGCGGTACCTAGACCCGGCCATTCCATCAGCCCAGCTCCAGTCGACGCGTGACGCCTGCGCCGACGCCGTGGGCCTGGTGGGCCACCAGCAGCACGAGGCCGTCGCGTTCGAGATGTTCGCTCATCATCTGGTCCACCAGTTCCCGGCCGTGCACATCCAGGTTCGTATAAGGCTCGTCCAGCACCCACAGCCTGGCCCGGCTGGCGAGCGCCCGCGCGAGCGACACGCGTCGTTTCTGTCCGGCCGAGAGGCTGCGCGCAGGCACCGCACGCTGCTTCGTGAGTCCGACGCGCTCGAGCGCCGTATCCACATCCGCCGCCGTCAACGAAACCCGCAAGCCGAGCTGGAAGACCAGGTTCTCCTCGGCGGTGAGGTCGGCCTTGAGGCTCTCGCGATGACCGAGATAGCAGGTGCTGGCGTGAAAATCCGCGCGATTGCGCAACAGTTTTTTGCCGCGCCAGAGAACCTCGCCGGTCTCGGGCAAGGTCAGTCCGCACAGCACGCGCAACAGGCTGGTCTTGCCGCAACCGTTCGGGCCCACGACGTGCAGCAATTCACCGGCGCGTAACTCGAAACCGACACCGGTGAACAGGCGGCGCTCGCCGCGCCAGAGCTCGAGGCCCTGGCCTTCCAACAGCGCGCCGGGCTCGGCGGCGCTCATGACGGGCGTCTCCGGTTTCGGCCGGTCGCCTGGGTTGGTATTGCCGGCAAGGCAGCTCTCCATCCTGAACCTGGATTTCCCGGCCGGGCGAGTGTCGCCGCGCGTCCGGCCCGCTCCGGAGTCGGCCTCCGGGCGCCGCGCAGTATACACTCCTCGAAAAGAGACGCGGCATCAGGGCGGCCCGCAACGTCCGCGCCCGGACCGCGGCGAGAAGGCAGCCAGCAGGGAGAACCGGTCATGGGGTACAAAGAAGTCTATGAACAATCGATCCGCGAACCCGATAAATTCTGGGCGGATGCGGCGCGCAACATCAGCTGGGAAGCTCCGTGGAGCAAGGTGCTCGACGACAGCAATCCACCCCTGTACCGCTGGTTCCCAGATGCGCAGCTGAACACCTGCCACAATGCGCTCGACCGGCACGTCGATGCCGGCCACGGCAGCCAGGTCGCCCTGATCTACGACAGCCCGGTGACGGGCACCAAGGCGCGCTTCACCTACGGCGAACTGCGCGACCGCGTGGCGCGGCTGGCCGGCGGACTGGCCGGGCTTGGCGTGACCAAGGGGGATCGCGTGATCCTCTACATGCCCATGGTGCCCGAAGCGGTGATCGGCATGCTGGCCTGCGCAAGAATCGGGGCGGTTCACTCGGTGGTGTTCGGTGGCTTTGCCGCGCGCGAGCTGGCGACGCGTATCGACGACGCGAAACCAAAAGTCATTCTCTCCGCTTCATGCGGCATCGAAGTGAGCCGGGTCATCCCCTACAAGCCCTTGCTGGACGAAGCCATCGGGCTCGCCGCGCATCAGCCTGACCACTGCGTGATCCTGGCGCGTCCGGAGGCACGCTCGGAACTGAAGGACGGGCGCGACCTGGACTGGGCGGAACTCGAAGCGGAAAGCACCCCCGCCGACTGCGTGCCGGTGGCCGCCACCGATCCGCTTTACATCCTCTACACGTCGGGCACGACCGGAATCCCGAAAGGCGTGGTGCGCGACAACGGCGGCCACGCGGTCGCCCTCGCCTGGAGCATGAGGAACGTCTACGGCGTAGAGCCCGGTGAGGTATTCTGGGCCGCGTCCGATGTCGGCTGGGTCGTGGGTCACAGCTACATCGTGTACGCGCCGCTGCTGCACCGCTGCACCACGGTGCTTTACGAGGGCAAGCCCGTCGGCACGCCCGACGCGGGCGCCTTCTGGCGGGTGATCGAGGAATACGGCGTCAGCGTCATGTTCACCGCCCCCACGGCATTTCGCGCGATCAAGCGCGACGACTCCGACGGCGAGTTCATCGAGCGCTACGATCTGAGTCGGCTGCGCGCCCTGTTCCTGGCCGGGGAGCGCTGCGATCCGGACACGCTGCAGTGGGCCAGCGACAAGCTCGGCATCCCGGTCGTCGATCACTGGTGGCAGACCGAGACCGGCTGGCCGATCGCGGCGAACTGCCTTGGCATCGAGCGGCTCCCGATCAAGCCGGGCTCGCCCACCTGTGCGGTGCCGGGCTACGATGTGCGTGTCCTCGGGGACGACGGCAAGGAGGTCGCGGATGGAGACATCGGTAGCATCATGATCCGCCTGCCGATGCCCCCGGGCACCCTGCCGACCCTGTGGGGTGACGATCGACGCTACATCGAGTCCTATCTCAGCGCATACCCGGGCTGGTACCTGACGGGGGATGCCGGTTACCGCGATGCCGACGGCTATCTGTGGATCATGAGTCGCATCGACGACATCATCAACACCGCCGGCCACCGCTTGTCCACGGGGGCGATGGAAGAGGCGCTCGCGGCGCACCAGGACGTCGCCGAGGCAGCCGTCATCGGGGCGCAGGACACGCTCAAGGGGGAGCTGCCCGTCGGGCTCGTGGTGCTGAAATCGAATGTGTCGCGGTCACACGACGAGATCAAGGCGGAACTCGTCCGCATGGTGCGCGACCGGATCGGTCCCGTGGCCTCGTTCAAGAAAGTCGCGATCGTGGACCGGCTGCCGAAGACCCGTTCCGGGAAAGTGTTGCGGGCGACCATGCGCAAAATCGCCGACGGCAAGGACTACGCCGTTCCAGCCACCATCGACGATCCGCTGATCCTCGACGAGGTGACGGACGCCCTGAAGTCCATCGGCTACGGGAAATAACCGGTTCCGACGGCCTTCCGCGGATTCACTCGCCCGTGTTCGTAGCGAACGGCGGTGCCGCCGGCGACTGGGTCGCCGACGGCCCGCCGCGGGACACGCCGGCCGTCAGGCTGAACCGCAGGGCCTCGTGGACCGGCATGTCGATCTCTTCGAGCTGCTTTCGGGGCAGCATGAGCATGTAACCGCCGATCTGGTAGCTCATGGGGAAGTAAACCGCGACGACGTCCTCGGCGCCCAGGTCCCCCGGCAGGTCGGTCGTGTTCTCACGGGTCACGAAGCCAATCATTCGTACCTCGGTGCCCGGCCAGTTGAAGGCCACCACCGAGGCGAAATGACGTTCCTTGTGTGGCGAGAACATCGTGATGACGTCCTTGACGGCGCCATACAAGACCTTGAGGACCGGGAGGCGCAGGAACGCCGCCTCGAAGCTGCCGAACAGGCGTTGCGCCAGCCAGGTGCTCATCATCGCGCCGACAAGCAGCACCAGCCCGAGGCCCGCCAGGAAACCGAGCCCCGTGACATACAGGCCCTCCGGCAGCAGCCACTGGATGATGCCGCCGAGCACCGCCTCCAGGGTAACGGCAAACCACGCGAGCACCGCCAGCGTGATGGCGATCGGCAGCACCGTGAACAAGCCAGTCAGGAACAGGCGCGAGACCAGCTTCCACATCGAGCGAGGTCCGAGCGGCGCCTTCACCTCGCCCACTCGACGCAATCGATGCCGCGGAGATCGCCCCGCCCGTTACTCCGCTGGCTCACCGCCGAACAATTCCCGCAGGAACATGATGGTGGCGGCCTGGAAGTAATCCCGGTTGGTCTTTTTCCTGAAGCCATGACCTTCGTCCATCGCGAGCAGATACCAGGCCTCGAGCCCGTTTTCCCTGACCGCTGCGACAATCTGTTCCGATTCGGTGTAGGGAACCCGCGGATCGTTGTACCCCTGGGCCACGAACAGGGGCGACGTGATACGCCCCGCATTGTTCAGCGGCGAGATGTCCTGCAGAAAAGCGCGCATCTCAGGGTCCCGTTCGTCGCCATACTCGGCTCGTCTCAGGTCGCGCCGATAGGACTCCGTGTTCTCGAGGAAGGTAACGAAATTGCTGATCCCCACGACGCTGACGCCGCCCTGCAGGCGCTCGTCAAAATGCACCAGTGAGGCCAGCACCATGTAGCCTCCATACGATCCACCGTAGACCACTACCCGGTTCTCATCCAGATCAGGCTGGGTGGCAATCCAGTCGAGCAGCGCGCCGATGTCCCGCACGGAATTTTCGCGCAGGCGGCCATTGTCCATCTTCAGGTAGCTCTTGCCGTAACCGCTCGAGCCGCGCACGTTCGGGCTGATCACCGCGGCCCCGAGTTCGTTCACCAGGTAGGCGCTGAAGGAACTGAAACGGGGCCGCGACTGCGACTCGGGGCCGCCATGAATATCCACCAGCACGGGATGCGGTCCCTCCGTGGTCGGCCGGTAGACCCATGCGGGAACCGGGAGCCCGTCGAAGCTTTCCACCCGCACCAGTTCCGGCATCGGGAATTCCGAGGTATCGAGACCCCCGACCTCGCTTTGCGTCCAACGCGCCAGGTTACGGTCTTCCAGGCGATAGACGAACACGTCGCTGGGGGAACGCGTGGTGTTCAGCGTCATCGCCAGCGAATTCCCGTCCGGGTTGTAGGCCAGATCGCCGATCAAACCGGTCGGCAAGGCCGGAGCCGGCAAGGTCTCGTAGGTATCCAGGTCCACCAGGTAGAGCTCGGACATGCCCCCCGCATTGACCACGTAGGCGAGCTGGTCCCGGGAGTGCGGCAGAGTGAAGGCGGTCACATCCCATGGAATGTGCGCTGAAACGGGCGTGCTTTCCCCCGTGTCCAGTCGCAGGTGATGCAACTGCTTGAACTCGGCGTTGTGATCGTGGGCGATGTAGACGCCCTCGCCGGTGCGGTCGAAGGCCGCGCCCGCGTGACCGACCGGGACGTCCTGCCGATTGACCTGGGTGAGGCCCCCGCTCTCGATATCGAGAATATGAATCTCGCTGTCGTTGATCGAACGGTAGTTGATCAACAGGAGGCGCGTGTCGTCCGGCGACCAGTCCATGGCGATCCACAGCCCGTCAGCGGTAAATATCCGCTTGTGCGTGGTGTAGTCGCCTTCGAGTGTGGCCAGGTAAATGTCGTAGTTCCGTCCATCGCGCCGCGTGCTCGAATAGACGAAACGATCCCCTTGGTTCGACCAGTTCGCACCCGTGTTACGCGAGGTGCCGTCGCTCAGCAAGCGGCTCTCGCCGCTCACGAAATCAAACCAGTAGAGCTGGAAGAACTCGTTGCCACCCGTGTCCCGGGTGTAGACGAAACCGTTCAGCGACGGATCCGGCGAGACGGCTGCGCCGGATACCGGCTCCTTGAAAAATGTCAGCTGCTCGCGCATCGCCAGCGGCGCGGCGACACGATGGATCTGGCTGGTTTCGCTGAATCGCGTCGAGATCAGGATCCCGCCGTCATGCATCCAGCTGGCGAGGCCTGCCGAGCGGGTGCTCTGGTACTGCTCCAGCCGCTCGGTGACGTCCGCCGGAATCTCCGGAATGTTTTCGAGCAGTAACGTGCCCCGCTCCACGCGTTCGGGTGCGGCATGCAAAGCAGCGGGCAGTAATACGACGAGACAGGCAAGGAAGACGCAACGTGAGAACTTCGGCACGGCGGAACTCCAGGGAATGGACTCCGGATATCCTAGCCTGCTATGCGTGCCGAATCGAGCGACGTCCGGCGCCCGCGCTCGATCAGGCAGGCTCCGTCAACGGCTGCCGATACGGCCGGAAATGGTTTTGGTGCCCGGGGCCGGAGTCGAACCGGCATGGCCTCGCGGCCGGGGGATTTTAA
>CAYTXS010000012.1:0-28025 GCA_964441585.1 uncultured Thioalkalivibrio sp.
TCGGCTTCGACATGGGCGGCACCTCGACCGACGTCTGCCTCTACGAGGGCGAGTACGAACGCAGCAACGACAACATCGTCGCAGGGATTCGCCTGCAGGCGCCGATGCTGCGCATCCACACCGTAGCGGCCGGCGGTGGCTCGCTGCTGAGCTTCGCCGACGGCCGTTACCAGGTCGGGCCGGAGTCGGCCGGCGCGGATCCGGGTCCGGCCTGCTATGGGCGCGGCGGACCCGCGACGGTCACCGATGCGAACCTGGTCCTCGGGCGTCTGCAGCCCGATGCGCTGCCGGCCGTGTTCGGTGCCGACGGCGCGCAGGCGCTCGATCCGGACGCGGCAGCCGGGCGCCTGCATGAGCTCGCGGCCGCCATGCACTCGGCCGGCCAGCCGCCCGCGAGCCTCGAGGCCATGGCGACCGGATTTCTTGAGGTCGCCGTCGAACGCATGGCGCGCGCGGTGAAACAGGTTTCGATACGCCGCGGCGTGGACCCCGCCGCTTTCACCTTGTGCGGCTTTGGCGGCGCGGCCGGCCAGCATGCTTGCGAGGTGGCCGATGCGCTGGGTATTCGCGAAGTGTTGCTGCCGCCGCTGGCGGGTGTCCTGTCCGCCTGGGGCATCGGCCTCGCCGACCTCGTGGAGCTGCGCCAGGCCCCGGTCCAGGCGACGCTCGATGCCGCCACGCTGGCCGCCGCGGAGACGGCGTTGTCCGAACTCGGCGCCGCGGCGGCGGAGGCGCTGGCGACCCAGGGCGTGGCGCGCGACTCGATCACGATCAGGCGACGGCTGCGCCTGCGTTACGCGGGCAGCGACACGACCCTGGAAGTGCCGCTGGATGACGAAGCCACGGTGCGCGAGACCTTCGCCGCAGCCCACGCGCAACGATTCGGCTTCGTCACCGCGCAGCCGCTGGTGCTCGAGTCCGTGGAGGCCGAAGCCAGCGGCGGCGGGCGCAGGGACGACGCCGACAGCCGGGCCGCCGCTGGTAACGGCCCCCAGCGCGGCCGCTGTCGGGCCTGGCTGGACGGCGCGTGGCGCGAGGTCCCGCTGGTGCCTCGCCAATCGCTGGCGCCCGGCGAGGCGCTGACCGGCCCGGCGCTGGTCCCAGAAACGAACGCCACCACCTGGCTGGCGCCGGGCTGGACGCTGCGCTTGGACGAGCTCGGCAACCTGCTACTCAGCCGGCCGTCCCGTCCGCCCAGCCGGCACGCATCCACGGCGGCGGACCCGGTGCTGCTGGAAGTCTTCAACAACCGCTTCATGCACGTCGCCGAACAGATGGGCGCGGTGCTGCAGAACACTGCAAGCTCGGTCAACATCAAGGAACGGCTGGATTACTCCTGCGCGATATTCGACCCGGCCGGCGGGCTGGTGGCGAACGCGCCGCACATGCCGGTCCATCTCGGGTCGATGGGCGAAAGCGTACGTGCAGTGATGGCCCGTTTCGGCGACGACATGGCCGCGGGGGACAGCTTCGTGCTCAACGACCCCTACGAGGGCGGCACGCATCTGCCCGACATCACGGTCGTCACACCTTTCTTCGGCGCCGGCCCGCGTCCGGCGCTCTATGTCGCCTCCCGCGCGCACCACGCCGACATCGGCGGCCGGACGCCCGGCTCCATGCCTGCCGACAGCCGGCATATCGACGAAGAGGGTGTGCTGATCCGCGGCATGCGCCTGGTCGCGGCCGAGCGTCTCGACGAGAACGGACTGCGCGCACTGCTGACCGCGGGACGCTGGCCAGCACGGAACGTCGAACAGAACCTCGCCGACCTGCGCGCGCAGCTCGCTGCAAACCGGCGCGGCGCCACGGAACTGGCGCGCATGATGGACGAGTTCGGCGCGGCAGCCGTGACGGCCTACATGCAGCACATCCAGGACAACGCCGCCGCCGCGGTGCGCACCGCCATCAGCGGGCTCTCCGACGGCACATTCACTCTCGCGATGGACGGCGGCGAGACCGTTCGCGTCGCCGTGCACATCGAGCGAGAGGCGGGTCGCGCGCACATCGATTTCACCGGCACCTCAGCCCAGTCGGAAGGCAACCTCAACGCACCGGCCGCGATCTGCCGTGCCGCCGTGCTGTACGTCCTGCGCTGCCTGGTGGACCGCGACATCCCGCTGAACGAGGGTTGCCTGGCGCCGGTGACGCTGCACATCCCGGAAGGCAGCCTGCTCAACCCGCGCTGGCCCGCGGCGGTCGCCGCCGGAAACGTGGAGACCTCCCAGTGTGTGGTTGACGCGCTGTTCGGTGCGCTCGGGGTGGTCGCCGCTTCGCAGGGCACGATGAACAACCTCAGCTTCGGCAACGCGCAGCATCAGTACTACGAGACGCTGTGCGGCGGCGCCGGTGCCGGGCCGGACTTCGACGGCGCATCGGCGGTCCACACGCACATGACGAACAGCCGACTCACGGACCCGGAAATTCTCGAGCTGCGCCATCCCGTGCGGGTCGCGGCCTTCGGCTTGCGACACGGTTCCGGCGGCGACGGTCGGCACCGTGGTGGTGACGGGGTGTTGCGGCGCCTGGTGTTCACCGCGGCGCTCGACGCCGCCCTGATCTCGAACCGGCGCCGCATTCCGCCCTTCGGCCTCCAAGGCGGCGCGCCGGGGCGCATCGGCTGCAACCGGCTGATCCGCGCGGATGGCGGCGTGATCGAACTGGCCGGCACCGCGGCAGTCGCGCTCTCGCCGGGCGATGCGCTCGAAATAGAAACGCCCGGCGGGGGTGGCTTCGGACGTCTGGCGTGACCTTGCTCACGGCGACGCCGAGACAAATCTGCTAGCGTCAAACCGTGGACACGAACAACCGGGCAGGACGCCCGTCATGGGATGCTTATGCAGTGTGGCAGATACTGCTGCGCCGGCATCCTGTACGCATCGAGGACCCGGCCGGTTCTTGCGGTCGGATCGACCGCAAGATGCTGGCGGAATTCTTCGAGGCGATGGTCGGCTACCCCGACTACCTGGTCGATGCCCTGTTGATCATCGCTCACGCCGAGGGTTTCGAGGCCGCGGTGGATGCACTGGACGAGGCGATCCGGGAACTTCGCGCTCGCCGGCAATGACCTGGTGCGCAGTGGCCGCACGCGTCCTGTCGGGGTCGCGCGTCACCGGCACGCCCTGCAGCCAGCGCCGGTGCGCAGCCGGCAGCTCGAGCAACTCGGCTCCGGCGCGGATCAGCTCGACATACCAGTCCCACGGCAGCAGCCGCTCGGCATGTTCCGTCGGCTCGGCCAGCCAGGTCCGGGCGTGGACCTCGCCTTCGACAGTCCTCACCACGACTTCCGCCGACCGGTAGCCGGCGCCTGCGGCTCCGAGCCGCTCCAGGGACTCTGGAGGCAACCAGTAGAGCGCTCCCGGCAGGGCATCGCCGGGCGTCGTGCTGGGACATGCATCCGAGCGTGCCGCGCCGTCGCGACCGCGCTTGCGGAAGACCAGTCGATAGCCGGGGAGCAGCGCGGCACCGTGCAGCTCCGCCTCGGGCACGCGCCGGCGCAACCAACCGGGATGGACATTCGCGCCGTAGGCGAAGTAGGCGACGCGTGTCGCCTCGCTCATCCGGCCTCCAGCTTTCCCGGCTGCGACTCGACCTTCCCGGCCGCGGGGACGAGCGCCTCGCGCAACGGCTGGGTGATCGCCCAGCGCTCGGGCGAAACCGGCGCGAGTCGTGCGCCATGCAGGCCCTGGCTGACCCGGTAGATAATGAAATCGCCGGGCCGCCGCGGAGCAAAACCCACCGTGAACTCCACCTGCGTCGGGCGGAACGGTGCCGAGACCTCGTCGACGTCCACGAACCACGCCTCTGCCGCTTCGCCCGCAAGCCTCCCTGCGCCGCGCAACGACTCGAGCCAGCCGGCCAGCTGGCGTTGCAATCGCCGCGCCAGGTCGGCACCGGCAACCTCGAAGACGATCCATCGTGTGCCCTTCAGCAGCGCTTTTTCGACCGCCAACGCAAGCCGCCGGGTGACGAGAGAGCGCCAGGCCGGCACCGGGCACTCCGCTGAAGCCAGCGTGTGATCGCCGGTCAGCACCGCGCGTCCGCCGCGCGAGCGCGACAGCACGTTGATGCCGACGCCGTGCAGGCGACGCCGCAACTCGGGTGGCACTTCGTGCGTCGGCCGGAACGCGGAGCCGAGCACCGGTTCCGCCTCGGCCGGGCTGTGCGCCAGGGCGCCGGCCACCGCGCCCACCGCGGAACGACCGGGTTCGCCACCCTCGCCGGCGAGTTGCGGGAAGACCGCCATGACGTTCTCGCCGGCGATGTTGATCCGCTGCAGCCACGCCAGCGCCTGTTCCCCGTCGTAGCTGTCAGCCGGCGGCTCGAGGAGGAGCATCGCGCGGCGCTTGCGGCAATACCGCAGCGCCGCCAGCAGGAGCGCCGGACCGGGACCGCGCGACGCGTGCACCGTGGGCAGGCACAAAAAATCGATGTCGGGCAAGCCGTCGAGCGCGAACAAGCCGCTGCCCTGGGTGGACGAACCCACCAGGTCGTAGTCCGTCAGCGGCGCGCCGTCCGCACCGTCGTCTTCGGCTTCCACCCAGGTCACCGGGTAACCAGGCGCCGTGCTGACGGTGGCCGCCGGCCGGCTCGGGGGCAACAGCCCGCGTACCCTCGCGAGCCGCGAGCCCATGAGGACATCGGCGATGTAGCGCTCCGAAGCCGGACGCAGCGACAAGCGCTGATAGATTTCCTGGTCGGCGACCCGTTCCGTGCCGCGCACGTGCAGCCGTTGCAGGACGAGATTAAAGGTCACGTCGTCCGACGGGCCGATGTGATCGTAGTCCACGGAGGCCCGCAGGAACTCCCGGCGTCCCGGGCTGACGGCCTCGAGCACCAGTGCGCCCTCGCGACCGGGCAGGCGGATGGTGCAGGGCCGCGCACCGTTGGCAACGCGCACCACGGCGGCCCGCGTGCCGCCGGCGAGAAAGAAATCCTGCAGGCAACGTTGCAATGCGTACTCGCCGCCGGCAACGCCGTAACAGCGCTCGAATTCCGCGACACTCTCGACCAGCACAGCCTCGTGCAGAGGTCCGCGCGGTGCGGCGCCGACGAAAGCCGCCGTGCCGCCGGCGAATCCTTCGAGAGAGGCTTCCCGACCGGAAATTTCCTCCACGAGTATGCCGGGAGTGAGCGGATCAGACATGCCTGTCTCCGGCAGTGCGGCGGCGTGCGATTCGCGGCGTGGCGTGATGTGCCGGCCTCATGCGGCGAACATCGCGAACAGGACCAGCAG
Organism: uncultured Thioalkalivibrio sp.; assembly: GCA_964441585.1. Classification (GTDB taxonomy): domain Bacteria; phylum Pseudomonadota; class Gammaproteobacteria; order Steroidobacterales; family XN24; genus XN24. Next base: position 5,234 of record CAYTXS010000012.1, read on the forward strand.
GACGCTCGTCGCGACGGTCAGCCGGGTCCGAAGCGCGCGATACCAGAGCGGCAGGGTCGCGGCGACCGGCGGGGTCGCTTCCCACGCGCGCAGCAGCAGAAAGCCGCCGAGCAGCAGCCATGCGGCGACCTGCGACGGCAGAAGCAGGGCGGCCCAGGCAAGCAACGCGGGCAACACGCTGATCGCGAGCCGCATGACGCGCAGCCCGCCCGAGGCCAGCGCGGTTCCCCAGTGCACGGCGCCGACGAACGAAAGGATCACCGCGCCGTAAGCGATGAACTGCTGCGCGAAATAGGCCTGTTGCTCGGCGCCGCCCAGCAAGCCGCCGAGCAATGCGGCGACGAACGGGATGAGGCCGGCATAGCCCAGCCAGTGGGCGGCTTTCGACACGCCGCCGTAGAGCCGCGGATGCACCAGCAGTTCCGCCGGCCCGCCGATGAAGCGGCCGTCGAGAAAAACCTGCGGCAGGGTCCGGTGGCCGGTCCATTCCTCCAGCACATGGAAACGATCGCGCGCGGCACGATCTCCCATCGCCAGGGTGACGATGCGGTATTCGATGCCGAGTTCGTCGAGCCGCGCAACCACCTCGTGCACGTCCGTGAGGCGCGATGCGAACACCACGACCGGGGCGCTGTTCGCGTCCTTGCGCAGCGTGTCGAGGTGATCGGTGCCGCTCATTGATCCTGGGGCTCGCATTCCGGCCGACGGTGACAACGGTGATAATAGCGGATCGCGACTCCTGATGAATCACCGGGCAGGCAAACCGCATGACGAAGCAGTCAGACAGACGAAGTATCCGGCCCCACGGCCAGGCGCTGCGCGACGCGCTTCGCTGGCTGTCCGAGGGCGGTCGGCACGATGCCGCGGCCGTGGAGGAGGCGTGCCGGCGCTTCGACCTGTCGCCACTCGACGAGGCTTTCCTGCTCGAGGAAACGCGTCGGCTCGGCCCCGCGCACGACGCGGATCGATCCGGGAAGAAAGACGCATGAGCACCTGGTCGCTGTTCGAACGGTATCCGCGGCTGGCTGAAAGCCTCGTCGCACTGCCACTGGGCGAGTGGCCGACGACGGTGCAGGCCGCGCATCCGGCGGAACTACCCGGCGCATGCGCCGGCCTGTGGGTGAAGCGCGACGATCGCTGCGCCACGCCCTATGGTGGGAACAAGGTGCGCAAACTGGAGTTCCTGCTCGCGCAAGCACTGCAGAAAGGCCACGACAGCGTGTTTACCTTCGGCTGCGCAGGGTCCAATCATGCGCTCGCGACCGCAATCTACGCCGGCCAGGCGGGCCTGCACGCGCGACTGCTGCTGACGCCGCAAAGCAATTCCTCCTTCGTCGCGCGCAATCTGCTCATGGGGCGCTGGGCGGGCGCGCAGCAGGTGCACTGCGCGACCGAGGCACAGGCCCGTCGCACCGCGCGGGCGCTCGAACTGCAGGGGCGCGGCGAGCGCCTGGCATCGCTCCGAATCCCCGGCGGGGGCTCGTCGCCGCTCGGCACCGTCGGATTCGTCAACGCCGGTCTCGAGCTGGCGGCGCAGGTGCATGCGGGACAACTGCCCGAGCCGGACGCGCTCTATGTCGCACTCGGAACGATGGGCACCGCCGCGGGACTGGCGCTGGGGCTGGCCGCCGGTGGATTACGGACTCGGCTGGTTCTCGTGCGGGTGGTGCGCGCCGATATCGCCAGTCCGCGCCGCTTTCGCGCGCTTTATCACGGCGCGGCGCGGCTGCTGCATGCACGCGACCCCCGTTTCCCCCTTGCGCCGCTGGACAGGTCGCGGATCGAAGTCCGGCATGAGTTCATCGGTCCGGGCTACGCGCGCTTCACCCCCGAGGGTATGAACGCACTCGCCGTGGCGCGCGAGGCCCTCGATCTCGGGCTGGAAGGCACCTACACCGGCAAGGCTTTTGCGGCGCTGCTCGCGGACCTGCGGAGCGGTCGCCTCGCCGGGCGGCACGTGCTGTTCTGGAATACCTACAACGGCCACCCGGTGCCCGACGATGCCCTGGCCGGCGATTATCGCGAACTGCCCGCCGGCTTCCATCGGTATTTCGAAACGCCGGTCCAGCCGCTCGATCCGCAGTACGTTCCGGCACGCGATTGAGCGCCGGATCGGCTCGAGCGATCAAAACGCGGCGAAGCTGTCGAGCCCGCGCAGCAACAGATCCCAGCGGGCCTCGATGGCCTCGCGTGCGGCCACGGCCGGCAGGCCGCTGATCAGGGCCGCACGCTTGAACACCCAGCCGACCGCATCGTGCGGTCCGAGGCTCATGAAGAAGCCGAGCTGGCGCGCGTCCCAGGCTTCCGGGGCCCGCCCCTTGGCGACGCGCGCGACCGTGTCGGCGACGTGGCGTCCCTTGCGCACGGCCGTCTGTGCGGTCGCGGCATCGAAAGGCACGTCTTTCCAGCGCGCGCAGTCGCCGGCGGCATAGATGCCGGCCAGCGGCCGGCTCCGATGCAATACGCGCCCGGCCGCATCCGCATCGATGCGCTGGACCTTCGGCCCTGTGCACAGCAGCACGCCGCCCGCCGGTTCCGACAGGGCCGAGCCAGCGGCGCTCATGCGAATGCGTCCGCGACCGAACGATTCGTAGCGCGTTCCCATGCGGATATCGACGTTGAGGCCATCGAGTCGTTCATAGACCGCTTTCCGCAGCCCTTCCGGCTCGGCCGCCATGATGGTGTCGGCGGCTTCGACCAGGCCGAGGGGCGCCCCCTCCGGACGGACCGCTGCCAGCTCGAACAGACATTGCAGCCCGCTGGCGCCGGCCCCCACGACCCAGGCGCGCTCCTCCGTGCCGGCCAGCCGCTTGAAGGCGTTGACGCCGGGGCCCGTGGTCAGCGACTCCAGCGGCACCGGCGGCGGGCGGGCACGCGACGGGCGCGTCCGGACACCCGGCAAACCGGTCGTGACGACCAGGGCGTCGAAGGCCAGCTTGCGGCGTCCCACGGGCAGCTCGCCGCGTCGCGACCACTCCACGAGGCGCGCCGGGCTCCAGTCCAGGCGCGCGAGGTGGTGACGGAAATCCCAGCGTCGCGCGATCGGCGCGAAGTCCGCCCGCAGGTCCGAAAGAGGCTTGCGCAATGTCTCGTGCAGCAACGTGCGACGCAGGTGCCAGCGGGCGGGATCGACCAGGTGCCGCTCGGCATCCGGCAGCGCCCGCGCCAGCCGTGCCAGGCAAGCGAGCCCGGCGTAGCCGCCCCCGAGCACCACGACCCTCATGCGGACGTTCTCCGGCCGCGGAATTGCCAGCGCGCCAGGACCACGCCCGCGAGGATCAGCCCGAGCGCCACGAAAGCGCGTGCGGGCAGGCGCTCACCCAGGGCGAGCGATCCGAGCACCACCGCCCACACCGGGATCAGATAATTGATGAGGGACAAAAAGGTCGGTCCGGCCCGCGCTACCAGGCTGAAATAGACCACCGTCGCCAGCCCCGTCGACAGCGCACCGAGCGCGAGCAGGGCCAGCGTCGGCACGATGGCCACCGGCGAGTGCACCACGCCGGCGGTACCGGTGCGCAGCCCGGCAAGCAGCAGGAAGCCGCCGACGACGATCCCTGCAATGGACAACACTGCGCCGGCGGTGACGACGGGATGCAGCACTGGACCGCGGCGCGCGACAATCACCGCGATGCCGTAGCAAAGCGCAGCGCCCAGCACGGCGAGCTGCGCCGCGAAGGAGGCCTCGCGTCCAACCATCGCAGCGACCGCCTCCGGCCCCGTCAACACGACGACTCCGATGAAACCCAGCGCGAACCCTGCCAGGCGTCGCGGTGTCAGGCGCTCTCCGGCCACCAGGAAATGAGCCAGCAGCAGGACGACCAGCGGCATCACCGCCATCAGGATGCCGGTGAGACCCGAGGGGATCGAGCGCTGTCCCCACGCGATGAGAAAAAATGGCAGCGCGTTGCCGACCATCGCCATGACGAGGAAGAACAGCCACACGCGCGGCGACCTCGGTGGCCATCGCCGGGTGAGAACGAACAGCAGAAGCAGCACACCGGCGCCGATCAACAGGCGCCCGGCCGTCACTGTCACCGGCGTGAAGCTGTCCAGCGCGAGCCGGACCAGCAGGAAGGAACTTCCCCACAAGGCCACCAGGGTGACGAGGAGGCCCCATTCGGCCGGACCCTGGCGCAGCACGCCATGCACGGGAGACGGCGGCGCGGGAGAAGGCGATCCCGGTCCCGCCGCAGGGCCCGCAGGGTTCTGCTCCGACATCATAGACAGGGTGGCGATCAGTTCTGCCCCGGCGGGTCGTTCCGGCTGACGACGCCACCGCCGTCAGGCTTCGGCGAGGGGTCCGCGACGGCGCGCCGCTCACGTTCGCGCTCTGCCTGCTCCTCCTCGCTCTGCTTGCGGCGTATCTCGTCGATCATCAGTGACAGCCATTCATTCAACTTCGTTCTCTCCCTGCCAGGAACAACGGCGCCGCCGCCAGCCCCGCGACAAAGCCGCCGAGATGCGCCCGAAAAGCCACGCCACCTTCGCCGTCCGGCGCCCATAGTGATGACACCAGCTGGATGGCGAACCACAGGCCCAGCACCCACAGCGCCGGCAATCTCACCACCGTCAGCATAAAGCCCAACGGCACCAGCACGCGCACCTGCGTGCGCGGAAACAGTAAAAGATACGCCCCAAGCACCCCCGAGATCGCACCCGACGCGCCGATCATCGGCGCCAGCGTCTCGGGTGCGGGCAGGGCCTGAGCCAGTGCCGCCACCACGCCGCATGCCAGGTAGAAGCACGCGAACCTGGCGCGTCCCATGCGATCTTCGATGCTCGGCCCGAATACCCAAAGGTAGAGCATATTACCCGCGAGGTGGAGCCAGCCGCCATGCAGGAACATGGAGGTGATCACGGTTGCGAGGGGCGGGACGACGGCGATGTCCGGCGGCATCCGCAGATGGCCGAGCAACACAGCCGGAATCACGCCGAAGGAAAAAATGGCGCGATTGAAACCGGCCTGGCCGAGCGACACCTGCCACAGAAAAACCAAAGCGATGGCGGCGAGAAGCACCAAGGTCACGAGTGGAACGGACGCGACCCGCTGCTCGGCGCGCAAGGGAATCATGGATTCAGGGAACCCGATTGAACGGGCCGACCTCTCAGGACAGGCCTTCCGGATACCTGGCAAGGCCGAGGCGCAATGCACGCGCCTTGAGTTCACGGATCGTCTGCTTGACGAGTTGTCGTACCGGACCCCGCCATGCGTCGATCGCACGCAGCTTCGCCCGCAGCACGTCGAGATCCTGCAACTCGCCCAACACGTCGGCGAGCTTCTTGAGCATGGCCCGCTCCTGCTTGTCGAGCGGCAGCCCGCAAAGCTCGCGCTGGTAGAGTTCGCGCTTCACGACCTTGCGGAAATCATGGAATCGCGGCAGGACGGGATGTTCCAGAACGCGCCTGAATGCCCGGGCGGTGTCCGCCCAGGCCTCGGCGAGGCCGGCGCCGATCGTCCCCTCGTCCATGAGCGCGAAATCCAGTCCCTCGACATCCGCGCGGACCACGCGGAGGGTATCCACCACGCCCTCCGCCAACGGTCGCGGTAAGCCGGCCGCGGCGTTCGCGCGGCGATCCTCGGCCAGCGATCTGGACAGGGCATCCAGCGCCTCGAGATGGCGCGCGTCCGCTCTCGAACGCAGCCGCAACAACGTCTCGGCCATGGCATCGGCATCGCGCAGGTGGGCCAGTCGGCGAGCGGCCTCCGCACAACGCTTTTCCAGGTGCCGCGTCGGCAACGCATCGCTGCTGAGCCGCAGCAGGGCCCGCACCCGCTTCAGCTCCTTGCGCACCTCGTGCACCACGCGCCCCCCCGGGGCTGCCGCATCCTCCAGGCGCGAGACGCATGCCGCGAGCCTGGCGGAGACCGTCGGTCCGATTCCTTCGGGTGTCGGCGCCTCGTCGGCAACCGGCGTGAGAATGCCGGCCCGGGACTGCCTTTCGGTGCTCATTCCTGCTCCAGCGCATGCCTGGGGATGCCGACTTTAGCACGCACCACCGGTTTATTTGCGGTCGCGCCGCGACCGTCCCATGATGTACAAATACACGATATCCGACCCGGGAGAACTGGACGATGCGGGGACTTGGCAGATCGGTGACGGGCCCGGCGCTGCTTGCCGCAACAGCCCTGGCCCTGTGGGCATCGCCCGCCTCGGCCGACGGCGTGCTGCAGTTCCTCGAATCGAGGCTGAACCTCGTCGAAGGTGAAACAGGACAGGTCACGGTGATTCGCAGCGGCAGCGCGACCGGCGACGTCACGGTCGTGCTGAACGTCAGCCTCGGCGGCACGGCGCGGCTCGGTGAGGATTTCACCGTCGAACTGCCCCTGGGAGTCATCCGGATCGCCGCCGGCGAGTTCTCCGGCCACGCCGAGATCGATGCCCTGCAGAACGACGCCGCGGACGGCACCCGCTATGCGGTGTTCACCCTGGCGAACCCGGCCGGCGCGACACTCGGCCGCGGCAGCAGCCAGTTGCTGCAGATCGAGGACGACGAGTCGGCCGACGCGGTGCTGACCCTTCCGGGCGACGACGTGCGGCGTGTGACGGAAGGCGATGAGCTGCCCGTCGAAGTGATCCGCAGCGGACTCCCCGGTACTGTCGTGTCGGCCACCCTGCTGGGCGTCCCCGATACGGCAGCCGTCGGCATCGATTACAGCGACCTCACGCTGGACCTCGAATTTCCCGCCGGCGAAACCCTGCGCGAGGCGACGCTCGCCACGATCTCCAGCGCCGCGGCGAGGCCGCCGCGCACGCTCAGCCTGCTGCTTGCCAGCCCGACGCCCGTTGACAGCGCGGCATTCGATGGCCGCGGTCCCCTGGTGGTGATCGAGCCGCCCGGCGACGAGCATGCCGGCGAGTTTTCCCTGTTCGCGGACACGCTCGAGGTCGGCGAAGGCGACGGCAGCATCGCCTTCACCGTGGACCGCAATCGTGGCAGCAGCGGCGAAGCGGCTGTCAGCTGGGTCACGGTTGAACTGGCCGATGACGGCGCAGCGGTTGCCGACGTCGACTTCGTCGCCGCCACGGGCCGGCTGGTTTTCGCCCCGGACGAGACGCGCCAGACTTTCCAGGTCCAGCTGATCGACGATGAAGAGGCGCGCACGGATCGTCGGCGTTTCGCCGTCGCGCTGGCGGATCCCTCGGCGCTTGCCGGGCTCGATCCCGAAGCGCCGAGCGTGACGATCACGGTGCGCGAGGACGATGGCGAACCCAGCGAATCCTGCCAGGGTTTCTGCGACTGTTTCATCGCCACCGCCGCCTGGGGCAGCTGGATGGATCCGCATGTCGCCAGCCTGCGGCAGTTCCGGGACGACGTCCTGATGCCGCACGCCGCTGGACGTGCGTTCGTCGCTTTCTACTATCGTCACTCACCCCCGATCGCCGCGATTATCGGCCGCCACGACAGCCTGCGCATGCTCACCCGGGCGGCGCTGGCGCCCGTGGTCTTGGCGATCGAACGACCCGCAGCCGCGAGCCTGGCGGCGCTCGGCGGGCTCCTGCTGCTGATGAATCTGCGCGCGCGGACGCGCCGAAGGAAATCGCCATGAAGAAGAACGTTCTCATCACCGGCACGTCATCGGGGCTTGGTCGAAGCACCGCCTTGATGCTCGCCGCCGACGGCTGGCAGGTTTTTGCCGGCGTGCGCAAGGAAGCCGACGGCGAGTCGCTGAAAAAAGACGCCGAGGGGGACCTGGTGCCGCTGCTGCTGGACGTTGCCAAACAGGACTCCGTGGATGCCGCTGCGGCGCGATTGGAAGAAGCCACGGGCGGAAAACTTCACGGGCTTATCAACAACGCCGGCATCTACCTGGGCGGTCCGCTGGAGCTCATGAAGAACGACGAGATCGCGCGGAGCTTCGCGGTCAACGTGACCGGACTGCTGTCGGTCACCCGGGCCTGCCTGCCGCTGCTGCGCGCCGCCGAGGGACGGATCATCAACATCGGTTCGATTTCCGGGCTGGTCGCCATGCCGGGCGTGAGCGTCTATGCGGGATCAAAGCATGCGGTAGAAGCCATCACGGATTCGCTGCGCATCGAATTGCAGCCCTTCGGCGTGAAAGTCATCGTGATCGAGCCGGGCGGCATCCAGACGCCGATCTGGGAAAAGGGCGCGCAGCGCGATGCCGAACGTCCGGAGGATCCGCACACGGAAAACCTGCTGGAAATCTACGCACCGCTGGTGAAGCTGCTGGAAAAGCTCAATGCGAAGCCAGGGGGACTGCCGCCCGAGGACGTGGCCAGCGTCGTCATCGACGCGCTCGAAACCTCGCGACCCAAGAACCGCTACCTGGTCGGCAAGGACGCCAAATCGATCGCCCTGCTCGGCCGGCTGCCCGACCTGGTGCGCGACAAGCTGATTTCGGCCAAGGTCTGGGGCTAGCGGCCGAAGAGTGCGCCCAGGCGGCTCTCTTCCATGGCGCCCGAGAGCTTCTCCATGAAGCGCCTGGGCCGGCGCCATTCCACCTTCCACGCGTCGGCGTCGTCGATCAGCCTGGCCAGCCAGTCGTCGCTGGTGCTGAGCTCGTCGACCAGGCCCAGTTCGAGTGCCCGGCTGCCGTACCAGTGCTCCCCGGTGGCGACCCGCTCCATGTCGAGGTCCGGTCGATACCTGCCGACCATTTCCTGGAACAGGACGTGCACGTCTTCGAGTTCCTCGCGCAGCTTCTCGCGATCCTCCTCGGTGACTTCGCCGACCATGCTGACGGTGCGCTTGTAGCGGCCCGCCTTCACCTGCTCGACGGTGACGCCGCGATCGTCGAGGAGGCGACGAATATTCGGGATCTGCGCCAGCACGCCGATGGACCCGACGATGGCAAACGGCGCGGCGACAACCCGGTCGGCGACGCAGGCCATGAGGTATCCACCGCTCGCGGCCACCTTGTCGACCGCCACCGTCAACGGAATCTCACGCTCGCGAATACGCACCAGCTGCGACGCAGCCAGGCCGTGATCGTGCACCAGCCCGCCGGCGTTCTCCAGGCGCACCAGCACTTCGTCGCCCTTCTCGGCCACAGCCAGCACGGCGCTGACCTCCTCGCGCAGCGACGCGGTCGCCGTGGCACGCATGTCGCCATGAAAGTCGATCACGAACACCCGCTTGCGGCGTTGCTCGCGGGCCGCCTTGTCTTCGCGACGGCGTTTCTTCGCCAGCTGCTTGCGCCCGGACTTCGGCAACAGCTTGCCGCGCAGGCTGTCCGCTGCGCGGCGCAGGCGCGAATTCAGGCTCGTGACCTTGAGCTCCTCCGTTTCACGGTTCCGGCGCGAAAGATTGACCAGCGCGCCCGCCACGAACGTCACCGCGGCAACGAGCGTGAGAGTCTTGACGAGAAACAGTGCGTATTCGAGCAGGACATCGATCATGAGCGGCAGCCGTGCGGACGAATCATGATCATAGACCGACGTTGTTGTGTTCGAAGACGCGGTCGGCCCGGTAGCTGGAGCGGACCAGCGGGCCGGACACCACCTCGAGGAAACCCATCTCCAGCCCGATCCGCCGGTAGTCCGCGAATTCCTCGGGCGTGACGTAGCGCTCGACGGGCAGGTGATTCGGCGTCGGGCGCAGGTACTGGCCGAAGGTGACGATATCGACCCGCCGCGAGCGCAGTTCGGCCAGCGTCTCGCGGATCTCCTCGTCGGTCTCGCCGAGACCCACCATGAGGCTGGTCTTGGTCAGCACCTCGGGACGATGGCGCTTGGCGTGTTCCAGCACGTCGAGGGTCTGTTCGTAGCCCGCCCGCGGGTCACGCACCGGGTGAGTCAGGCGGCGCACCGTCTCCAGGTTCTGTGCATAGACCTGGAGTCCGGAGTCCACGACCGTCTCGATGGCGCGCAGGTCGCCACAAAAGTCGGGCGTCAGCGCCTCGACCGCTGTGTCCGGATTCAGCGCCCTGATGGCGCGCACGCAGGCCGCGTAATGCGCGGCGCCGCCATCCGGCAGATCGTCGCGATCGACGCTGGTGATCACCACGTAACGCAAGCCCATCAACTGGACGGAGCGCGCCGCATTCGCAGGTTCCTCGCCATCCAGCCAGCCGCGCGGATTACCGGTGTCCACCGCGCAGAACTGGCAGGCCCGGGTGCACACGGCGCCCATGATCATCAATGTCGCGGTGCCGTTGTTCCAGCACTCGCCGATGTTGGGACAGATGGATTCCTCGCACACCGTCGCGAGGCGATGCTCGCGAACGTTCTGCCGGACCCGGGAGTAACCCGCGCCGCTCGGCATCCTGGCGCGCAGCCACGGAGGTTTGCGCCCCAGCGGCGCTGCAACCGCGCGGTCGTTCTGCTTCACGCCGTTCTTGATCGCCGCCACGCCCTGCTCGTGACGAAACTTCGCGCCGCTCTTCACCGGGGGCGGCTGCATGATCGGGATGCCCTTGAAATTCGTTTCCATGGAAGAATTCTCTCATGTCCCCGACAGCGCCGTAACCTGTGAAGATGGGTACCTTGATAATGCGAACGATTCGCATTAGATTAGTCTTCCTTTCTACGTAAACATCGGAATTCAACATGCCGTCGACCCGACCGAAGCTTACTCCCGCACGACTCGCCGTCGCCCTGGCATCGCTCGCGCTTCTCGCAGCCTGCGGCCCTTCTCCCGACCGCGGAACAGTGGACGACGACGCGACCGCGACCGCCGCCGCGGAGGCACCGGTCATCAACATTTATTCGGCCCGCCATTACCAGAGCGACGAGCAGCTCTACCAGGCGTTCACGGACGCCACCGGGATCGAGGTGCGACGAATCGAGGGCACCGACGACGCGCTGATCCAGCGGATCCTGCAGGAAGGCGAGGCCACGCCGGCGGATCTCCTGTTCACGGTGGATGCCGGTCGCCTGTGGCGCGCCGAGCAGGCCGGCCTCTTTCAACCGGTTGAATCAGGGGTGCTGACGCAGCGCATACCGGCACACCTGCGTCACCCTGACGGATTCTGGTTCGGCTTCTCGGCCCGCGCGAGGATCATTTTCTATGACGCCGAGCGGATCGAGGCGGGTGCGATCACGCGCTACGAGGACCTGGCCGACCCCCGATGGGCCGGCGAACTCTGCATCCGCTCAGGCAACAACATTTACAACCTGTCCCTGATGTCCTCCATGATCGCCGCCCACGGACTGGAGGAGGCGGAAGCCTGGGCGCGGGGCGTGGTGGCCAATTTCGCGCGCGACCCGCAGGGTGGCGATACCGACCAGATCCGCGCCGTGGCTGCCGGCGAGTGCGGTATCGCTGTCGCCAACACCTACTACTTCGCCCGCTTGATGAAGTCCGACGACCCGAACGACCGCGCGGTGGTCGAACGCGTGGGCTGGGTATTCCCCAACCAGGAGGGACGCGGCACGCACGTGAACATCTCCGGCGCCGGCTTGGTGGCCAATGCCGACAACGCTGAAGAAGCGGTCGCATTCCTCGAGTTCCTCGCCTCGAGCGAAGCCCAGACGCTGTTCGCCAGGGGCAACAACGAGTATCCGGTCGTCCCGGGCGCCGCCCTGGACAATCCCGCCCTGGAGTCGATGGGCACGTTCAAGGCAGATCCCGTGGATGCCTCGCTCTACGGCATCCACCAGGCCGAGGCGCAAAAGGCGCTCGACCGGGCCGGCTGGAAGTAAGCCGACGATCAGAGGAATGATGCGCGCGGCGGGGAAGCTGTTCTCGCTACCCGCCGCCGCGGTGCTCGTGGCGGCAGTGGTGGCCTTGCCGGTCATCACCGTGGTCCTGCACGTATTCCTCCCGGACGAGGGGGCATGGCGCCACATCGCCCAGGTGCTGTTACCCGATTACATCGTCACCACCCTGCTGTTGGTGGTCGGGACGGGAATCGGCGTGTTGCTGCTCGGATTGTCCACCGCCTGGCTGGTGGCAGTGTGCCGCTTCCCGGGGCGGCGCATCCTCGAATGGGCGCTGGTCCTGCCGCTCGCCTTCCCGGCCTACGTCATCGCGTACACCTATACCGATCTTCTGCAGGTCTCCGGGCCCGTCCAGACCTTCATCCGCGACCTGACCGGCTGGTCGGCCCGCGATTTCTGGTTCCCGCCGATCCGGTCGCTGGGCGGCGCCATCGCCATGCTCTCGCTGGTGCTCTACCCCTACGTCTACCTGCTCGGGCGGGCCGCCTTCGTGCAGCAATCGAGCGGCGTCCTGGAAGCCGCCCGGACGCTCGGGCACGGCCCCTGGGGCGCATTCTGGAAGGTCGCCCTGCCGATGGCCCGTCCGGCGCTGGTCGCGGGCGTGCTGCTGGCACTCATGGAGACGCTGGCCGATTTCGGCACCGTCGCCTACTTCGGCATCCCCGTGTTCACGACCGGCATCTATCGCGCCTGGTTCTCGCTCGGCGACCCGGTCTCCGCCGCCAAGCTGTCAGCGGTGCTGCTGGCTTTCGTCTTCACCCTGGTCGCACTCGAGCGCATCAACCGCGGCGGGATGCGTTTCCACCAGGTCGGTGCGCCGGCCGCCGAACGCAAGCCCTATGAACTCAAGGGCGGGCGCGCGGCGCTGGCACTGGCGGTCTGCCTGGTGCCGCTGACCTTCGGCTTCCTGCTGCCAGCGGGACGTCTTGCGTGGCTGGCCTGGGTCGGTGGTGACATGCAGTTCGGCGCGCGGTACCTGGGCCTGCTGTGGAACAGCATCAGCCTGGCCACGGTGAGCGCGGTGGTCGCGGTGGCCGCCGCCGTGGTGGTGGGCTACGGATTGCGCCTGCGCCCCGGCGCCGGGATGCGACTCGTGCACCGGATCGCGGGGCTGGGTTACGCCATTCCCGGCTCGGTCATCGCGGTGGGGGTGCTCATCCCGCTCACGCTGGCGGATCATGGCTTGCGCGGCTGGCTCTCGACCTGGTTCGGCGTCGAATCGGGGTTGATCCTCACCGGCGGCATCCTCGGACTCGTATTCGCCTACGTGGCGCGCTTTCTCGCCGTGTCGCTGCAGAGTGTCGACGCGGGGCTCGCCCGTATCACGCCTGCGATGGACGACGCGGCCCGTGCACTGGGTGAAGGGCCCGGTCGCACGCTGCGCCGCGTGCATCTGCCGATCCTGCGCGCCAACCTGCTGACAGCGGGCCTGATCGTCTTCGTCGACGTCATGAAGGAGTTGCCGGCCACCCTGATCCTGCGTCCCTTCGACTTCGACACGCTCGCCGTGCAGGCCTACAAGCTCGCCTCGGACGAACGGCTCGCCGAGGCCTCGACGGCATCGCTCGCGATCGTGGTCGCCGGCCTCATCCCGGTGATCCTGCTGGCGCGCCAGGTATCCCGGCCGGGGGTACGTCGCCAGCGCAGCGAGACCGGCCACATGATGGCGCCGGTCGCGGCCCGCTGACGGCTTCACCTGCCGCGGACACACAGTCGTAGCGGGCCTTGTGCCGAAGGCCGGTGTTCAGGCCCTGAGCGTCTCCATGTCGATCACGAAGCGGTACCGCACGTCGCTGCGCTGCATGCGCTCGTAAGCCTCGTTGATGTTCCTGATATCCAGCATCTCGATATCGCAGGTGATGCCGTGTTCACCGCAGAAATCCAGCATTTCCTGCGTCTCCGGCAGCCCGCCGATGAGGGAGCCGGCGATCCGGCGCCGCCCCAGCACGACCGGGAAAGTGTGGAGCGCCGGCTCGACGGGTCCCAGCAAGCCCACGATGATGAGCGTGCCGTCGCGTTTCAGCGCGTTGACGTAAGGATTCAGGTCGTGCTGCACGGGCACGGTATCGAGGATGAAGTCGAAGCTGGCGGCCGCGGCTTCCATCTGCGTCGGGTCGCTGGAGATGATCACGTGGTGCGCGCCCTGGCTTTTGGCCTCCTCGGTCTTCGACGCGGAGCGCGTGAACACGGTGACCTCGGCGCCGAGCGCGCGCGCGAACTTGACTCCCATGTGGCCCAGCCCGCCCATGCCGACCACGCCGACGCGATGACCCTTGCCGACGCCGAAGTGCTTCAGCGGCGACCACGTGGTGATGCCCGCGCACAGCAGCGGCGCCGCGGCCGCCGGGTCGAGCCCCTCGGGCATGCGCAGGACAAATCGGTCGCTGACCACCACCTGCTCGGAGTAACCGCCGAAGGTGAGCGTGCCGTCGTGACGATCGACCCCGTTGTAGGTGCCGGTCCACCCCTGCTCGCAATACTGCTCCAGGCCGTCGTCACAGGAGCCGCAACTGCGGCAGGAGTCGACCAGGCAGCCCACCCCGACCCGGTCGCCCGGCTTGAACGCGGTGACCGCCTCGCCCACGGCCGTCACCGTGCCGACGATCTCGTGGCCGGGCACGATCGGGTAGGTGGTGATGCCCCAGTCGTCGTAAGCGGTGTGCAGGTCGCTGTGGCAGACCCCGCAATATTCGATCTCGATCGACACGTCATCCGGCCGCGGCGCCCGGCGCTCGATCGGGAAAGGCGCCACACCGGAATCCGGGGATTGAGCGGCGTAGGCTTTGACTTGGGGCATAACGGCAGTCCTGCATTGAGAATCTGCCGGCATTATGGCACCCGGGCAGCGAACCGCCATCCCCGCCTCCCGGCGGACCGGGCAGGCGAGCGGGCGTTGCGTTACGCTCCCTGGGCCTGCGAGTAGCCCGCCTGCCCGTCGAACTCGTACAGGTTCTCCGTTTTCACCGTCTCCAGGCCGGCCCCCGCCAGCCGCAGTAACAACGCAGCAATCGCGCTCGGTCCGGCAGGTTGGTGTGCCTGGAAGCGGCAGCGCCAGTGATCGGTGCACAGCGTCTGGGCATGTCCGCCCGGGTAGACTTTTACGCCGCGGTTGGTCACCAGGGCCAGCTTGAAGTCCGGCCCGGCCAGCGCCTCGAGACGCCGTCCGAGCACGCCCGGATCGCGGTCCGCGTCGTCCCAGTCGAGGAACGCGTCCACCCCCACCAGGCGCTTCGAAGCCCTCGGCATGGCGTTGCCGGCCGACTGCAGGCGCACCTCGGGAACGGCCTGCCCTTCCGCCACCGGCGCCATCCGCCGCGGCTCCTGGCCGAGCCGCTGGATCACCGCGTTTGCGAATGCCTGGGTCCCGACCTGGCGACGACCGGGCCCAGGCCGGTACACGTCGGCCGTGAGAACGCCATCCTCGAGCGTGCGCAGCCAGGCATTCCGGATCAGTGCCGCCGGCCGCTCGCGGCCGAGGTGCTGCAGCATCATCACCGCCGCCTGCAGCATGCCGGAAGGATTGGCGACATCCCGGCCGGCGATGTCCGGGGCAGAGCCATGCACCGCCTCGAACATGGCGCATTCCTGGCCGATGTTGGCAGACCCTGCCAGGCCGATGGATCCGGAGACCTCCGCGGCGACGTCCGAGAGAATGTCACCGTAGAGATTGAGCGTGACGACCACGTCGAATTCACGCGGCCGACTGGCCATGCGCGCCGTGCCGATGTCGATGATCATGTGCTCGGCGACGAGCTCCGGATAATCCCGGGCAGTCTCCTCGAATACCCGCTGGAAAAGGCCGTCCGTCAGCTTCATGATGTTGGACTTGGTCAGGCACGTGACCTTGCGCCGCCCGTGCGCCCGGGCGTACTCGAAGGCATAACGACAGATGCGTTCGCAACCGGGACGCGAGACGAGCTTGAGACACTGGTAAACCTCGTCGGATTGCCTATGCTCGATGCCGGCGTAAGTGTCTTCCTCGTTTTCACGGATCACGACGACATCCATGCCCGGTTGCAGGGCCGGGATGAAAGGATGGTAGGAAACGCTCGGGCGCACGTTGGCGTAGAGTCCCAGCACCTTGCGCAATGTGACGTTGACGCTCTTGTAACCGCCGCCCTGCGGGGTCGTGATCGGACCCTTGAGGATCGCACCATGCCGCGCCACTGCGTCGAGCACATCCTGGCCGATTCCGGAGGCCTCACCGGCGTCGTAGGCCTTGAGCCCTACGGTCACATGGTGGAAGCTGAGGGCAGGATCGGCAGCAGCGAGCACACGCAGCACGGCAGAGGTTATTTCGGGTCCGATGCCATCGCCTGCGGCGACTGCAACAGTGCGTGCGGGAAGCGTGTCGGGCGCGGCGCTACTGATAAGCGGGGCAAGTACTGCAGACATGGACACTCCTGACATACGACATTTATTTCGTGAATTGTAAGTCTTGATATCTTACGAACGCAAGGGGTCACGATGAAATCTCCTGTGCCCGATGCCGACGGGTGGACCTTTCTCAGCAACCACACCCACGTGCTCGTGTGTCTCGCGCGCGACCCTGAACAGGTGTTGCGCGAAGTGGCGCAACAGGTGGGCATCACCGAGCGCGCCGTGCAGCGCATCGTGGCGGAACTGGAAGCAGGCGGCGTCGTCGAACGGGAACGTCTGGGCCGGCGCAATCGCTATAAACTGAACCTCGACATGCCTCTGCGGCACCCGCTCGAGCACCACTGCACCGTGGGCGAACTGTTGCGCGCCGTCACGGCCCCGGAGAAATGAGCCGCTATCGCCCGCCCCAGCCCGCAGCTTCGCCGTACATCACGCCGGAGGGTGCCGGACGATTGCGTGAGGAACTGGATCGGCTGTGGCGCGTGGAACGTCCCGAGGTGGTGCGCGCGCTGGCCGACGCCGCCGCCGAGGGCGATCGTTCCGAGAACGCGGAATACATCTACCGCAAGAAGCAGCTCGGGGGGCTCGACCGGCGCATCCGCCACCTGCGGCGGCGGCTCGGGGTCGTGAAGATCGTGGACCGGAGCCCGGAGGCCGGCGGCCAGGTTTTTTTCGGCGCCTGGGTGACGGTCGAGGACGAAAGCGGCGCCGAATCGCGTTTCAGAATTGTCGGGCCCGATGAATTCGACCACGCGCCGGAATACATCAGCATGGACGCGCCGCTGGCCCGCGCGCTGTTGAAGCGCTCGCCGGGGGACGAGGTCACCCTCGAGCTCGCCGCCGGGCGCAAGACCTGGTTGCTGCTCGAGGTCAGCTACGACGATCCACCCTGATGGTCCGGACTGTCGCGCCTGGCAACGCTTGGCGGAACGTTCCTTCTTGGGCTCTGTGGACCGTGGCGGGGACGTGCCAGGGTCCCTTTCGCTTGGAAGTCTTATGCCGCTCCAGGGACCCTGGCACGTCTCCGCCACTATGCTACCGACCAATTCAGGGCTGCCGGGTCGAACCATGCACGGCACGGCACGGCCCCTCGGTGAGGTAGAATCGAACGCTTGTTTAGCGACCGTTCCGGAGACCCCGCCATGGATTTCTCGTTCACCGAAGAACAGCTCATGATCCAGGAAGCCGCCCGCGACTTCGCCCAGCGCGAGATCGCCCCCATCGCGGCGGAGTTCGACATCAGCGGGAAGTTCCCGGAAGAGACGCTGCGCCAGGCCGGCGAGCTCGGCTTCATGGGCGTCGAGGTGCCGGAGGAATACGGCGGCTCCGGGCTCGACGCCATCGGCTTTGCGCTGATGATGGAAGAGATCGCCGCGGCCGATGCCGCGCACTCGACCGTCATCTCGGTGCACAACTCGCTCTATTGCAACGGCATCCTGCAGTACGGCACCGAAGAACAGAAGCAGAAATACGTCAAGCCGGTGGCCTCCGGCGAGGTGTTTGCAGCCTACGGACTCACTGAGCCGCAGTCGGGTTCAGATGCGGCCAACATGCGCACGCGCGCCGTGCTGGACGGCGACCACTACGTGATCAACGGCAAGAAGTCATGGATCACCTCGGGCCCGGTGGCGCGGTACATCCTGCTGTTCGCCATGACCGATCCGTCGGCCGGCCCCAAGGGCGTGTCGGCCTTCATGATCGATACGCAGCAGGACGGCTTCGCCTGCGGCAAGACGGAGCCCAAGCTGGGCATCCGGGCTTCGGCCACCTGCGAGATCGAGCTGGCGGACTACCGCTGCCCGGTGGAAGACCGTATCGCCAACGAAGGCGACGGCTTCAAGATCGCGATGAGCATTCTCGATGCGGGGCGCATCGGCATCGCCGCACAGGCCGTGGGCATCGCACGGGCCGCCTACGAAGCCAGCGTCCAGTACGCCCGCGAGCGCCATGCCTTCGGCTCGCCGATCGGCAGTTTCCAGATGATCCAGGCCAAGATCGCCGACATGAAAATGCGCCTCGAGGCCGCCCGCCTGCTGACGCTCAAGGCGGCGTGGAACAAGAAGGTCGCGGCCGCGGCGGGGCTGCGCAACACCACCGAGTCCTCCTCCGCAAAGCTGTTCGCCTCCGAAGCGGCGATGTTCATCACTCACGCCGCGGTGCAGATCCATGGCGGCATGGGCTACAGCAAGGAAATGCCGATCGAGCGCTACTTCCGCGACGCCAAGATCACGGAGATCTACGAAGGCACGAGCGAGATCCAGCGCATGGTGATCGCACGGCAGGAAACCGGCCTGCGGTAAGCACGCAGCCGGCGAACCGCGTCGTTACAAGCCGAGTTCTCGCAGGAAGGCGTCGATGCCCGCCACGTAGCGTGACCGGCTCTGCAGGAAGCCGGTGTTGTGGCCGCCCTGCAGCTCCAGCAGTCGCGTCGGCGGTCCCGCGGCGGCGTGCAGCGCCTCACCATGCGCGAACGGGATGATCTCGTCTTCGCGGCTGTGGATCACCAGCACCGGCGCGGTGACGCGCGACAGCAGTGCCTCCACGGGGTAATGCAACCGCGCCAGCAGGCGCACCGGCAGGAACCAGTAGATCTCGGCCGCCATGTCCGGTACCGAGCGGAACGCCGACTCCACGATCAGCGCACGCGGCGCGGCGTTCGCCGCCAGCCAGGTCGCCACGGCACCCCCGAGGGACCGGCCGAACAGCACGATGCGGTCCTCGGGGATACCGCGATCCTCCACCAGGTGGCGCCAGGCACTGCGCGCGTCTTCGTAGGTGCCCGACTCGGTGGGCCGCCCCGTGCTGCGACCGTAGCCACGATAATCCAGAATCAGTACCGACAAGCCGAGATCGTGAAAGATCTTCACGGAATCCACGCGGTGCGAGATGTTGCCGGCATTGCCGTGAAAGAACAGCAGCACGGCGCGCTCCTGCGGCGACGGCACGAACCAGGCGTCCAGTTCCTCACCGTCGGCGGTCGGCAGGCGTAGCGCCTCGTAGCCCAGCCCTATATCCGCAGGCGTGGCAACGATTTCCCGCGAAGGCATGTTCGGCAGGAACAGCAGGCTCTCCTGCCGGAACCAGACGAAGGCGACCAGCACCGCGTAGAGCAGTGCGAACATCAACAAGAGCGGAGCGAAACTCTTCATCCGTGCACGGGCCCCGGCCCCTCTTCCGGGCAGCGATCACTCAATGGTCCCGCGATTTTCGACCAGAATGAAGGGTAGCCCTTCTTGTTTGATCCCCATCGCTGAACTGGAGAACGACCATGCCCTACGATCGCAACGCGGACCTGCCCGACTCGGTTCGCGACAACCTGCCCGAAAAGGCGCAGACCATCTATCGCAATGCCTTCAACAATGCCTGGGACGAGTACAGCGACCCGGAAGACCGGCGTGGAGACGCGAGCCGCGAGGAAACGGCGCACCGCGTGGCCTGGTCCACGGTGAAAAACTCCTACGAGAAGAAAGGCGATCGCTGGGTGAAAAAAGACTGACGAGGTCACCGCCCGTCCGGGGAGCCGGCCGGGGCCTGCCCTCCGTTCGTCGCGAGTGCCGCTCCGACGATGCCCGCGTCGTTACCGAGCTCGGCAATGACGACCGGCGTGCGGCACTCGAGCAAGGGGAGAAACTTCTCGTGCTTGCGGCTGACACCGCCGCCGATGATGTAGAGGTCCGGCCACAGCAGTCGCTCGATGGCCACCAGCACCTCGGAGACATTCGTCGCCCATTTCTCCCAGGACAGGTTGTCGTCCTTGCGCCGCTGTGCCGACGCGCGATGCTCGGCTTCCTTGCCGCGGATATCCATGTGGCCGAATTCCGTGTTCGGCACCAGTGTCCCGTCCACGAACACGGCGCTGCCGATCCCTGTGCCGAGCGTCAGCATGACGACGGTGCCGCGTTGCGCCCTCCCGGCGCCAAAGCGCATCTCTGCGATACCCGCTGCATCGGCGTCGTTGAGCACCGCCACGGGCCTGCCGAGCGCCTCGCGCAGCAGGTGCCCGATGTCGCAACCGATCCAGGCCGCATCGATGTTGGCCGCGGTGTGCGCCACGCCGTGCTTGACCACGGCGGGCACCGCCACGCCCACGCTGCCGTGCGAGTCGAACTCGCCGGCGACCGCCACCACGGCTGCCACGACCGCTTCCGGCGTCGCAGGTTGCGGCGTCGACAGTTTGTGACGCGCGGTCGTGAGACGCCCCTCCACGAGACTCACGGGTGCCCCCTTGATTCCCGAACCCCCGACATCGATGCCCAGCACGCTCATGATTCGTTCCTCACCACATCGTCCTCATGCGCGCCCCGAGATCGACTACCTCGGCCGGGCGCGCGGAACCGGCCGCATGTGCTTCCGCGCTGCCGTGGAAGCGCTTCTCCATGCACGCCATCATGGCGTCGTCGATGAAGCGGCTGCGGGCTCCGTAGACGTGCCGGTCACCGTGCCGGGGCTGTTGCGGCACCCAGTATTTCAGCGGTGCGACCAGGTGCAGCGCCGTCCTCGCGCGCGTCATGGCGACGTACAGCAGGCGTCGCTCCTCTTCGATCAAGGCCGGCTTGCCGGTGGCGAACTCGGAGGGGAAATTACCGTCCGCCACGTTCAGCACGTAGACCGAGTCCCATTCCTGGCCCTTGGCGGAATGGATGGTCGACAGCACCAGGTAATCCTCGTCCATCAGCGGCGGGCCGGCCAGGTCGCCCGTCGCCTGGGGCGGGTCGAGCGACAACTCGGTCAGGAACTGCTCACGCGTGGCGAACTTCGCGGCGATCTGCTCGAGCGCGTCGAGATCGCCGAGCCGCACGGGCCATTCCTCGTAGATGCGTTCCAGCTGCGGCCGGTACCAGTCGCGCGCCAGGCCGACCTGCGGGCGCCAGTCGCCACCGCCGCCCATCGTGCACAGCAACTCAACGAGGCCCGGCCAGTAAGGCGCGGCCGACCCCGGGGGATGCCAGTCGGCGAGCGCGGCGGGCGAGAAATCATGCGTCTCGAGCCACTCCCACGCCTTGGCCGCCATTGCGGGACCGACGCCCGGCAGCAGCTGCAGGCAACGGAACGCAGCGATGCGATTGCGCGGGTTGTCGCCCCAGCGCAGTACCGCCAGCAGGTCCTTCACGTGCCCGGCCTCGAGAAACTTCAGCCCGCCGTATTTGACGAAAGGAATGTTGCGCCGCGTGAGTTCCAACTCCAGCCGGTCGCTGTGATGACTGGCGCGAAACAGCACGGCCTGTTGGCGCAGCAACTGCCCCGCCTCGCGCGCCGCCAGCACGCCTTCGATCACGTACTGCGCCTGTCCCTCGTCGTCCTGCACGGTGACGTAGCTGGGCCGCTGACCCGACGGCATGGCCGAGTGAAGGTTCTTGCGAAACTGGCGTTCGGCACCGGCCATCAAGGCATTGGCGGCGGCCAGCACCGGCTGCACGGAACGGTAGTTCTCCGCGAGCGTGACGACCTCGGCGACGGGCGTGAACCGGGTGGGGAAACGGAGGATGTTCTCGACGTCCGCCGCGCGGAAGGAATAAATGCTCTGCGCGTCGTCACCGACCACGGTGAGACCCCGCCCGTCCGGCTTCAGTCGTGCGAGGATCTCCGCCTGCAGCAGGTTCGTGTCCTGGTATTCGTCCACCAGCACGTGGTCGAAGCGCTCACCGACCGCAGCGGCCAGCGCGGGCGATTCCAGCAGGCCGTGCCACCACAGCAGCAGGTCGTCGTAATCCAGCATGCTGCCGGCCTGCTTGAGCTCCACGTAGCGGCGAAACAGCCTGCGCAGCTCGTCCGCCCAGTCGGCACACCACGGCCAGCCATCCGCGAGACACGCGTCCAGCGGCGCGCGCGCATTCACCGACCGGGAATAGATCGCCAGGCAGGTGTCCTTGCGCGGGAAGCGTCGGTCGCTGCCACTCAGCCCGAGCTCCTGGCGGGCGACGTCCATGAGATCGCCGGCATCGCCCCGGTCGAGCACCGAAAAACCGGCGTCGAGGCCCAGGTTAGGCGCGTACTCCCGCAACAGCCGGTTGGCGATCGAGTGGAAAGTGCCCGCCCACGGCAGGCGGATGGCCTCGCCGCGTCCCTGGTCGGCCAGCGCCTGGCCGACGATCCGGCGCGCGCGCCGGGTCATCTCCCGCGCCGCCCGGCGGCTGAAGGTCAACAGCAGGATGCGAGCCGGTGGAACTCCGGAAAGAACCAGGTGTCCCACTCTGTGCGCCAGGGTCATGGTCTTGCCGGTGCCTGCCCCGGCGACGACGAGCAGCGGCCCGGCATCCAGACCGTCGCCCTTGCTGCGCCGCACACCATAGGTGACGGCGCGGCGCTGTGCCTCGTTGAGGACGTCGAGCGTGGGAGCGGCGAGCATGGCCGGACTATATCAGAGCCACTCGTCTCGCCATCGGCCCGGGATGGCTCCGTCATCGGCATGGCATCGGGTAGAATGACCGTCTTTCAGCGGGCGATGCGCGCCCGACCATCAGCAGGAGACTTCTTGATGAGCCGACACTTCGCCCTCCCTTTGGCGCTTGCCGCCAGCGTCGCTCTCGCGGGCTGCAATACACCGCAGGAATCCGCCACGGTTGCGGATGACCCGGTCGCCGTGGCGGACCCGAACCCGTTTTTCACGCCGAGCCCGCTGCCCTATTCCGTGCCGCCCTTCGACAAGATCGAAGACGAGCACTACCTGCCGGCCTTCGAGCGCGGCATGGCTGAGGAACTCGCCGAAATCGAGGCGATCGCGAACAATCCGGAGCCGCCCACCTTCGAGAACACCATCGTCCCCATGGAGACCACGGGCGACATAC
>CAYTXS010000013.1:0-25941 GCA_964441585.1 uncultured Thioalkalivibrio sp.
CGTCGCGCGCATCGTCGAGATCGCCGAGCTGAATATCGGCCATGCGATCGTCGCGCGGGCGATCTTCGACGGCCTTTCGACGGCGGTGATCGAGATGAAGCGCCTGATGACCGAAGCGCGCCTGCAATGATATTCGGCATCGGCACCGACGTCGTGCGGCTGGATCGCGTGGAGGCCACGCTGGCGCGCTTCGGCGAGCGCTTCGTCGATCGCCTGTTGTTGCCGGAGGAGCACGCCCAGTATCGCCGCCAGAAGCGCAAGAGCCGTTTTCTCGCGATGCGTTTTGCCGGCAAGGAAGCCGTCGTCAAGGCGATGGGCACGGGTTTCAGCAACGGCATGTGGATTCGCGACGTGGGGATCGTGGCCGATCCCCTGGGTAAGCCCGAGATCGTTTATTCGGCCCGCGGCCGGGCGATGTGCGCGCAGCTGGGCATCGGTGCGGGACACGTCAGCCTGACGGACGAGGCGGGCATCGTGCTGGCGTTCGCAGTCCTGCTCAAGGCGGGCGCATGACGACGCTGGCCTTCGATATCGAGACGGTGCCCGACGTGGATTTCGGCCGACGTTATCTCGGCCTGGAGTCATTGTCCGACGAGGATGTCGGGCAAGCCATGTTCGCGCTGCGCCGCCAGCGCACCGGCAACGATTTCCTGCCACTGCACCAGCAACGCATCGTGTCCATCGCCTGTGCCATGCGTTCGCGCGACGGTTTCCGCCTGTGGTCGCTCGGTGGGCCCGAGGCGGACGAGGCCGAACTCGTGGCGCGCTTCTTCGACGGCATCGAGCGCTACAGTCCCGAGCTGGTCTCCTGGAACGGCGCGGGATTCGACCTGCCCGTGCTGCATTACCGTGCGTTGCGCCACGGCATCGCGGCGCCGCGCTACTGGGAACTGGGCGATAGCGACCGGGAGTTCCGCTACAACAACTACCTCGGGCGTTTTCACTGGCGGCACGTGGACCTGATGGACGTGCTGTCCGGGTACCAGTTCCGCGGTGCGGCGCGCCTCGACGAGGTAGCCGTGCTGCTCGGCTTGCCGGGCAAGCTCGGCCTGAGCGGTGATCGCGTGTGGGACGAATGGCGAAAGGGGCATCTCGGCGCCATCCGGGACTACTGCGAGACCGATGCACTGAACACCTGGCTGGTGTTCCTGCACTTCGAACGATTCCGCGGCCGCCGCACGACCCTCGAGCTCGAGCAGGAAGAGGCGCTCGTCGCGGAAGTCTTGAAGGCCGACGGCCGCACGCATCTCGGTGAGTTTTTGCGGGCCTGGGGGCGCGAATGAGCCGCAGCCGCAGGGTGGACCCGGCGCCCTTCGAAGCCAGCGTGCTGGACCTGGCTCATGACGGGCGCGGCGTCGCCAGGCTCGACGGCAAGACGACGTTCATCGCCGATGCGCTGCCCGGCGAGCGAGTACGTGCAAGCCGGGTCAGCCGCCGGCGCAGCCACGACGATGCGGTGCTGGTGGAGGTGCTCGAGCGGTCGGCCGAGCGCGTGGAGCCGCATTGCCCGCACTTCGGCACCTGTGGGGGATGCAGTCTCCAGCACCTCGAGTCCGGGGCGCAGCGCAGGGCCAAGGACGCCATCCTCCACGAGAACCTGCAGCGGATCGGGCATGTCGTCGCGGCCACGCGCTGGCCACCGATTTCCGGTCCTGCCTGGGGCTATCGTCGCCGCGCCCGGCTCGGGGCGCGCAAGGTGGACAAGAAAGGCCGCGTGCTGGTGGGTTTTCGCGAGCGCCGCGCGCCGCTGGTGGCCGACATGGACAGTTGCCCGGTGCTCGCCGGGGACATCGGCGCCCTCGTTCCGGCGCTGTCGCGCCTGATCGGCGAGCTGAGCATCGCGCGTCGCGTGCCGCAGATCGAGGTGGCCGTGGGCGACGATCGCCGCGCTCTCGTGTTCCGTGTCATGGACCCGCTCAGCCCGGCGGATTCGATCCTGCTGGACCGCTTCGGGAGCGAACACGACGTGGACGTCTGGATACAACCCGGCGGCCTGGAGACGCTGCGCCCGTTGCGCGAAGGTACGCCGTGGCCGGGGTTTCGCCTGGCGGAGTTCGACCTTGAATTCTCGTTCCTGCCCACGGACTTCGTGCAGGTGAATGCCGCGATCAACCAGCAGGCCGTGGCTCGCGCGGTCGAATTGCTCGAGGTGAAACCGGGCGATCGGGTGCTGGACCTGTTCTGCGGGCTCGGCAACTTCAGCCTGGCGCTGGCGCGCCGCGGGGCGCAGGTATGCGGCATCGAGGGCGATGCCGGACTGGTGGAGCGCGCCCGGGCGAACGCTGTGCGAAACGGCCTCGGGGCGAGTTTCCACGTCGCCAACCTGTTCGAGGATTGCCGGAACGCGACCTGGGCGCAGGGGCCTTATGACAGTTTTCTGCTCGACCCTCCGCGGGCCGGTGCGGAGGCTTCGATTCACCTGGTGGCTGCGTTGCGCCCGGCCCGGGTCGTCTACGTGTCCTGCCATCCCGGGACGCTCGCCCGGGATGCAGGTATCCTCGTGAACGAGTTCGGCTACCGGTTGAGCGGCGCGGGCATCATGGACATGTTTCCGCATACGGCCCACATGGAATCGATCGCGCTGTTCGAGCGCGACGCACAGGCTTAGGGGTGTGACATGGGATCGGTCGCACGGATCGAGATCGACCTGGCAATGCAGCGGCTGACACTGCGGCGGGACGGAGAAACGGCGCGCCACTGGTCGGTGTCGACGGCGCTCGACGGCGCCGGCGAGCAGCACGGCAGCGGCCGCACTCCACGCGGCCTGCACGTCGTGCGCGCGCGTATCGGCGACGGACTGCCTCTCGGCGCGGTGCTGGTCGGGCGCCGCCCGACCGGCGAGACCTGGTCTCCGGCGCTGGCTCGCGCGCATCCCGACCGCGACTGGATCCTGACGCGCATCCTCTGGCTCAGCGGCCGCGAGGCCGGGCGCAATCGGCTCGGGCCGGTCGACACGATGCGACGCTACATTTACATTCACGGCACCCCGGACGACCAGCCGCTCGGCATCCCGGCGTCCCACGGTTGCATCCGCATGCGTAACGAGGACGTCGTGGAACTGTTCGACCTCGCGCCGCAGGGCACCGAGGTGCTGATCACCGAGGGCAGGGAAACATGACGCTCGGGCCGGTGATGCTGGACATCGAGGGTACGGCGCTCACGCAGGAGGACCGCGAACTGCTGCGCCACCCCAACGTCGGGGGAGTGATCCTGTTCGCCCGCAATTACGATTCGCCGGAGCAGTTGCGACAACTCACCCGCGAGATTCATGCGTTGCGTCATCCGGAGCTGGTGATCGCGGTGGACCAGGAGGGCGGCCGGGTGCAGCGCTTCCGCACGGGTTTCACGCCGCTGCCACCGATGCACATGCTCGGGCGGCAATACGACATGGACCGGGAGCAGGCTTTGCAGCTCGCGCAGAACTGTGGCTGGCTGATGGCGGCGGAATTGCGCGCCGCCGGAGTGGACCTGAGTTTCGCACCCGTGCTCGATCTCGACTACGGGCTCAGCGAGGTCATCGGCGATCGCGCCTTCCACCGTGATCCCGAGGCTGTCGCGCGGCTTGCCGGGCGCTTCATGGGCGGAATGCATGATGCAGGGATGGCTGCCGTCGGCAAGCATTTTCCCGGCCATGGCGGCGTGGTTGCCGATTCTCATCACGCCCTGCCGGAGGATCGACGCGGTTACTCGGAGCTGCTGGACGACATGCGTCCCTACGAATTGCTGATCGCCGAGGGACTGGCGGGCGTGATGGTCGCCCATGTCGTCTATGCGCGGCTCGACCGCATGCCGGCAGGTTTCTCCCGCTGGTGGCTGCGTACGGAGCTGCGCGTGCGGCTGCGCTTCCAGGGCGCCATCTTCTCGGACGACCTGTCGATGGCGGGTGCAGCCTTCGCCGGCACTCCGGTCGCCCGCGCTGCGCTTGCGCTGGAGGCCGGTTGCGATGTCGTGCTGGTATGCAATGATCGCCCGGCAGCGGTCGCGGTGACAGAGTCCCTCGGCGACTGGTACGAGCCGGCGTCACACCTGCGCCTGACGCGATTGCGCGGGCGCGGCGGCCCGGTCGCGTCGCTGGAGGGGTCGGCGGAGTGGCGCCGCGCCGCCGATGCGGTCAGGGATTTCGAGGAAGGCCGGCCGCGGCTGGTGCTCGAAGGGGATTGATGGAACGCCGGAAGGAACGAGTAACTTGACGGAACACGCAAGCCACGAGGATTTCGACGGGATACTGGCACGCGCATCCCAGCTCGCGGATGCCGCCGGTGTGCAGGCTGCGCTGGACCGGATGGCGGCCGAGATCAGCCGCGATCTCGCCGGTCGGGACCCGCTCGTGCTGGCCGTGATGATCGGTGGCATGTTGCCAGCGGCCTGGTTGCTGCAGCGAATGGGTTTTCCGCTGCAGCTGGATTACGTCCACGCCAGCCGTTATCGCGGCGGGACGCGAGGCGGCGACACCATCGACTGGATAGCGCGGCCGCGTACACCGCTCGAGGGTCGTACCGTGCTGGTGATCGACGATATTCTCGACGAGGGCTACACGCTGGCGGCCATTCTCGAGGACTGTCGCAAGCAGGGCGCGGCGGATGTGAGAAGTGGCGTGCTCGTGGAAAAGCGCCACGAACGTCGTGTTCCAGGCCTCCGCGCCGATTACACCGGTTTGCAGGTGGCGGACCATTACCTGTTCGGCTGCGGCATGGATTATCACGAGCGGCACAGGCAACATGCGGCGGTATACGCCCTCGCCGAGGAGGAGGACCGCAAGTGAGCGCGCTGGGGATCATCGGTGGCACGGGATTGCCCGGCTTCGACGGACTGCAGCTGGAACGGCGTGAAACCGCGACCACACCCTGGGGCACACCGTCCGGCCCCCTGTTGCGCGGCCGCATTGCCGGCCGGCCGGTGGTGTTTCTCGCGCGCCACGGCGCGCCGCACACGCTCGCGCCGCATGCCGTCAACTACCGCGCAAACGTCTGGGCACTGCTCGAGGCCGGGGTGCACGAGGTCATCGCGATCAACGCGGTCGGCGGCATCGGCGATGAGTATCCGCCCGGCTGCCTGGTCGTCCCGGATCAACTCATCGACTACACGTGGGGCCGCGAGCAGAGTTATTGCGGCGGTGCGGGCCGTGTGCTGCAGCACATCGACTTCACCACCCCCTATAGCACCGCACTACGGGAGCGCCTGCTCGGCGCGGCGCCACGTGTCGGCCTGGAGGTCATCGACGGCGCCGTATACGGCGTCACCCAGGGGCCGCGGCTCGAGACGGCCGCGGAGATCGAACGGATGGCGCGTGATGGCTGCGATATCGTCGGCATGACGGGCATGCCCGAAGCTGCGCTGGCGCGGGAACTGGAGCTCGAGTACGCATGTTGCGCGGTCGTGGTCAATCGCGCAGCCGGCCGAGGCGAGGATATACATGGGGAACTCGAGCGCTGGGTGGAGAGCGGCATGGCGGCGGTTCGGCGTCTCGTCCAGGCGGTGCTCGAGGATGCGGTCAAATGAACAACGTGATGAACGATCAGCTGCCGGACGGTCTTGCGGCATACGCCTTGCAGGCCGCCGAGTACGGCATGGTCGTCATCGATGGCGAGGACCCGGAGCACCGCATCAGCTGGGTCAACCCCGCGTTCGAAAAACTCAGCGGCTTCGAGCGCATCGAGCTGGTCGGGAACACCCTCCGGATTCTGCAGGGCGGGGATCTCGAACAGGCCGCGATCGGCGAGTTGCACAAGGCCATGGAGGACGAACGCGCCTGCAGCGTGCTGTTGCGCAGCCATCGACCCGATGGCGCCGTCTACTGGAATGCCTTGCGCGTGACGCCCTGGCGGGACGACCTGGGTAAACGCTGGTGGATCGGCTACGCGCGCGATATTTCGGCGCAGCGGGAAATGGAGATCATGCTGGGCCGGCGCAGCGACGAACTCGATATTCCCCGGCATCGAGGTTCCGAGATCGAAACCGTCGACCGCCTGACCGGCTTACAGAACGAGCACAGCTTCGAGCTGGCGCTCGAGTTGTCATGGTTTTCCTGTGCGCGCGATCGGCGTCCGCTGTCGTTATTCCTGTTCGCACCGGATTTTTTCGACATGTACGTGGAGACCTTCGGCCGCGTCGCGGGAGACTCCTGCCTGCGCATGCTCGCGCGCAGTGTTGGTGCGGCGTTTCGCCGCGCCAGTGATGTCGCGGCCCGGCTCGGCGAGGCGGAATTCGCTGCGCTCGGAACCGGCATGGAACAGGATCTGATCGAGTCCCACGCCAGAAGAGTGTGCGAGCGAGTGAGGGCGCTCGCGATTCGCAACCCGCACGCGCCCATGACACGCGTACTGACATTGAGCGCGGTGGTCTTGACCGGGCAGCCGGGCCAGGCGCCTGACTGGCGCGAGTTGCTGGCGCAAGCGCGTCGCACCATGGCTACGGCCCAACTCGGCGGGACGCAGCAACTGGTCGTGCAGGACTACGGTTCCGAGGTGGGCTGAGCGTCCTCGGTTTCGATTTCGGTGACGACCGCGACAACCCCGATGCGCGGGTGATCGTAATACTGCTCGACGCCCCGACGTATCCGCCGCCGCTGGGCCATCTCGGCCTCCAGCACATCTCCCGAGCGGAACTCGAGCTGCATTCCGAGGTGCAGGAAGCGCGCGGAGGTCAGGGCGATGCTGCCGACGAGCCGCTCGTCGGCGGGGCCCTGGCCCAGCGCCGCCAGGAACGGCAAGTCGACCCCTTGTCGGCTTGTCGGCGGCTGTACCCAGCCCTGGTGCCACAGCAGGTCATATCCCCCGGTGTCCAGGCGGGCAGCCACGGCGCCGAGGCGCAACGGCTCACGCGGCGGACGGAATCCCTCGGGCAGGCTCGGCGCTTCATCGGGCTCAGCGCCGGGTTCATCGGCGGCAGCCGGCAGGATCCGCGACAAAAGGGATGCCTGGGACTCTGCGGATTCCGCAGATTCGGGCGATCCTGCCGAACCCGGCTGCTCCAGCATCTCCGTGTCCGGGCGAGGCGGTAATTCCATGCTGACACCGGCCGGCTGGCCGAACACGACGACCTCCACCTGGTAATAGCGCGGTGTTTCTGCGGCGCCGGCTGCGTCGGCCATGAGGCCGGCCAGCCACGCGGCGGAAAGGCCCGCCAGCAAGCCAAGGCGCCAAGCCGGGCCGTGTGGGCGACGGAATGCGGCAGGTTTATCGAGCATCGCTGGCAGTCCCGCGGCGCGCCTTCGGCGCGTGAGTGGCCTGGTTCCCCGGCTCGAGCGTGTCGAGCAGGCGGTGAATCGTGTCGAAACGGACGTCAAGGTCGGACAGGTCGAGATTGAAGCGCAGTTTGTCCTGGCCGTCCAGCCGGTAGTGGCGCGGGTCAGACTGGATCAGCCGGATGAGCGCCACGGGCTCGACACTGGTGTCCGGCCTGAACAACAGGCTGCCGCCGGCTGCATTGGCCTCGATCCGGCGAATCCCCAGCCCGGCCGCCCGGCGCCGGATGGCGGCCACGCGGAACAGCATCTGGCCCTGGGGCGGCAGCAGTCCGAACCGGTCGATCAATTCGGCCTGCAGATCCTCCAGCGTCTCCGCGTCGCGGGCGCCGGCGATGCGCTTGTAGAGGACCAGCCGCAGATGGACGTCCGGCACATAATCCTCCGGCAACAGGGCCGGTACGCCGAGCTCCACCTCGACGCCGAAGTCCAAAGGGCGGTCGAGGTCCGGCTCCTTGCCTTCACGGAGGGCCTGCACGGCGCGTTGCAGCATGTCGAGGTACATGCTGAATCCGACCTCATGGATCTGGCCGCTCTGTTCGTCGCCGAGTAACTCGCCGGCGCCGCGGATCTCGAGATCGTGGGTGGCGAGCGTGAAGCCCGCGCCGAGTTCCTCGAGCGACTCGATGGCTTCCAGGCGCTTCACCGCATCCGAGGTGATGGCTTTCTTCGGCGGCGTGACGAGGTAGGCGTAGGCCCGGTGGTGCGAACGGCCCACGCGGCCGCGCAACTGGTGAAGCTGGGCGAGTCCGAGCTTGTCGGCGCGTTGCACGATGATGGTGTTGGCGGTGGGGATGTCGATGCCGCTCTCGATAATGGTCGTGCAGACGAGGACGTTGAAGCGCCGATGATAGAAATCCAGCATCACTTGTTCGAGATCCCGCTCCCGCATCTGGCCGTGCGCGATGCCGATCCGGGCTTCCGGGACCAGTTCGCCGAGCGTGGCGGCGGCCTGCTCGATATTCTGCACCTCGTTGTGCAGGAAATAGACCTGGCCGCCACGGCGGATCTCGCGCAGGCAGGCCTCACGGACGAGCCCGCTGTTCCATTCCGTCACGAAAGTCTTCACCGCGAGGCGCTCCGTCGGCGGCGTGGTGATCATCGACAGGTCGCGCAGCCCGCCGAGCGCCATGTTCATGGTGCGCGGGATCGGCGTGGCGGTCAGGGTGAGCACGTCCACTTCTGCACGCAACGCCTTGAGACGTTCCTTGTCGCGCACGCCGAAGCGGTGTTCCTCGTCGATGATCACCAGCCCCAGCCTGGCGAAGCGAACCGTGTGCTGCAGCAGCTTGTGCGTGCCGATGACGATATCCACAGCACCGGATTCCAATCCGTCGAGCACCCGTTCGACCTCCTTAGGCGAGCGGAAACGGGACAGGGATTCGACGCGCACCGGCCAGTCGGCGAAGCGGTCGGAGAAGGTCTGGAAATGCTGCTGGGCGAGCAGGGTGGTGGGTACGAGCATGGCGACCTGGCGCCCGTCCTGCACAGCGAGGAACGCGGCTCGCAGCGCCACTTCGGTCTTGCCGAAACCCACGTCGCCGCAGATCACCCGATCCATTGGCCGCGCCGTCGTCATGTCGCCGATGACCTCTTCGATCGCCTGGCGCTGGTCCGGGGTCTCGTCGAAGGGGAAGGCGTCGCGGAAGGCCGCGTAATCCTGTTCCGGCAGTGTGAACCCGTGGCCCTGGCGGGCGGCCCGACGAGCATGCAGATCGAGCAGCTCGACAGCGACGTCGCGGACTTTCTCGGCTGCCCGGCGGCGCGCCTTCTGCCATTGTTCGCCTCCCAAGCGATGAAGCGGGGCGGATTCGGGCGCCGCGCCGGTGTACCGGCTGATGAGATCGAGCGACTGGACGGGCACGTAGAGCTTGTCGCCGCCGGCGTACTCCAGGGCGAGAAACTCGCTGTGCTGGCCCTGGATCTCGAGGCTGACCAGGCCGAGATAACGGCCGACGCCGTGATCCACGTGCACCACCGGCGCGCCCTGGCGCAGGTCCGAGAGCTCGCGGATCACGGCCTCCGGATCGCGCGCCCCGCGGCGGCGGCGCCGACGTTGCCGGACACGGTCGCCGAACAGCTGGGTTTCCGCGATGATCGCAAGGGAGGTCTGCGGCAGGACCAGGCCGTCCTCCAGCGGCGCGACCGCGAGGCCGCGGGGGAAGTCGCCGGCGAGAAACGCCGGCCAGTCGTCTACCGATTGCACCACGATGCCGTGCCCCGCGAGCAACGAGCGGAGCGTTTCCCGCCGTCCGGGAGATTCGGCGGTGAACAGCACGCGGCCCTCGAAGCCCAGGAGGAACTCAAGAAGAGCGCCGGCCGGCTCGGTCGCCCGTGGGTCGAGCTTCAAAGACGGGGGCGGCGCTGCGCCGAGATCGGTGCCCCCAGCCGCCTGCTTGAACGACGAGATCTTTACCGTCGGAAAGCGGGCGAGGCGTTCCGTGAGCGCGACGGGCGATAGAAATACCTCGTCGGGGTCGAGAATCGGTCGCTCGATGTCGTGCGCCAGCTGGTCATGCCGCTCCAGCACGCCCTGCCATGCCGCCTCGAGCGTCGCGTCGGCAGACTCCGCTTCCACGACCAGCGTTTCCTCGGGGAGGTAGTCGGTCAGCGCAGCGAGCTTGTCGAAGAACAGCGGCAGGTAATACTCGAGGCCTCCCGCAGCGATGCCTTCGCCGACGTCGCGGTACAGGCCGACGCGCGACGGGTCACCCGGAAAGCGTTCCCGGAAGCGCGCCCGGAAAGTGCGGATCGCATCCTCTGAGAAAGGGTACTCGCGGCCCGGCAGCAGCCGGATGTGTTCGAGCTGGTCGAGCGAGCGCTGGGTGCCGGGATCGAAACGGCGGATCGAGTCGACCATTTCGTCGAACAGGTCGATCCGATAGGGCAGCTCGCTGCCCATCGGGTAGAGGTCCAGCAGGGAGCCGCGCAACGCGAATTCGCCATGTTCGGTCACCTGCGGGACGGCGAGATATCCCGCATCCTGCAATTGTCGCCGCAGCCGGGTGACGTCGAGCCGGTCGCCGGTGGCGATGTCGAGCCCCTGCGTGGCTGTCCAGGCTGGCGGCGGCAGCTGCTGCAACAGCGCCTGCGTCGGCGCGACGATCACACCCCGGGACAGCGCAGGCAGGCGCGCGAGCGTGGCCAGGCGGCGCGACGTGATGTCCGGGTGGGGTGAAAACGAGTCCCAGGGCAGGGTCTCGGCATCGGGCAGCAGCAGCACCTCGTGCCGCTGCCCGATGAAAAAGCCGACTTCCGCCGCCAGCTGGTCCGCCTGGCGCGGCGAGCCCGCGAGGACCAGCACCGGTCCCTCGTGGGCCTCTGCGGCCTGTGCGATCGCCAGGGCCGGCGCACAGCCGTAAAGCTGGCCCCAGCGCATCGCCGTGCCGCCCGCGACGGGGAGTGGGACGATCAATCCCGGTAGCGGCGCAGCAGGTCGCCGTAGGCGTCGATACGCCGATCGCGCAGAAAAGGCCACATGCGCCGCACGCGCTCGGAGCGTTGCAGGTCCAGTTCGACCACCAGCGTGTCCGGCGCGTCGCCGGCGCGGGCGAGTAGTTCGCCTTGCGGACCGCAGGCGAAGCTGTTGCCCCAGAAGGTGATGCCGGTCGTGGCGCCGGAGGGATCGGGCTCGAAGCCCACCCGGTTGCAGGCCAGCACCGGCAGACCGTTCGCCACCGCGTGGCCGCGCTGGACAGTTTCCCAGGCATCCTGCTGGCGCTGCTGTTCGTGTTCCGGGTCCTCGGCTGAGCGGCCTATCGCGGTCGGGTAGAGCAGGATTTCCGCGCCGGCCAGGGCCATCAGGCGAGCGGCCTCCGGATACCACTGGTCCCAGCAGACCAGCACGCCCAGGCGGCCCACGGAGGTGTCCACGGGCCGCATATCGTCGTCACCGGGCGTGAAATAGAACTTCTCGTAGTAGGCGGGATCGTCGGGAATATGTGCTTTGCGATAGCGGCCTGCGAGGCTTCCGTCGGCCTCGAGGACGACCGCCGTATTGTGATAGATGCCCGCCGCGCGCCGCTCGAACAGCGAGCCGACGATGACGACGGAATGGGCTTTCGCGACCTCGCCCAGCCACTCGGTGCCCGGGCCGGGGATCGGTTCGGCGAGATCGAACAGGCTGGGATCCTCGACCTTGCAGAAATAGCTGCTCTGGTGCAGTTCCTGCAGGAGCACCAGCTTCGCGCCGCGTTCCACGGCGTCGCGGATGCCTCGCTCGGTGAGGGCACGGGTGGCGTCGAGATCGGGGCCGACAGCATGCTGTACCAGCCCGGCTTTCAGCGTGGATGATTTCATTTCGGTTCCCGTGGGGAAAAAGACGAGCTTCCGGACGGGCCGGAAGCGATCAAGGATAACCGATGAGCGACGAGATCAGGAGGCGGGGCGGGGTGGACGCGCCGGCTTCTCCAGGCTGTGGACGACGTGGCGATACTCGAAAACCACGACGAAATCAGCGTATTCCCAGCGTGTGATCGGCGGTTCCCCGACCGGGCCGGAAACGCTCAGCGGTGCGCCGAACCGGGCCTCGACCCGGTCCATCGAGGCGCCGCGCTCCGGCATCTCGACCTGCGCCGCCTCGAGGCGGTCGAGTATCAGCACATCGGCGCTGGCCGCAGGGATGGCCGCGAGCAGGGCGGCGATCGCGAGTGACTGCAGTGTCTTGGGCATGGGGTAACTCCCGTCCGAACGCGTTGCGCCATACTCTCGGCGCCATGGCTGCGACGAATATAACACCGCAGCGGAGCCGGGAAGTACATCGATGTCTCATTTTGCGGCCGACGCTGTGATTTAATGGCGCGCCATGTTTCGTCCTCTCACAATCTGCATTGGTCTTCGCTACCTGCGCGCCCGCCGCGCGAGCCGCTTCGTGTCTTTCATCTCGATGGTTTCCTTGCTCGGCGTGGCGGTCGGGGTAGCTGCGCTGATCGTCGTGCTCTCGGTAATGAACGGCTTCGAGCAGGAGTTGCGCAGCCGGCTGCTGAACCTGACCTCGCATGCGGTCGTGGCCGCCCCGGACGGCCGGCTGCGGGACTGGCCGCCGGTGGTGGAGCGGGTGGCAGCCATGCCAGGCGTGAAGGGGGCGGCGCCGTTCGTGGAGGTGCAGGCAATGCTCGCGCATGACGGCGTGCTCAAGGGGACCTTGCTGCGTGGCATCGATCCTGCCCGGGAATCCGCCGTGTCGCGCATCGAGCAGCACCTGGTGACGGGCTCCCTCGACCTGCTGGAGGCCGGCAGCAACCGGCTGGTGCTGGGGCGCCTGCTGGCGGCGCGGCTGCGTGTCGGGTTGGGGGACACCGTGACACTGCTCGTGCCCACCGGCAGCGAGACCGGCGCCAGGCTTGTGCCGCGGTTGCGGCGTTTCACGGTCGTCGGGCTCTTCGATGTGGGCATGGAAGAACAGGACGGCCTGCTGGCGCTGACGCATCTGGCGGACGCCGCGGCGGCCCGGGGGCGTCCCGGCGAAGTCTCCGGCGTGCGCATCGAGCTGGACGACCTGTTCGCGGCCCCGCGCATCGCCCGCTTGATCGCGGCGGACCTCGGCCCGGATTTCGAGGCCCGCGACTGGACGCAGGAGAACGCCAGTTATTTTCGCGCCGTGCGGATCGAGAAAACCATGATGACGCTGATCCTCTCGCTGGTGGTTGCGGTGGCGGCGTTCAATATCGTGGCCACGCTGGTGATGGTGGTGACGGACAAGCGCGCGGAAATTGCCATTCTCCGCACGATGGGCCTGTCGCCGGGTCGCGTCATGCGCATTTTCCTTGTGCAGGGCACCGCGATCGGTGCCGCCGGGACGCTGCTGGGCGTGCTGGCCGGTGTGCCGCTGGCGCTGCATGTGGGCACCGTGATGCCCGCGCTGGAGTCCCTGTTCGGCTTCAGTGTGCTGCCGGCGGAGGTCTACTACATCACGCGCCTGCCATCGGATCTGCGCGGCGCCCAGGTGCTGCTGGTGACGAGTATCGCCCTGGCGCTTTGCGTGCTGTCCACGATCTATCCCTCGTGGCGCGCGGCGCGCACCGAACCGGCCGAGGCGCTGCGATATGAATAACGCCTGGTCCTGGTTTGTCGGAGCACGCTATCTGCGGGCGCGCACCACCAATCGCTTCGTGTCGTTCATTTCCAGCATCTCGATCGTGGGCGTGGCGCTCGGCGTCGCCGTGCTGATCGTGGTGCTCTCGGTCATGAACGGCTTCGAAACCGAGTTGCGTACCCGCATCCTCGCGTTGACTTCACACGCCTCCTTGGAAAGTTTCGGCGCAGGGCTCGCCGACTGGGAAGGAGTTCGTGCCGCGGTCGAGCAGGACCCGGATATTGAGGCCGCCGCGCCCTACGTGAGTGGCGAAGCCATGTTGTTGCGCGGTGAGTCGGTGAGTGGCGCCATCGTGCGAGGCATCGTGCCGGCCGAGGAGCGGCGCGTCTCGGCGCTGGGGGAGAAACTGCTGAGCGGCAAGCTGGAGGACCTCGCGCCGGGCGACTGGAACGTCATTCTCGGCAGCGCCCTGGCGCGTGAACTCCGGGTCGGCGTCGGCGACCGCGTCGTGCTCGCGATCTCCCAGGGCACGGTGACACCGGCAGGGCTTTCACCCCGGCTGCGCCGTTTCACGGTGAGCGGGATTTTCGAGGCCGGCATGTACGAATTCGATCGCGGCCTCGCCTTCGTTCATCTCGAGGACGCCGCGCGCCTGTGGCGCATGGAGTCGCGGGTCACAGGATTGCGCCTTGCGCTGGACGACATGTTTCTCGCTCCCGAGGTTTCGCGGCGCGTCGCCATGCAGCTCGGCGGCGGATTCTATGTCAGCGACTGGACACGGCAGCACGTCAACTTCTTCCGCTCGATCCAGCTGTCTAAGCAGATGATGTTCACCATCCTGTTGCTCGTGGTCGCAGTGGCGGCATTCAATATCGTTTCCACGCTCGTCATGGTGGTGAAAGACAAGCAGGGCGATATCGCGATCCTGCGCACGCTCGGTGCCTCGCCCCGGGGCATCATGCGCGTTTTCGTCATCCAGGGGGCACTCATTGGTGTGGCCGGCACCCTGGCCGGGCTGTTGCTCGGCACGGTGCTCGCGCTGAATATCGAGCAACTGGTGCACTGGCTGGAGGCAGCCCTCGGCACGACCTTTCTTGCGGCCGACGTGTATTTCATCAGCGACCTTCCCGCCGAGCTGCGCCTCGGCGACGTGTTGCGCATCTGCGGCACGGCGCTCGTGCTGGCCGTGTTGTCCACCATCTATCCGGCCTGGCGTGCGGCGCGCAGCCAGCCGGCGGAGGCCTTGCGGCATGAATGAATCAACGCCGGCATTATCCTGCCGCGCGCTCGCCAAGCGTTTCGTGGAGGGCGGCAACACGGTCGAGGTGCTGGACGACGTGGAACTCGACGTGATGCCCGGCGACCGGCTGGCTATCGTGGGGGCGAGCGGCTCGGGCAAGACGACCTTGCTGCAGCTGCTCGGCGGACTCGACCTGCCGTCGAGCGGCTCAGTGAGCGTCCAGGGACGCGAACTGTCCGGGCTGGACGATGCCGAGCGCGGCGTGTTGCGTAATCGCGCGCTGGGTTTTGTCTACCAGTTTCATCACCTGTTGCCAGAGTTCTCGGCACTGGAGAACGTGGCGATGCCGTTGCTCATCCGAGGCATGGCGATCCCGGCGGCCTCGCAGGAAGCTGCCGCCTTGCTGGGGCGCGTGGGACTGAGCGAGCGGCTGTCGCACCGGCCGGCCAAGCTGTCAGGTGGCGAGCGCCAACGTGCCGCGGTGGCGCGCGCGCTGATCACGCGGCCTGCCGTGGTGCTGGCCGACGAACCGACCGGCAACCTCGATGCGCGCACCGGGGAACGGGTTTTCGAGCTGATGCTGGAACTGAACCGGGAGCTCGGCACCGCGCTCGTCGTCGTCACCCACGACCTCGCCCTTGCGCAGCGGATGGGGCGCGTACTGGAGCTTGTCGAAGGCCGCCTGCGGCCCGCCTGAACGACCTCAGTGCGGTCCCAGTCCCCTCCATCGGGGTTGACCTCGGCGTTGCTCGAAGCGACGCCGTGACGCACGGATCCACAGCTGGTTCACTACGAACACCGCAAGCCCCGTGACCACGATTCCGAGCACCAGGCAGCCCAGCAGCAGGGGTTGCCATATGCGTTCGATTTCCGACCACAACCAGTCGAAGCTGAATTCGATGCGGAACGTTCCCGGCGACCGGTCGAGCAGCCACGAGCCGAGCCGGTAACAGGCGTAATACAGCGGACCGCTGGTCACCGGGTTTGCGATCCACGAGGCGGCGACGGTCACCGGCAGATTGACCCGCAGCCAGAGCGCGATGCTGACCACCAGGAGGGTCTGCCCGGGAATTGGCAGGAAACACCCGAAAAGCCCCAGTGCGAACGCCCTGAGCACATTTTTACGATGGGTGGCCCATAACGCCGGATCGTGAAGCAGGGCGTCGAACGGCCGCAGGAACCATTGTTCCCGTAGATAGGCCCGGGCGGGCAGCACTCGATTCAGGAATTTTCGGGGCATCGCCATGTTCAACCGTGTGGCCGCAGATTATCACGCACGCGCGCACGACACGGCCGTGATGGTGTTCGGCATTTCCATGCTCGCTGGCGCCTGGCTGGCGTTGCGCATGCCTGCGCCGCCGCCGGCATGGGCCTGCCTTCCGGCTGCGGCCGCAGCGCTCGTCGCGCTGTTGCGAGGACGGGTGCTGCTTGCGGGACTGGGAATGGGAAGTCTGCTCGCCAGCGTTGCCCTGGCCGCAGCGCTCGATGATCGCCTCGATGCTGGCCTGGAGGGGTCGCAGGTTGAATTCGTCGGTGTCATCGCGGACCTGCCGCGGCAGGAGACACGACGCCTCGTGATGACCGTCCGTGTCGAGGCGCCGGGCGATCTGCCGCGCCGGGTCCGCCTGGCCTGGTACGAACCGACTGTATTGCCCCGGGTCGGGGAACGATGGCGTTTCAGGGCCAAGCTGCAGCGGCCGCGCGGCTTGCTCAACACCGGAAGCCCGAGTCGCGAGGCCAGGCTGTTGCGCCAGCGAATCGGCGCGACCGGCTACGCCAGCGGACCGGAGGGCGGGCGCTTCGTCGCCGCAAACGTGGACCGGCTGTTGCATGTCCGGGGCCGTGCGGCAGCAGCGATCGCTGCCGCCGTGCCCGACCCGCGTGCGGCCGCGGTGCTGACCGCGATCACGCTGGGCTTTCGCGGCGGCATGGCCCCGGCGACTCGCGACGCACTGGCAGCCACGGGCACGGGCCACCTGCTGGCCATCTCCGGGTTGCATATCGGTCTGGCCGCCGCGCTCGGGGGCCTGCTTTTCGGCGCCGCCGGACGTCGCTGGGGCGCCGCTCGACGCCCGGCCCGCGACTGGGCGGCGCTCGGCGCGTTGGCCACCGCGGTGCTCTATTGCCTTCTCGCAGGAGCACCGGTCTCGGCGCGCCGGGCCACGCTCATGACGGCGTTCGGCCTGGCGGCCTTCGTCTTGCGGCGCGGCGTCTCCCCGGCCGGCGCCCTGGGCGGCGCGCTGGCCATCGTGCTGGCGGCGGACCCGCTGGCGGTCATGGATCCCGGGCTCTGGCTGTCCTTCGGGGCAGTGGCGACCATTCTTGCCGTGGTTGCCGCCCGCCGTGCGCCCGCGGGACGGCTGGTGACCGTGCTGCGTATCCAGGCCGCACTCGCCGTGGGCATGCTGGTGTGCACCGTGGCGTGGTTCGGCCGGGTGTCTCTGGTGGCACCGCTCGCCAACCTGGCTGCGGTGCCCTGGTTCAGCGCCCTGGTGGTGCCGCCGGCCCTGCTCGGCGTGGCACTGTCGGGTGTCCTGCCCGGTCCCGCTGCGGCACTGTTCATGTTCGCGGCCCAGGCGACGGACTACGCGCTCGTTGCCATCGACGTCATCGCGGCATGGCCGCTCGCCTCGCGCGCGATGACCGCGCCGGACGGCGTCGAGTTAGCGTTGGCCTCAGCGGGGGCCGCATGGTTGCTCTTACCGCGGCCGGCTCCGGGCCGAGGGATCGGACTGGTCCTGCTGGCGCCACTGGTCTTGGCAGGGCCGCAGCAAGTGCCGGCCGGCGGCTTCGAGTTGCGGGTGTTCGACGTGGGACATGGCCTGGCGGTCATGGTGCGAACCACGCACAAAACTTTGCTGTACGACGCCGCCGCGTCCTGGCCGGGCGGCGACGCAGCGGAGTGGACCGTTGTGCCTGCGATGCGCGCGCTGGGGATCCGTCGTCTCGACGTGCTGATGATCAGCCACGGGCATGCGGATCACATCGGCGGTGCAAGAACGATAAACGCAGCCTTCCCGGAGGCGACGGCCTGGGGCGGCCATGACACGTCTTCCGTCACGCAGAACGTTTGCCGCCCCGGGCTTTCATGGTCGTGGGACGGTGTTCGCTTCAGTGTCCTGCACCCGGCCAAATCGTTTCGCGGCGGCACGAACGACGGCTCCTGCGTGTTGCTCGTCGAGGGAGCGGGCGGGCGTGCATTGCTGACCGGCGACATCGAGGTTCGCGGTGAGCGGGCATTACTGGGCGCGACACCGCGTATCCCGGTGGACGTGGTGATTGCGCCTCACCACGGCAGCAAGACCTCGTCGGGTCCCGGGCTGGTGGTCGCGACGCAGCCGGCCTGGGTGGTGTTCTCGACCAACTGGCGCAATCGCTGGGGCTTTCCAGCGGCAACGGTGGTCAGGCGATGGCAGGCTGCCGGTGCCGTGCCCCTTTCCACCGAGCGCCACGGAGAGATCCTGATGCGCTTTCCACCCGGGGGAGCGGTGGTCCCGGTGCTTCGTCGTAACGCCGCATGCCGGGCGTGGCTCGACTGCAGCGGGTAGTGCCGACCGAGGCCGTGTTCCATCAGCCGTTTGCCGGTTAAATTTAAAAGACATTTGTATTACAAAATTATTACGCTTTCAGTTCAGTTACTTGGATCTCAATCGGCCGCGTGTCAGGAGACTTACTTAGCGAATGATGCTTATTCCAGAGGGGCCGATGCGTCGGCAGAATTTCATTCGCATCAAGGTGACGGTGCGGTTCAGGAATCGATACTTTGTCGATTGTCGCCGCTGGCGGGACTGAATCGCAGGCGACACGTTCGACTGTTTTATCGATTGAAGCAACCGGGGCTCCGCCCCATTCTTCCGGGGTTTCGACCGTGTTCGGCGAAGCCCCTTTTTTTGTCGGATTTCGCTGCGTCGAACTGCGGGAAATGACTGGTATCGACAAACGGACATCGTGATTGCGGCAAGTCCGTACATGCGATCTAAGTACATTAGCGGATTAAAAATAAATCCAGGGCTTACAGAATTCTGTTCCAGAAAATGATGCGACGACATGGTCGCGATAAAGATATCCGCATTGGCGGCACGGCATGGCTGGATCGATCTGTAGTGAACGCGAAAAAGAACATGACGATCTCGCGAAGACAACGACCCGGCATCCTTACCGGCGGCGCTTGCACGCCGGACAAGGCGAATATCGAGATCGAAAGCGCCGGCGGCCATACCGTCGTCCTGCGTACCCCATCAAGGAAGAGATCCAGGAGAACCGTAGCTGCCATACGGAGAAGGCGAGCTACCTGGAGAACTCGCAAAGCAAGATGGACTGCTTCGCCTCCTTCGAGGAGCAAGACATCTATTCCCGGCCATCGGCCAAAGAGCGGGCTCGTCGCGACCTTGGGCGCGTCTGTCTCTCAGATTCATCAAGGATAGAGCGTTAATTATCATGAAAAGCAGAAATGTATGGATTGCGGCCGGCGTTGCGGCCGTTCTGGCGATGCCGGTATCCGCTGCCGTGGGTGCCGAGGTGAAGTTTTCCGGACGCGTCGCCCTCGATCTCGTGCTGGAAGACGACGACGACAACACCCGTTCGTTGAGCGACAACGGGACCGCGCGTTTCCAGATTGATGCTTCGCAAGAAGCCGGTGAAGTCACGATGTTCGGTCGCCTCGCGCTGGATATGCGCGACCGCGTCAGGAGTGACGGACAGAACCGCTTCGGGCCTGAATACCGCGATCGCTATGTCGGTATCCGTGGCAACTTCGGTGCCTTGCAGGCCGGTCGCATGGCGGGCGTGTTGAAGAACCTCGAAAAGGATCCCTACATCACGACTTTCCTGCAGGCGCGCAACACGGCGGCAGTGGGTGGCGGCCGTTATGGCTCGCAGTCCTTCGTCAACGACGTTCTGCAGTACTCGAATTCCATCGGCGGCCTCAACATCAAGTTGCAATACAACCCGACGACCGACGCCAACGGCGACTCCGTGAACGATGCGGGCATCCTGCTCAGCGGCAAGATCGGCGGCGCCGATGTTTGGGCCGGCTGGAACAATGCGGCCGATAGCGGCGATGAGAATGCAAAGATCGGCGCGAGGATGAAGATCGCCAAGGTGGCTTTCACGGCGCAGTACGAGATCCGCGACGGCTACGTGGACGGCGGGCCGGCGAACACGCGCGGCGACCGGCTGTTCCTGATGGGTAACCTGCCGTTCGCAGCGGGCCTCAGCGGCAACGCGGCGGCTGGCGCCAACCTCGATTCCGACGACACCTGGTACCGCCTCGCGTTGAACAAGGCCCTGGCGAAGAACGCGAAGCTCTATACCGGCGTGACGTTCACCAATGTCGACAACGGCGACAACGAGACGCTGTTCGGCGTCGGCGGAGAGTTGCGCTTCTGAGGCAGGCGCGTTCGCGGCGCCCGTCGCGGACGCGATCTCCGAGCCAGGACGGGGCCCTCCGGGGCCCCGTCTGTTTTCAGCCGGCGACCCGCTTCCTGATCGCGCGCGCAAGGCGGCGGTGGCTCGCAACCGACGGTTGCCGGTATCATCGGCGGCTACTGCACCGTCGCGAGGCCCCATGATCGAAATCATCCAGGCGGGCGGGTGGCTGATGCTGCCCATCATCCTCTGTTCCATCGTGGCGGTGGCCATCACCCTCGAGCGCATCTGGACCCTGCAGCGCCGCCGCGTGCTGCCCAAGGACATGACGATGCGCGTCTGGGACTGGGCGCGGGACCGCCAGCTGGACCAGAAGCACCTCGCCGTGCTGGCTGCGAACTCGCCGATGGGCCGTGTGCTGGCGGCGGGTCTCGCCAATCGTCACCAGAGCCGCTACGTGCTCAAGGAGATCGTGCAGGATACCGGGCGTCACGTCGTCCACGAGCTCGAGCGCTACCTGAACTCTCTCGGCACGATTGCCGCGGTGACGCCCTTGCTTGGACTCCTGGGCACCGTCATCGGCATGGTCAAGGTCTTCACCGCGATCACCACGGCGGGGGTGGGCAACCCGGGTGTGTTGGCCGGCGGTATATCCGAGGCATTGATCACTACCGCAGCGGGATTGTGCGTGGCCATTCCCAGCCTGATCGCCTACCGCTACCTGCGGGGACGCGTGGATGCGCTGGTGGTCGAGATGGAAAAGGAAGCGATGAAGCTGGTCGATGCCCTGCACGGCGCGCCGCCGGCAGATGTCGCGACCACCCCGGGACGCACGACAAAATGAACCTGCGCACGAAATCGCGGGAAGAGCCCGAGATCAATCTCACCTCGCTGATCGACGTGGTGTTGCTGCTGCTGGTGT
This sequence comes from uncultured Thioalkalivibrio sp., assembly GCA_964441585.1. GTDB lineage: Bacteria > Pseudomonadota > Gammaproteobacteria > Steroidobacterales > XN24 > XN24. The sequence goes on from CAYTXS010000013.1 coordinate 20,807, forward strand.
TTTTCATGGTCTCGACGAGTTTCATAAAGGCCACCGAGATTCGCCTGCAATTGCCGCAGGCGGAGGCGATGCCGCGCGAGGAACCCGCAGCCCAGATCGAAATCGTGGTCAGTGCCGAAGGGGATTATTTCGTTGACGGCCAGGAGCTGGTGAATCGCCGCCCTGAGACCCTGCAGCGCGCGCTCGAGCAGGTGGCAGGAGAACGACGGGAACTGCCGGTCACCATACGCGCGGACGCACGCGCCGCGCACCAGTCCGTCGTCACGGCGATGGACATCGTCGGGCGGCTCGGGTTCAGCCGGATCATGATCGCCACGGTCAGTGAACCCGAGTGAAGCCCCGCGTGGATGCGCTTCCTGATCGGGCCGGCGCCGTCTATCGGCGGCTGCTCGATTATTCGGCCGAATACCTGCCGATGTTCGTCGCCGCGATCATCGCGATGGCGGTCTACGCCGCCAGTCAGACGGGTTTCGTCTACCTCACCAAGCTGGTGACGGACCAGAGCTTCGTGGCCCGCGATGCTGACTTCATCCGCTGGGTGCCGCTGCTGATCCTGCTGGTATTTCTCGTCAGGGGAATTGCGGACTACGTCGCGGTCTATTCCATGAGCTGGGTCGGCAGGCAGGTGATCAAGCGCATGCGTCGCGAGGTGTTTGCCAAGTTCCTGGTGCTGCCGACGGGTTTCTACGACACCAGTTCCTCCGGTGCGCTGTTGTCGCGGCTGACCTTCAACATCGAGCAGGTGGCGCAGGCGGCCAGCCAGGTCCTGACCACGCTGTTCAAGGATGTGCTGACTATCCTCGGGCTGCTGGGCTACATGTTCTGGATAAATGTGCGGCTGACATTGTTCGTGCTGATCACGGCGCCGCTGATCGGCATGATCATTCGCCTCCTGTCGACGAAGTTCCGTCGCTACAGTACCCGGATCCAGAACTCGATGGGCGACGTCACGCAGGCGGCCGAACAGGTGCTCGAAGCGCACCGGGTGGTCAAGGTGTTCAACGGGGAGACGCAGGAAGTCGAAGGCTTCGAGAAGGTCAACGAACAGAACCGGCGCCTCAACATGAAGTTGGCGGCGGCGAAGGCGGCCAGCCAGCCTGTCGTGCAGCTGGTTGCAGCCGTCGGGATCGCCGGCGTCGTCTTCGTCGCGACGCGTGACGACCTGAGCGGCGGGCTGAGCGTCGGTGATTTCGTGTCCTTTCTCGGTGCCATGCTGCTGATCATGGCGCCGCTCAAGCACCTCACAAATATCAACGGGCCGCTGCAGCAGGGCATCGCGGCCGGGCAGAGCATCTTCGAGTTGCTCGATGCGCCGGCCGAAGACGAGGGTGGCCCCGTGGTGCTTGATCGTGCCCGCGGCGAAATCGAGTTTCAGGATGTCGGTTTCGTCTACCAGCAGGAAAAGGGAGCGGTGCTCGAGCACATCGACCTGAAAGTTGCGGCGGGTGAGCGCCTTGCAATCGTCGGCCGCTCGGGCAGCGGCAAGAGCACGCTGGTGAGCCTGATCCCGCGCTTCTACGATCCGACCACCGGCGTCGTGTCGGTGGACGGGCAGGACGTCCGCGTCTACCGGCGCGCGGACCTGCGCCGCCAGGTCAGTCTCGTCAGCCAGGACGTCAAGCTGTTCGACGACACGATCCGCGCGAATATCGCCTACGGCACGATGCGCGAGGCGAGTGCCGAAGAGATCGAGGCCGCGGCCCGCGCGGCCCACGTCCTGGAGTTCACAGAACGATTTCCGGACGGGCTCGAGACCCAGGTCGGAGACCGTGGCGTCACCCTGTCCGGCGGGCAACGGCAGCGCGTGGCCATCGCCCGAGCCCTGCTGAAGAATGCGCCGATACTCGTACTCGACGAAGCGACTTCGGCGCTGGATTCCGAGTCGGAACGCCACATCCAGGACGCCCTCGAGGCCCTGATGCAGAACCGGACGACGCTCGTCATCGCACACCGCCTGTCCACCATCGAGAAGGCCGACCGCATCGTCGTCATGGATCACGGCCGGATCGTCGAGATCGGGGCGCACCAGGAGCTCATGGCGCTGGACGGCGTCTACGCGGGGCTGCACAGGATGCAGTTCCAGCTGGCATGAGCGGCTGGCGCGAACGCCTGTCTGGCGCCTGGTACGATCCCGAGGCCAGGCCGCCGGCCTGGACACGATGGCTTGAGCCGGTCTATCGGCTTGCCGTCCTGACGCGTCGGCTGCTTTACCGGCGCGGCTGGTTGCGCTCCGGTCACCCTGGCGTGCCGGTCGTGATCGTCGGCAACCTGACCGTGGGCGGCGCGGGCAAGACGCCGCTCGTGATCCTGGTCGCGCAACTGCTCATGGAGCTCGGGCGCCGTCCGGCGGTGGTAAGCCGGGGTTATGGCGGCGCCGAGCCGCGCCAACCTCACCGGGTCCGCGAGCACGATTCCCCGGCCTTCGCCGGCGACGAACCGCTGCTGTTGGCTAAGACCACGGCGTGCCCGGTGTGGATCTGCCGTGACCGTCTCGCCGCGGCACGTGCTGCGGCCGCGGGCGGGGCCGATGTCATCGTGGCAGACGACGGCCTGCAGCATTATCGCCTGCGCCGGGATTTCGAGATCGTGGTCGTCGATGGCGTGCGGGGACTCGGCAACGGCCGTTGCCTGCCCGCCGGGCCCTTGCGCGAACCGTCCGCGCGCCTCGGGGAAGCGGATCTCGTGGTGTGTAACGGCGAGGGCCATTGCCCACCCGGGTCGGTGCGCATGGCGCTGGTCGGCGACCAGGCAGTGCGCATCGATGCCTCGGCACGGCGGTCGCTTGCGGCGTTCGCGCCGGGACCGGTTCACGGCATCGCCGGCATCGGCCACCCGCAGCGCTTTTTCGATTTCCTCGCAGGCCATGGCCTCGAAGTCGTTCCTCATCCCTTGCCTGACCACGGTCGCATGCCCGCTGGCCTGCTGTCGCCGCATGACGGCCTTCCGGTCCTGATGACATCCAAGGACGCGGTGCGATGCGCACGCATGTCGGGCTCGGGTGCGTGCTGGGAGGTGCCGGTGACCGCCGATCTGGGGGCCGATGCGTCCCGTTTCCGGCAGGCACTGGCAGGCAGGCTCGGCATGAGCGAAGCTTGAGCGATGGACCATCGCCTGCTCGACATCCTCGCCTGCCCGATCTGCAAGGGGCCGCTCGTTTATCGTCGCGAACAGCAGGAGCTGGTCTGCCGAGGCGATCGCCTGGCGTGGCCGATCCGCAACGATGTGCCGGTGTTGCTGGTGAGTGCCGCCCGAGAGGTTTCGCAACCGGAATTGCTGGAGATGGAGCAGCGGCGATGAGCGGTTTTCGTGTCGTTATCCCGGCGCGCTACGCATCACAGCGGCTTCCTGGCAAGCCGCTGCTTTCGATGGCGGGACGCCCGATGGTGCAGTGGGTCTGGGAGGGCGCGTCGCGCAGCGGCGCAGACGAGGTGCTCGTCGCCACCGATCACGATGACATCGCGACAGCGTGTCGGCGCTTCGGCGCCGAGGTGTGCCTGACGGACCAGGACCACGCCAGTGGCACGGACCGCATCGCGGAAGTCGCAGCGCGTTGTGACTGGGCTGACGACGACATCGTGGTGAATGTCCAGGGGGACGAACCGTTGTTGCCGCCTGCCCTGGTGCGACAGGTCGCGGAGTTGCTGCAGCTTCATCCGGATGCCGATATCGGCACGCTGGCCACGCCGGTCCATACGCTTGAGGAGTACCTTGATCCGAACGTGGTGAAGGTGGTCAGCCGGGCGGATGGCGCGGCCATGTATTTCAGCCGGGCTCCGATCCCCTGGCATCGGGATGGGGCCCCGCACGGGCCGGCCTCGCAGCAAGGCTATGCCGGGGCGATGCGCCACGTCGGCTTGTACAGTTATCGTGTGGCCTCGCTGCGCCGGCTGGCCGAGGCGGGGCCATGCGCAACGGAGAAAGTCGAGCGCCTGGAGCAATTGCGCGCTTTGTGGCTGGGGATGAGAATACAGGTTGATGGCGCGCTCGAGGTGCCGCCGGCAGGCGTCGACACCGCGGAGGATGCGGCCCGCGTCAGTCGGCTGCTCGTGGATCGAGTTCCGGCAGGTTGATCATGCGCAATTCCGCCGAGAGCGAAGTGCCATCCGGGGCAAACATCGGCAGCTCGAACAACGGCGGCGCGTGTCGGAGCGGCTCGCCGAATTTGTCGGCCTGGATGACCGGCTCGGCACCGATCGGGCGCAGAACCAGCACAGGGGGTTGATCGATGATCTCTACCAGTGTGCACCTCAGTCCCTGGTATCGCAGCTCCCGGCCAACGAGGGCGCGCAGGCGATTCAGCAGAGCGGGCGCTTCGATCATGCGCATCATCATAGCGGCATAGCCGTACGGAGAACATCGAGTGAAACCGCGTGCGGTTAGAATAACCGTGATTCGTAACTGGAACGGCAGCGGACGGACAGATAGCAATGGCTGCAGATGAAGATAGTGAAAAGTTCTCGGTGCTGTTCGTGTGCCTGGGAAATATCTGCCGGTCGCCGACCGCGGAGGCGGTATTTCGCAAGCTCGCGGCTGATGCGGGCCTCGGGGAGCGAATTTACATCGACTCGGCGGGCACTATCGGCTACCACGAGGGCGCGCCCGCCGACGGGCGCGCGACGGCTGCCGCGCTGGCGCGCGGGCTCGACCTCGGAAGCCTGCGAGCGCGCCGAGTAGTCGCAGAGGACTTCGCGCGTTTCGACCTGATCCTCGCCATGGACGAGGAAAACCTCGCAGATCTGCAGCGTATTCGTCCGGATGATGCCCGGGCCCGTCTGGGTCTGCTGCTCGAATACGCCGCGGATACCGGCGTGAAGGGCGTGCCCGATCCCTATTACGGCGGCAAGAACGGTTTTGAGCAGGTGCTCGACCTGGTCACCGCAGCGTGCGCCGGACTCGTCGAGGATGTCCGGCGCACGCTGCGCTGAGTTGATCTAGCTGTTGCCAGGCGGCGGATCCGCACGCTTCTGCGGTGACGGTGCCGGCGCCGGGCGCTCACCAGCCGGTTCGATCGGCAGGCTGCGTTGCCCATCTGTTGCGACCGGCTTCGGCTCAGGTCTCGGCTCAGGCTTCGGCTCAGGTCTCGGCTCAGGCTTCGGCTCAGGCTTCGGCTCAGGCTTCGGCTCAGGCTTCGGCTC
>CAYTXS010000013.1:26041-27515 GCA_964441585.1 uncultured Thioalkalivibrio sp.
GGCTTCGGCTCAGGCTTCGGCTCAGGCTTCGGCTCAGGCTTCGGCTCAGGCTTCGATTCGGATCGCGGTCCCGTAGCCACCGGAATGCCCGCAGTTGCGGCTTTCACCGGCACGGCGGCCGGAGCGCTCGAGCTGGCCGTCGTAATCCCTTCGGAGGGCGGGGGCTGCTGTGGCGGAGCCTGAGATGGCGTCGTTGCGGCGCTGCCGTTAGCGTTTTCACCGCCGGTATTTTCGCCCTGTTGCTGAGCGTCGGATCGGGTCTTGCGTCCCCCACGACGACGACGGCGTCGCTTCGTGCGCGGTTCGCCCTCGGCCGTGTTCCGGGTCTGGTTGGACGGCGCCTGCGTCTCGGCTGATGCCCCGGTTTCCGGCTTAGGCGCAGGGTCGCGCTGACGAGAAGGTTCCTGCGCCGATGACTGCCGGGCGGCTTTGTCCTGGTCGCGCTGGCGTTCCCGGCCACCTTCCTTGCTGCGCTCGCGGTCACGACCCTGGTCACGGCCACCGTCCTTGCCACCACGTCCACCGCGGCTGCGGCGGCCAGACTCCGAACGTTGCCGATCGCTTCGCTTGCGCCGCTCATCGTCCCGTTGCCGGGCACCGCGGGCGGGTTCCTTGCCGTTGGTAGAGCCTGCCGGCGTCTTCTCCACACTGGCGGTTTTCGCAGTCCGCATGCTTGCGAACCATGCGGCCAGGCGGGTCCACAGGCCAGGCTTTGGTGCAGCTTCGGGTACGGTAGGCTGCTGGGGCGTGGGCACGGGCGTCGCCGGCACGATCCCCGACACCGCTGGTTGCTCGGGCTTGCGGGTAGGCTTCAGGCCAGGCGTGGCATCGTCCGGCGCCGCGATGTCGGCAAGCTGCAGCTGGTAGCTCACCCCGGCGTTCTCCGGCAGCCCCACGGCATCGTCGCGCACGCGACGGATGGAAAAATTCGGTGAGTCTAGCTGTTCGCGCGGTACGACCACGATCTGCACGTCGTCGCGCTGCTCGATTTCACCCAGCCAGCCGCGTTTCTCGTTCAACAGGTAGGTTCCGACGTCCACCGGGACCTCGGCGATGATGCGCGAGCTGCGCTCCTTGCGGGATTCTTCGCCGATCAGCCGCAGGATGGACAGTGACAAGGACTCGACGCTGCGAATTGCGCCCTGGCCCTGGCAACGCGGGCAAATGATGTGGCTGGATTCGCCGAGCGAGGGCCTCAGTCGCTGGCGCGACATCTCCAGCAAGCCGAAACGCGAGATCTTCCCGATCTGGATGCGCGCGCGGTCCATTTTCACGGCGTCGCGCAAGCGGTTCTCCACTTCGCGCTGGTTGCGTTGCGGCCCCATGTCGATGAAGTCAATGACGATCAGGCCGCCGAGGTCCCGAATCCGCAGCTGGCGCGCGATTTCGTCCGCGGCCTCGAGGTTCGTGTTCAGCGCCGTCATCTCGATATCGTCGCCCTTCGTGGCGCGCGCCGAATTGATGTCGATGGACA
>CAYTXS010000014.1:0-27218 GCA_964441585.1 uncultured Thioalkalivibrio sp.
CCAAGGGCACCAAGCTGCTCGGAGTCCGGGCCGTGATCGCCGAGAGCTACGAGCGCATCCACCGCTCCAATCTCATCGGCATGGGCGTCCTCCCGCTGCAGTTCAAGGACGGCGACAACGCCGCTTCGCTGGGCCTCGACGGTACAGAGGCCTTCACCATCGACGGCCTGGGCGACGGCAGCGCCCGCGAGGTGTCGGTCACCGCAACACGTGACGGCGCAAAAGACATCGTCTTCACGGCCCGCGTCCGCATCGACACGCCGAAGGAGCGCGAGTACTACCAGAACGGCGGCATCCTGCACTTCGTGCTGCGCCAGCTCGCTGCGGCCGACCAGGCGGCCTGAGCACAAGGCGCCCGTGGCGTCCGCCGATTTGCCGGCCGGCCTGCTGGATGCGCTCCGGCAGGCCGGCCGCGTCGTTTTCCTCACCGGCGCGGGCGTCTCTGCCGAGAGCGGCGTGCCCACCTTCCGCGACGCGATGACCGGGCTGTGGGCGAAGTTCCGCCCGGAAGAACTCGCCACCCCCCAGGCTTTCGCGCGCGATCCTCAGCGCGTCTGGGACTGGTACCGGGAGCGCCGGATGCGCGTCGCGGCGGTCGCGCCGAACCCGGGGCATCAGGCCATCACGCAGCTGCAAACCCGCCTGGCGGGACTGCAGCTGGTCACCCAGAACGTGGACGGCCTGCACCAGCGCGCCGGCAGCACCGATGTCATCGAGTTCCACGGCAACCTGTTCGCCAACCGCTGCCGCGGCTGCGGCCACGAAAGCCGGCACGACGATCCGGGTTTGCCGGCCCCACCCGCCTGCCCTGGCTGCGGGGGGCTGATGGGGCCCGGGGTCGTCTGGTTCGGGGAAGCCATCCCGGCCACCGCGCTGGCGCGCGCCTCGGAGGCGGCACAGCAGGCCGAGGTCTTCATCTCCGTTGGCACCTCGGGCATGGTGTACCCTGCCGCCGGCCTCGCCAGCGTCGCGCGCGAGGCCGGTGCCATGCTGGTGGAGATCAACCTGGAGCCGACGCCGCTCAGCCTGCTGGTCGACTACCACCTCGGCGGGGCCTCGGCCGTGATCCTGCCAAGGCTGGCATTCGAACTCTTATAAACTCAATTAATTAGCCGTAACACTTAACTTTCATTCGAGATCTGAACGCTTGGACCAAGGGCAGAAAGCGCGGCATGGCACCCTCCGCAAGGCTCTCGGCCCCGGCCTGCTCATGGCCGGCGCGGCAGTCGGGGTATCGCATCTCGTCCAGTCGACGCGGGCAGGCGCGGAGTACGGCCTGTTGCTGCTGCCGGTGGTGCTGCTGGCGTGCCTGTTCAAGTACCCCTTTCTCGAATTCGGGCCGCGCTACGCCGCGGCCACCGGCGAGAACCTGCTTGTCGGCTTCCGCCGCCTCGGTCGCTGGGCGCTGGCCCTGTTTGCCGTCCTGACCATCGGGACCATGTTCATCGTGCTGGCTGTGGTCACGCTCGTCACCGCGGGACTGGCCGGCCTGCTGCTCGGGATCGACGCCAGCCCGGCCAATCTCTCGGCCGGCGTGCTGGCTCTGTGCATCGCGCTGCTGGCCCTCGGCAATTACCGCGGCCTCGACCTGGCGATGAAGGCGCTGATGGTGGTCATGACGGTCTCGACGGCGGTCGCCCTGGCGCTGGCGCTGGGCCGGGCGCCGGACCTTGGCGCCCTCGGCGGATTGAACCAGCTGCCGCAGCTGGCCACGGCCGGCGGCATCGCTTTCCTTCTCGCGCTGGTCGGCTGGATGCCGATCCCGGTCGAGGTCGCGGCCTGGCATTCCCTGTGGACCCGCGAGCGGGCAGCCCAGACCGGCCATGCGCCGACGCTGGCGGAGGCCCTGTTCGACTTCCGCCTCGGTTTCCTTGGGGCCACGCTGCTGGCGGCGGCCTTCGTGCTGCTGGGCGCGGGCACGATGTACGCCAGCGGGCTCGGCTTTGCCGACTCGGCCGTCGGCTTTGCCGGCCAGCTGGTGGAACTCTATGCCCGCAATCTCGGGGAATGGAGCCGCCCGGTCATTGCGGCGGCGGCGCTGAGCACCATGTTCAGCACCACGCTCGCCGTGGCGGATGCCTACCCGCGGGTGCTGGCGGCGACGCTGGCAGCCGCCCGGCGGGGCGGCCAGGAGGCGGGCAATGCCGATCCACCGCGCCGCGCGCCCTACCTGGCCGCCGTGGCGGTGGTCAGCGGCGGGGCGCTGCTGGTGCTGAATTTCGCCGGCGTGCAGTTCACCCGCCTGATCGACTTCGCCACCACGCTGTCGTTCGTGGCGGCGCCGCTGATCGCCTGGATCACCCTGCGGACCGTCACCTCGCCCTGGGTGCCGGCCGAGGCCCGTCCCGGACCCGCGCTCCTCGCGCTGGCCTGGGTCGGCCTGGTTTCCGGAGCGTTGTTCTCGCTGGCCTGGATCGGGTGGCAACTGTACGGCTAGGCGGCCGCGGCACCGCACTCAGAACGGCCCAAGATCCCAGGCCAAAGCGAAGATTGCCAGCGACAGGGCTGCGAGACCCGTCAGGATGACCCCCGCGAGGGTGCCGCTGCGCACACCACCCGTCGCCGAGCGCGCGCGCCACAGGGCCACGATGGCCGCCGCCCCGAGGAGGCCGGCCAGCACGCTCAGCCAGGCCGCGCTGGTGGCGAGGGGCGCCAGTCCCGCCAACAGCGTGAACTCGGACACCTCGCTGGCCTGGTAGCCGGCAAGGCCCATCAGGCCGGCAAAGCCGAGTCCGCTTAGCGCGGCAGCCCAGGCCAGTCCGCGGCCGCCCGCCGCTTGCCCAGCCTGGACCATGCCGGCGCGCCGGTCGATGGCACGGGTCAGCCAACCGAGCGGAAAGGCCAAGAAGGCGACCAGGAGCACGAGCAGCGATACGCCGACCCAGCCCCCGGGAACGGCCAGCGTCTTCGGGTCGTCCGCCGCCATGATGCCCGCGCGGCGGAGCGCGCTGGTCTGGAACAGGTCGAGATATTCCGGCCGCGCCACGCCTTCCTCCAGGCAGGTCGCATCGAGCGCCGCCGGGTCCGGGTTGTCGAAGAACGCCGTAAGCACACCGCCCGCGCATTCGCTCATCGAGCGGGTCGGGCCGTGGCCGGCGTGCGGCACCTCGATATAGCGGCCGTTGGCAAAGCCGGGAACAATCGCCTGGGCCATCGCCGGCGGCGTCACCGGGTCCCAGCCGCCGTTCACGATCAGGGCGGGTACATTCGTCTCGAGCAGCGCGTAGACCTCGCGATCGCGCGGGCCCAGGCCCTCTTCCGCGCACACGCGCGCCTGGTAAGCGGCCCCTTCCGGCGTATAGACCAGGTCCTGGAAGCGCGGGTTCTCCTCGAGGTCGCTGACAGCCACCCTCGCCCTCGCCGCGAAATAGCCGTCATTGCAGCGGATCGCGTTCGCCATGCCGAGCGAGATCGGAATCCCGCCGGGCCCGCCGTCGTCCGACGCCAGCAGCTCGTATACCGTCATGTCGCGCGTCTCGACAGCGGTGATGAGCGTATCCATGACCGCGGGAATGCCTGGGTGCTCGTCCTGCTCGTACATCATGACGAAAGGCGCGAAAACCAAGATCTCGCCGCCAAAGCGGACCTTTCCTTCGGGAAACAGCTCGACCTGGTCTGTCTCCACGATGACCGGCTGGGCCTTGGCCTTGTCCAGTGCCACGTCGAAGCGCGCTTCCAGGTCGTCGCAGACCGACGCGTGGTCGCAGGTGGACACGATGTTCTCCAGCACCAGGCTGGCCCAGCGACCAATCCGCATGAGATCGCCGATATTGTTCGGCACGATGGCATCGAGGACGATGGCGCGCACCCCATCGGGATCCTCTCGAAGCAGCATCTGGCCCAGGTGCGAGCCGTAGGAAATGCCCCAGACGTTCCACTGTTCCAGGCCCAGTGCCTCGCGCAGCGCCCGCACGTCGCGCGCGTTTTCGATGGTGTTGTAGCCGGACAGGTCGATACCCGCCGCCGCCGCGGCCTGGAAGCAGGCCCGCATGCGCTCGCCCGCCTCGACCTCGGCCTCGTAAACGCTCTCGGTCCACAGCGCCGCGCGGTTCGTGTTGCTGAAATGGGGACAGAAATCCCCACTCGCGCCGATGCCACGCTGTTCGAGAATGTAGAGATCGCGGTGCTTGACCAGCTCGTGCTCGCGCAACCGGGCCACATAGGGCCCCACGCCGACCCCAGGGCCACCGGTGAGATAAATCACCGGGTCGTCGCGGATCTCCTTGTCCGGGCCCTCTCCCTCGGCCTTCCGGGGGTCCTCTTCGGCATCCTTGTCGCCGGTCGCGGCGATCCTGACGAAGTGAACGCGGATCAGGCGACTGTCCGGATCGGAGCGATTTTCCGGCACGGTGATGAAGCCGCATTCTATTTCACCGGGTTCGTAATCGATCTCGCCACGGAAGGGACAGACCAGATCGACCATAGCGGGCAAGTCGCGCCAGGCAAGCGCTTCGCTGGGGTTCTGCGCGAAAGCCGCGGAAGCGGCCAGGGCCATGACGACAGTGATCACTAAATCACGCAATGTCGGTCGGCTAGTTGATCCGCGCCATCATGGCGATGAAGCGGGAATCCTCGCGCAGTGAGTCGAGATCGGGGTCGGTCTCCAGCCAGGCCTTGTCGCCCCAGCCGTTCTGGACCGCACGCTCCAGGAGTTCCATGGCGCGGTCCGTATCCCCTTTCATGGCATAGAAACACGCCACGTTGTAGAGCACTACGGGCTCCTCCTGGTCACGCCCCAAGGCCCGTTCGGCGAGCTCTTGCGCCTTGGCGAATTCGCCGACATTGGCAAACTGGTTGGCGCCAACATAAAGCGCGCGGGTGTCGTGCGGGTTCATGTCCAGGTGTCGCTGGATCTGTTCCAGCGATGCCAGGCGAGCCTTCATCTCGTCGTGCTTGCGTCCCAAGGAGGCGTAGCACTGGGCAATGAAAATCGGCGCCTGGTAGTCCGCCGGGTTCACCTCCATCGCCTTCTTGTACATCTCGATGGCTTTCTCGAACTCGCCCTTGGACGACCAGGCAAGACCGAAATAATAGTACGGCTCCCACAGGTTGGGATTGAGCTCGATGGCCCGGCTGAACTCGCGTTCGGCCGCCCCGTAGTCGTCGCTGATGAACATGGCCAGGCCGTGCGAGGCCCGCGCCTCGGCCGAGTCCGGATCGAGCGCGACGGCTTTCTCGCTCGCCTCCACCGCCTTGCGCACATTCTCCTGCGTCGCCTCGGCATAGCGGTACAGGTGCGAATACGCATCGCCGATCCCCGCATACGCCAGCGCGTACTTGTCGTCGAGCAAGATCGCCTGTTCGAACATCTGCACCGCGCATTCGTAGTCACGGCGCGTCATGGTGTACATGTAGCTGCGCCCGCGCAGGTAGTAGTCGTAGGCCTTGGCATCCGAGGTCGAGACCACCTGGATGGCGCGCCGCTCTTTCGGCGTCAGCGTCATCTGCAGTGCATCGACGATGCTCTGGGCGATGTCGTCCTCGATCTGGAACACGTCCTTCAGTTCGCGATCGTAGGTCTCCGACCAGAGGTGCGAGTCGGTGTCGGCGTCGATGAGCTGGGCCGTGATACGCACGCGGTCGCCGGCTCGCCGAACGCTGCCTTCCAGCACCGTGCTGACGCCGAGCTTCTCGGCCACCTCGGGAATCCCCACGGACTTGCCCTTGAAAATGAACGATGAGGTGCGCGAGGCGACCCGCAACTGCGGCAGCTTCACCAGCAGGTTGAGGATTTCCTCGGCGATGCCGTCGCTGAAATACTCGTTCTCCGCGTTTCCGCTCATGTTCACGAAAGGCAGCACGGCGATTGATTTTCTCGCGTCCTCGCGCTTCGCAGCCAGAGCCGGCTCGGGCGGCGACGCGACGGCGGGCGCCGGCAGGGGCGGCTCGACGGGTTCCACAGCGTTCTTCGGCGGCGTGCGATGCACGCCGTCGGGACCCAGGTCGAACGCCCAGGCCAGCGAAACGGCGAGCAGGAAACCGAGCACCACCAGCGCGGTCACCAGCGTGACGGACCAGTCTGGCAGGTTGAGGTTGGGAAGAACGGTCGAGGCGACCTCGATGACGACCCAGCCGCCGATCGCGTACAGCACGATGACCCTGATGACGCGCCGTCGCTTCAGCTCCGCAAACAGCTCGCCCAACCCCGATCTTTCCGCCCTGTCGCCCATCGCTCACGCCTCCCGCGCGCAGCACACGGGGCATCATACATAGTTTACCGCCAAGGAGTTACAGCGGATCGTGGTTGACCCATGCCGGAACGATGCGCCAGGCATCACGCAGTTCGCGCTCCGCCGCCTCGAACTCCGGGGCCAGCCGCGCGACAAGCCGCCAGAACGCCGGGCGGTGATTCAGATGACGGGTATGCGCCAGTTCATGCACCAGGACGTGCCGGACCAGCGCCGGGGGGAGAAACAGCAGCGCGCAGTTGAGGCTGATGTCATGGCGTGCCGAGCAGCTGCCCCAGCGGGAGCGCTGCCTTCTCACGGTGAGGTTGCGGTAGCCGAGGCCCGTCTCCCGGCCCACGTCGGCCAACCACGGCGTCAGCACGGCGCGGCCACGCTGCTGCAACCAGCGACGCAACTGCTGGACGCGCCAGCGGGCATCCGCAGGTCCGCTGAGCCGAATGTGTCCGCCGGCGGATCCCATGATCGATTTCAGCCGTTTGCTGCCCACGCGGTAATCTACCTGCCAGACCTCCCCAACGGCGTCGAGCCGGATCTCGGCGGGCGGTTCTATGCTGATCGCCTGGAGAGACACGCCGAGCTCAGTGCGCGCGCGTTCGATCCAGGCGTGTTGCTCGCTGACAAAACGACGGATGGTGTGCTCGGCAATGCGTTCAGGCGCCACCACTTCCACCAGCCCGTGCGGAAAAACACGCAGCGAAAGCCGCCTTGCTCTGGTGCTCCTGCGCACGACCACCGCGGCCTCCGCGCCGAACAAGGCCAGCTGGTCGGGGGCCGCCGCCGCGCTCAAAGTGCTGCCGCGAGCCGCGTCGCCTGGTCGATGGCGCGCTTCGCGTCGAGTTCGGCCGCTTCCAGCGCACCGCCGACCACGTCGGCGGGCACGCCGCGGGACTCGAGGTCCGCCGCGAGGACGCGCAGCGATTCCTGGCCTGCACAGACCACGACGTTGTCCACCTCGAGGAGGCGTTCCTCGTCCCCGATGCGCACGCGCAGGCCCGCCGGTTCCACGCCCAGATAGGTGACGCCCGGGATCATGTGCACCCCGCGCCGCTGCAAGCCGAGCCGGTGCGCCCACCCGGTCGTTTTACCGAGCCCGCGCCCCGGTTTGCCCTGCTTGCGTTGCAGCAGCCAGATCTCCCGTCCGGTTCCGTCGGGGCGGGGCTCGACACCTTCCACGCCGGCGCGCACGGCAGTGTCTATGCCCCACTCCGAGTTGTATTCCGCCACCGGTTCTTCGCCGTCATGAGGGTGCGACAGGAAGGTCGCGACGTCGAAGCCGATGCCCCCGGCCCCGATGATCGCGACGCGCCGTCCCACCTCGCGGCGGCCCAGCAGGACGTCGATGTACGACAATACCTGGGGGCCGTCGATCCCGGGAATCGGCGGCGTCCGCGGCACGACCCCGGTGGCCACGATCACGCGATCGAAGCCATGCTCGGCCAGCGCATCCGCCGTCACGGCCTCGCCGAGCCTCATCTCGACGCCGGTCACCTCGAGGCGCCGGCGGAAATACCTGAGGGTCTCGGAGAACTCCGCCTTGCCGGGGATGCGGCGCGCCATCTGGAACTGCCCGCCGATCTCTTCTGTTGCCTCGAACAGCGTCACGGCATGGCCGCGCTCGGCGGCCGTGGTCGCGGCCGCAAGGCCGGCCGGACCGGCGCCGACGACGGCGATCTTGAGCGGGCGCTCGGCGGGACGGATCACCAATTCGGTCTCGTGGCAGGCGCGGGGGTTGACCAGGCAACTGGAGCGCTTGCCGGCAAAGGTGTGATCGAGACAGGCCTGGTTGCAGGCGATGCAGGTATTGATCTCGTCAGCGCGGCCCTCCGCGGCCTTGCGCACGAACTCGGGATCCGCGAGGAAGGGGCGCGCCATGCTCACCATGTCGGCCTCGCCGCGCGCCAGGATCCCCTCCGCCACGTCCGGCGTGTTGATGCGGTTGGTGGCGATCACCGGCACGGACAGCGCCGCGCGCAGCTTTGCCGTGACCCAGGAAAACGCCCCGCGCGGCACCAGGGTCGCGATCGTGGGGATGCGCGCTTCGTGCCAGCCGATCCCCGTGTTGACCAGTGTCGCACCCGCCGCGGCAACGGCCTGGCCGAGATTCACGACTTCATCCCAGTCGCTTCCGCCGTCCACGAGGTCGAGGGCGGAGAGCCGGTAGATGATGATGAAGTCGGGCCCGACGGCTTCGCGCACCCGGCGGACGATCTCGATGGGGAAGCGACAGCGGCGCTCGAAGTCTCCACCCCATGCGTCGTCGCGCCGGTTGGTGCGGGCCGCGATGAATTCGTTGATCAGGTAACCCTCGGAACCCATGATCTCGACACCGTCGTAACCGGCCTCGCGAGCCAGCGCCGCGCTGCGCGCGAACGCGCGAATCTGCGCCTCGACGCCGCGCGCGCTGAGGCCGCGGGGCTTGAACGGCGAAATCGGCGACTTCAGCGGGGACGGTGCGACGGCCAGCGGATGGTAGGCATAACGCCCCGCATGCAGGATCTGCATGCAGACGCGCCCGCCCGCGGCGTGCACGGCCTCCGTCACGAGTCGGTGGCGCGGCACCTCTCGACGCGCGGACAGCTTTCCGGCGAACGGCGCCACCCAGCCCGCGATGTTCGGCGCGATCCCGCCCGTGACGATCAGGCCGGCCCCGCCGGCGGCGCGCTCCGCCAGGTAGGCCGCCAGTTTCGGGTAGTTCGCGGCCCGGTCCTCCAGGCCCGTGTGCATCGATCCCATCAACACCCGGTTAGGCAAGGTGACGAAGCCGAGGTCGAGCGGCGCCAGGAGCTGCGGATAATGCGTCATGATCGATTCCATCAATGGGGCCGCGGGGACTATAACCGCCGCGCAGCCGCGGGCCAACGTGCAATGCTATCCAAGCCGGGTGACGCTTGTTGTACCATTTGGGCCAGCCTCGGAGCCCCCAGATGACTCGCATATCCATCACCGACTACGCTTTCCTGTTGACCGAGACGGCCGACAGCCCGCGCCACGTGGGTTCGCTGCAGATATTCCGTCCGCCCGAGGGCTACGCCGGGGACTTCGTCGGGGACCTGATCGAGACGCTGCGTCGGCACAAGGTCGGCAAGCCGTTCAACCAGCGGCTCAAGGTGTCGCTCACTGGCATGGCGCAGTGGGTCCCGGACCGGAACTTCGACCTCGACTACCATGTGCGGCGTTCCGCCCTCCCCGCGCCCGGAAGCCGCCGGCAGCTCGCCGACCTCGCTTCCCGGCTACATGCTTTCATGCTCGACCGCGAACATCCGCTGTGGGAACTCCATTTCGTGGAGGGTCTGGACGACGGCTGTTTCGCGATCTACACCAAGATCCACCATGCCTATTGCGACGGCGCGACGCTGGTACGACTCGCCAACGCTTCCCTCAGCGAGGACCCGAACGATCCGGAGGTGCGTGCTTTCTGGCAGATGACAGGCAGTGCCGGTGAGCATCCGGAGCGCGACATACGTGCTGCGCTCAGCGGCATCGGCGGCGGCGTCAAGGCAGCGCTGGTGATGAGCAAGGAATTGTCCGGCATCGCCGGCAAAATGGCGCTGGACCGGCTAGGCATGCGCAAATCGGCGCTCGAGGTGCCGTTCACGGCGCCGCGCACCGCCCTCAACGGCCACATCACCCGGGCGCGTCGCATCGCCGGCGGCAGCCTGGAGATCGAGCGGCTGAAGTCGGCGGCCCGTCTCACCGGCACGACGCTGAACGACGTGATCGTCACCTTGTGCGACATCTCCTTACGACGCTACCTGGCGCGCTATGCCGAACTGCCGCGCAGCCCGCTGGTGGCGCAGCTTCCGGTCAACCTGCGCCGCCAGGGCGAGAATTCCTCTACCAACATTCTCGGCATCATCCCGGTGCGCCTCGCCGGCGTCAGCCGCAACCCGCTCAAGCGGCTGCGCGAGGTGCATCGCTCCACCAGCGAGATGAAAGACGCGCTGTTCGCGCTGTCGCGCGAAACGGTGATGGCCTACACGTTGCTCATCCAGGGTGCCGCCGTGGTCGGCGACATCCTGCACGTGTCGGGGCTGGTCCCGCCGGCCGGCAACATCCTGATCTCGAACCTGCCAGGCTCGCCGGTCAAGCTCTACCTGCGCGGTGCGCGGCTCGAGGAGATTTTCCCCATCTCCACGATTCCCCCGGACATGGTGATGAACATCACGGTGTTCAGCTACGCGGGCAAGATGTTCTTCGGCATGATCGCGGGCTACGAAGCCATGCCACACCTGCCCGAGATGCGCACCTATATGTACGAGGCGCTCGAGGCGCTCGAACACGAAATCGAGGCACTGCTTGAAGGTTCGCCCGAAGACGATGCAGCGGCCGCGGCGGGCCCGGCCGGCGCCATCGCCGGCAAGGACCAACCTGGCTCCAAGGCTGCTGCACCAAAGCCCCGCCGCAGCCCGACCCGCAGGAAGACGCGCAGCAAGACACCGGCACGCAAGCCACCGGCCGCGAAGAAACCGTCTGCGCGCACTGCAGCGCCCGCGCAGAAATCCCCGGCGCGGGCCAAGCCGGCGGCCAAGAAGCCTGCGAAACGCAAAGCCGCCGCCAAGAAAAAGCCTTCGCCTGCGCAATGACGCTGGTCGATATCGGGGTCAACCTCGCCCACGACAGCTTCGACAGCGACCGCGACGCGGTGATCGGCCGGGCGCGAGAGGCCGGCGTGGAGCGCATGATCATCACCGGCAGTTCGCCGGCGTCCAGCGCCGCCGCGCTGCGGCTGGCGAAGCAGGATCCGGGACTGTTCGCGACCATTGGCGTTCATCCGCATCATGCGACCGAGCTTGGCGAACACGAGGCACACGAACTCGAAGCGCTGCTCGCCGATGAAAAAGCGGTCGCCGTCGGCGAGTGCGGACTGGATTTTTTTCGCGATTTCTCGCCGCGCGACCGACAGGAATCGGCATTCCGGATGCAGCTCGAACTTGCCATGCGCACAGGACTCCCCGTGTTTCTCCACCAGCGCGATGCGCACGAAAGATTCGTCGCCCTGCTCGACGAGTGCGGGACGCGCCTGCCGGCCGGCGTCGCACACTGTTTCACCGGTGGTCCGGCCGAGCTGGAGGACTATCTGGAACGGGGCCTGTACATCGGCGTGACCGGCTGGATCTGCGACGAGCGACGCGGCGACGCCCTGCGCGCCGCGGTCCGCCATTTGCCGCTGGACCGGGTGATGATCGAGACCGATGCGCCCTATCTGCTGCCGCGCGATCTTCGGCCGCGTCCGCGCACGCGCCGCAACGAACCCGTGCACCTGCCTCACGTACTGCAGGTTCTCGCCGGACTGATGGACGTGTCGCCGCAGGAACTCGCCGCGACCAGCACGCGCAACGCGGAGACCCTGTTCGGTCTCTAGTACAATGCCTTCAAACGCCACGAACGGCCAAGGGAGCCCTTCCATGGACCATGCCAGGATCATCGCTTTGACGGACCAGATCTGGGACGAGACCATCGTGCCGACGCTTTGCGATTACGTCCGCATCCCCAACAAGTCGCCGAATTTCGACCCGGACTGGGAAAAGCACGGCCACATGGACGAAGCCGCCGAACTGCTGGCCGAGTGGTGCCGCCAACAACCGATCGAAGGTATGTCTGTGGAGATCGTGCGTCTCGAGGGTCGCACGCCTGTGCTCTTCATCGAGGTGGCGGGGCAGAACGAAGACACCGTCCTGTTGTACGGCCATCTCGACAAGCAGCCGGAATTCGACGGCTGGAGCGACGGCCTGTCGCCCTGGGAACCCGTGATCCGGGACGGCAAGCTCTATGGCCGCGGCGGCGCCGACGACGGCTATGCCGTGTTCGGCTCATTGACGGCTATTCGCGCGTTGCAGGACCAGGGCCTGCCGCATGCCCGGTGCGTCATCCTTATCGAGGGCTGCGAAGAGAGCGGGAGCTTCGACCTGCCGCATTACATAGAACATCTCGAAGAGCGGATCGGCACGCCGAGCCTGGTGGTGTGCCTCGACGCCGAATGCGGTAATTACGACCAGCTGTGGTGCACGACGTCCCTGCGAGGCAACCTTGTCGGCACGCTCAAGGCGTCGGTGCTCACCGAGGGCGTGCACTCGGGCGGCGCGAGCGGCATCGTGCCGTCGAGTTTCCGTGTCATCCGCCTGCTCCTGGACCGCATCGAGAATCCTGCCACGGGGGACAGCCCGCTGCCAGAACTGACCTGCGAGATTCCGTCCGCGCGGCACGAACAGGCCGTTGCCGCAGCCGACGTGCTGGGCGAAGGTGTCCATCGCCGCTTCCCGTGGGCCGGCAACACGCGTCCGGTCGCAACTGATCCGGTGGAATTGCTGTTGAATAACACATGGAGGCCGACACTGTCGGTCACGGGCGCGGACGGCCTGCCCGCCACCGGGTCCGCCGGCAACACGTTGCGGCCGGGGACGGCGCTCAAGCTATCGTTCCGTCTCCCGCCGACGGTGGATCCCGACGCGGCGGCCAGCGCAGTCAAGCTTACGCTGGAGACCGATCCGCCGCTCGGCGCAGAGGTCGAGTTCGAGGTGGACTCCGCCATGGGGGGCTGGAACGCGCCGCCCGTGGCGCCCTGGCTCGCCGATTCGATGCAGCGTGCGTCGCAGGCATTCTTCGGCAAGCCGGCGCTTTACATGGGCACCGGCGGCAGCATCCCCTTCATGGGCATGCTCGGCGAAAAATTCCCCGGCGTGCAGTTCCTCGTCACGGGCGTG
The DNA here is from genome assembly GCA_964441585.1 of uncultured Thioalkalivibrio sp. Lineage (GTDB taxonomy): Bacteria > Pseudomonadota > Gammaproteobacteria > Steroidobacterales > XN24 > XN24. Next base: position 12,890 of record CAYTXS010000014.1, read on the forward strand.
CTCGGACCCAACTCGAATGCGCATGGCCCCAACGAATTCCTGCACATCGCCAAGGGCAAACGGGTCACGGCCTGTGTCGCCCAGGTACTCGCGGATCATTTCGAGCGCGAGAAAGTCGCGGTCGCCGCCTGAGGTTTTCTGCCCCTCGCAGCCGACAACAACGACGGGCCAAGCCTGCAGCGACGGGATCCCAGCCGCTCAGAGTGCGCGGACAGACGACTTGAGCGTGTCCCAGGCGCCCGCCAGGTTCTGCGGCGGCTGGCCGGTACAGGCCGGGAACTCCGCGAGCAGGTCATCCTGCAGCAACACACCGGGCGGGCGCGCGCCGGCGATTTCCACGGCGCCCACCAGCAGCACGCGCCCGGACACCGGGACCGTGGGCACGATGGCATGCACCGCGTGGCGCCTCGCTCGCAGCCCGGGCATGGGATTCTCGATCACTTTGCGGCGCACGCCGTCGAGGACGGTCCAGCGATCCAGCTGTTCGCCCCAGAACAGGGTGCCCGCGGCCCGTCGTATTTCCAGCACCACGATTCCTCGCTGCGTCAGCAAGGCGAGATCGACGTGGATCTCGCCGTCGACCTCGTCCGGCACGACCACGTCCCGCAGTTGTTGCCAGGCGATCTTGCGCAACAGGCGATCCAGGCGATAGCGGCGTCGCCGCAGGACCAATACGGTGACCACCAAGGCCAACAGCAGGCAGGCCGCGCCGAGGCCGAGCAGCCACGACGCAGAAGTCGGGTTCACGATCCTTCGCTCGCCGCAGCCAGGCGCCGCAATTTACGCCGCATCGCCACGCTGTCGATCGTAAACACCGTCAGTGCACTCCAGATCAATGCGAACGTGATGGCCCATGCGGGCGTGAAAGCCTCGCCATAGACCAGGGTCGCGAGCAGAAAGGTCAAAGTCGGGCCAAGGTACTGAAAAAAGCCGATCGTGATCAAGGGCAGGCGCCGCGCGGCTTCAGCGAACCACAGCAGGGGCAGCAGGGTCACCGGCCCGGCCAGCACGAGCAGCAGCGAGGTCCGCAGATCCAGGCCGAACGAGGATGTTCCCTGGATGACAAACCAGGCGAGTGCGAGCACCGCGAGCGGCGCGACTAGCAGCGTCTCGACAAACAGGCCGGCCATGGGATGCAGTCCGAGCCGCTTGCGGATCAGCCCGTAGAAGCCGAAGCTGAACGCCAGCGTGAGCGAGATCCACGGCAGGCCGCCGAGTTCGAAGGCCAGGCTCGCGGTGCCGAGGGTCGCGAGCGAAACCGCCAGGGCTCTTCCGCGCCCCAGACGCTCGCCGAGAAACAACATGCCGAGCAGGACGTTCACCAGCGGATTGATGTAATAACCCAGGCTGGTCGACATCACCTGGTCGTTGACCACCGCGTAGATGTAGACCAGCCAGTTGGTGCTGACCAGCGACGCGGTCAGCACCAGTTTGCGCAAGGTCGCCGGGCTCGCCACGGCCGACCTGACCGCAGGCCAGGCGCTTACCAGGCTCACGAACACGGCGCCGAACACGACGCTCCAGAGGACCCGATGCGCGAGCACTTCGACCGGCGGAACGTGCGGCAGCAGCTTGTAATAGATCGGGGTCAGGCCCCAGAACCCGAAGGCCGCGAACGCGTATAGCACGCCGGCCCGTCCTTCATCGGACACGGGCTCAGTCTCCGGAAATGAGATGCGCGCCGGGCGCGTCCGGGCTGGAGATCCACGTCTCGCTCGCGACGCCCCGCGCACGGAAACTCTGCTCGAAAGCCGTGGCGACCGCAGCGGCCTGCGCTGTCCGCGTCCACGCGAACACCGACGGTCCGCTACCCGAGAGTGAGCCACCGAGTGCGCCGGCGGCACGCGCCGCCGCGAGCGCCTGGGCCGCGCCGGGCACGAGTTCCGCCCGCTGCGGCCAGATGATCTCGTCCTGCAGGCAACGGACAACCTGCTCGAGGTCGTCGCGCAGGCAGCCGGCGACGAAGCCGGCCAGCCAGGCGGACTGGCGCACCCAGGCCGCCAGGGGCACCTCGGGCGCCAGGATGCGCCGGGCATCGCGGGTGCGCACCTCCAGTGCCGGATGACACAAGACACAGCTGATCCCCGCCGGCACGGGCAGACGGGTGCAGCGGGGCGGCATGCCGGGTTCGGTCATGACCAGACCGCCGAGCAACGAAGCGGCCGCATTGTCGGGGTGGGCCGAGCCGCTGGCCGCGTTCTCGCCCTCCATCGCGTATTGCAACAGGCGCGACGGGTCCAGACCCAGCTCCCAGATTGTATCGGCCGCTACCACGGCGGCCACGGCCGAGGCGGCAGAGCCGCCCATGCCGGAGCCCAGGGGAATGCCCTTGTGAAGTGTCACGTCGAGGCCGTCGGTCACGCCGTGATCCGCTGCCATCCGCAACAACGGCCGGGTGGCCGAATTGGCTTCCGCTGCGCGCGGCAGGTCCGTAACCAGTCCGCTCACACCGACCAGCCGGATACCGGGGGCGCTGCGTCGTTCCAGGCTGACCGAATCGCCGACGCCGGCGATGGCGTGCCCGAGGACGTCGAACCCGACGCCGACATTGCCGACCGAAGCGGGCGCAAATGCGGTGACGCTATCCATCGCGATTACCGGACCATGATGAGTGGGTCGACGCTTGGCGCGCGCTCCACGGGGCCTGAAAAAAAGAACCCGCCACGAAGGCGGGATCAAGTCGCGGCAACTTATTCTTTATTGGTCTACAGCCGCCTGCGATTTCCGGCCAGATTACCCCCCTTGACGGGGGAATGCAATCGGCCGGCGCGCCCCCTCAACTTTTGGCGCAGAGTCCGGCAAGATGGGGGCATAAGCGAGGAACGAATCCCATGTCCCAGACCGCAGAATCCACCCCCACCCCGGCCCCCGAGGCTTCGGGAACGATCGATCTTACCGCGCCCGAGTGGTACCTGAACCGGGAGCTCACGTGGCTGGCATTCAATCGGCGGGTGCTGAACGAGGCCGAGGACGAACGCACTCCGCTGCTCGAGCGCGTGAAGTTCCTCGCCATCGTGAGCTCCAACCTCGACGAGTTCTTCATGAAACGCGTCGGCGGTCTAAAACAACAGCTCGGCGCCGGAGTCCAGGAGCTGTCGGTGGACGGCCGGAATCCCGAGCAACAGCTCCGGGAATGCGAGGCGGAAGTCCGCGCCATCAAGGATCGGAAGGACGACCTGTTCCCGCAACTGCACTCTTTGCTCAGTGCGGCCGACATCCGTCTGAGCCGATACGCAGAGCTCGAAAAAACGGCGCAGGCGACCTTGCGAGACTGGTACCTGGAGAATATTTACCCCTTGCTGACTCCGATCGGCATGGACCCCGCCCATCCTTTTCCTTTCATCTCCAATCTTTCGCTCAACCTGCTGGTCACGGTCAATCAGCCGGCCGGCGCCCGCGGCCCCCGCCTGGTCCGTATCAAGGTTCCGGTCGGCGGCGGCATCCCGCGTTTCATCCGGGTCGGCGACAGCGCGCATTTCGTCCCGCTCGAGGACATCATCGCGCACAACCTGGACGCGCTGCTGCCGGAACTCGAGATCGCGCGCTGGGACCTCTTCCGGGTCACGCGCAACGCGATCGTTGAACGCTACGAGGAACAGGCCAACGACCTGCTGCAAGTCATCGAGGCGGAACTGCGCGACCGCAAGTTCGCGCCCACCGTCCGGCTGGAAGTGAGCGACGGCATGCCCCCCGTGCACCGCGGCATGCTGGCCGCCGAACTCGGCCTTGACGAGGCCACCGACGTGTTCGAGGTCGATGGCCTGATGCAGCGGCGCGATCTCATGGAGCTGCTCGCGCTGGACCGCCCGGATCTCAAGGATCCTCCCCATCATCCCATCGAGCATCCCAAGCTCATGGACGCGCCGAACATTTTCCACCTGATCCGCAACAGCGGGCCGATCCTGCTGCAGCATCCTTATGAGTCCTTCGCGACGTCGGTCGAACGATTTCTGCGTGAAGCCAGCCAGGACCCCAAGGTGCTGGCCATCAAGATGACGCTCTACCGCACGGCGCGCAAATCGAAGATCATCGAATACCTGATCGACGCGGCGGAGAACGGCAAGCAGGTGGCCGTCGCCGTCGAACTCAAGGCGCGATTCGACGAAGAGGCGAATGTGCGCTGGGCCAATTCGCTGGAAGAAGCCGGCATCCATGTCTCTTACGGCGTCATCGGGCTCAAGACGCATGCCAAGGCGATCTTCGTCCTGCGCAGGGATTACGACGGCTTGCGGCGCTACGCTCACCTCGGAACAGGGAATTACCACGCCGGTACGGCGCGTCTCTACAGCGACCTCGGACTGCTGACCAGCGACCCGGTTCTGGGGGCAGACCTGACGGAGCTGTTCAACTTCCTCACCACCGGCTACGTCGCCAACAGGCGCTACAGCAAGCTGCTACCCGCGCCAACCAACCTCAAGCGCGCATTGCTGGAAAAGATTGCGCGCGAAATCGCGCTGCACAGCCCGGAGAACCCGGGCCTCATCCGCTTCAAGACCAATGCACTCGAGGATTCGGAGATCGCCCGGGCCCTGTACCGCGCCTCCATGGCCGGCGTACAGGTGGAATTGATCGTGCGCGACAGCTGCCGGCTGCGCGCCGGCGTCCCCGGCTTGTCGGAGAACATTCGCATCATCAGCATCGTCGGCCGCTTCCTGGAGCATGCACGCATCTATTATTTCCGCAACGGGGGCGACGAAGAGTATTTCATTGGTTCCGCGGACTGCATGAAACGCAACCTGGAGGCGCGCGTGGAGACCATCGTCCCGGTCGAGGATCCGGAATGCCAGGGCATGTTGCGCGAGATTCTCGAGATCCAGCTGCGGGACCGGCGCAGTGCCTGGGATATGCAACCTGACGGACAGTATGTGCAACGCCAGCCGGGCGAAGGCGACGATCCACGCAGCGCGCACGAGATCCTGATCGAGCGTGCGCAGAAGCGCGTTCGCGCCTCTGGCCGGAAGAAGCTGCATGGGCGCGACAAACGCCGCGGACGCTTGCTCAGTTGACGATCCGGGCAGCTCGCTGAAGCGACAGCCGCACCGGCCTAGAAATCCATCAGCATATTGCCGTTGCGCGCGAGCTTGTGTTTTTCGTTCTCGGTACGCTCCCGAGTCCAGGCCTTCCGTGGGCCGGGCACGCACCTCGTTGTTGTCGATCGTGAAGGAATCCCATCCCTTCAGCGCGGGATCGTCGGAACTGTGTGCGAAGCTGCGGACGGGCTCCACAAGCCTGATCTCCCGGCCACCCATGTAGTCCAGCAGCAGTCGCGAGCGCCGCGGCGCCACTTCTCTTTCGATGTGTCGCGGCGCGCAGCCGGCCCGGGCAGCCCGGCGCGATTCCGAATCAATTCTCTCCCACGGGCAGGTGCGTAAAGCCTTCCGGCGAGCCGAGCCCGAGCCGGTCCCGGCGCACGGCGGGGGGGCTCTGCACATACAGCGCGAGCAGGTCGCCGAGCGCCTGCAGGGCCCGCAGGTGGCACCGCTCGTAGCCGTGTGTCGCGTCGGTGCCGAAACACACCAGCGCGGTGCGGATGTCGTTGCCTGCCTCGATGGCCGATGCGCTGTCGCAGCGGTAGTGGCGGAACACGTCGCGCTGATGCCGGATGCCGTAGTCGTTGCACAAATCGAGCAGCTTGTGCGTCAGGTGATAGTCGAAAGGTCCCGCGGAATCCTTCATGCAGATCGTGACGCCGAACTCGTCACCGGCCTGCACCGGCGCCACGGGACCGGTATCGACGGTGACCATCTCGGCCACGTCGCCATGCAGCACGGCCGAAGCCCCCGAACCGACTTCCTCGCTGATGGTGAACAGCAGGTGGCAATCCACCGGCAACGGCGTCTTGCTCTCGACGAGAGCCTTGGCGACGGCCAGCACCGTGGCAACTCCGCCCTTGTCATCGAGGTGTCGCGAGTTGATGAAGCCCGATTCGGTGATCTCCGGCTGGGCGTCGACCGCGACGAAATCGCCCCGATTGAGGCCGAGGCGCAACAGGTCGGCGCGCGTGAAGCATTCCTCGTCGAGCCGCAACTCCACCGAATCCCAGCTGACCGGCAGGCTGTCGATTTCGAGGTCGTAGGCATGGCCCGAAGCCTTGACCGGCAGAATGGTACCCCGGTACGAGCGTTCGTCGGTGTATACGGTGACGCGCGCGCCCTCGGCGAAGCGGCTCGACCAGGTGCCTATCGGCAACAGCTCCAGCCGGCCATTGTCCTTGAGGCCGGCCGTGATGGCGCCGATCGTATCCACGTGTGTGACGATCGCCCGGTCGGGACTCCCCTGCGCGCCCTTCAGGTCGGCGCGGATCGCGCCGCGCCGCGTGATCTCGGTGGGAATGCCCAATTCCTCCAGGCGCCGCAACGTGCAACGCACGGCCTCGTCCGTGAATCCTGCCGGACTGGGGATCCGCAGCAGTTCCATGAGTACTTCCTGGAGATAATCGAGATCAATCGACAGTGGCGTCATCATTCACCTGCACGGTCTGGGGAAAGAGGAAATCCACGAACCGCTCGGCCGTGGGCTGTGGTTCGTGGTTGGCGAGTCCGGGGCGCTCGTTGGCCTCGATGATCACATATTCGTCGCCCGCGGGGTCAGGCACCAGCAGGTCGAGTCCGACCACCGGAATGTCCAGTGCCCGCGCGGCACGTTCGGCGACGGCGCGCAGCGCGGGCGAAAGCGCGTCGGTGACGTCGTGGAGTGTACCGCCGGTGTGCAGGTTCGCGGTGTCGCGCACGCGCAGGGCCTCACCGAGCGGCAGGACATCTTCCAGCGCATGACCCTGGCGCACGATGCACCGGGTGGTCTCTGGGTCCAGTGGAATCCTGCTCTCGCCGCCGGTGGCCGCCGCGCGCCGCCGGCTTTGTTTCTCGATCAGGGTGCGGATGTCGTGCTGGCCGTCGCCGGTGATCTCGGCTGGCCGGCGCAGCGCCGCCGCGACCACCTGGTAATCGATGAGCACGATGCGCAGGTCCTCGCCCTCGGCAAAGGCCTCGAGGATCACCTGCGCTCCCGTCCGGGCCGCCACCTCGATAGCGGCGGCCATTTCCGCCGGTTCGGTGATGTCCACGGCGACGCCGTTGCCTTGCTCGCCGCGCGCCGGCTTGACCACGATGCGGCCGTGCTCCTGCAGGAAGGCCTCGTCTGCGTCGGCCGCGCCGGCCACCCGTTGCGCCGGTACGTTCAACCCCACCGCTTCCAGTATCTTGCGCGTAATGCGCTTGTCGTCGCAGCGACTCATGGCGATGGCGCTGGTCAACTCGGTGAGGGATTCCCGGCAGATGATGCTCCGCCCGCCCAGTGTCAAAGCGAAATACCCTTCCTCCGCATCCACCAGTTCGACCCCGATTCCGCGGCGCCGCGCTTCGTCGACGAGGATCCGTGCATAGGGGTTGAGCGTGTCATAGGTTTCCGGACCGACGAACAACGGCTCGTTGATCGCGTTCTTGCGCTTCATGGAAAACACCGGGACACGCTCGAAGCCCATCTTCTCGTAGAGCCGGATCACCGCTTCGTTGTCATGCATGACCGAGAGGTCCATGAAGGCTCGCCCGCGCGCGGCGTAATGGTCGGCCACCCAGGCGACCAGCGCACGGCCGATACCCGGCTGCGCCGCCTGCGGATCGACGGCCAGGCACCACATGCTGGAACCTTTCTCGGGATCCCCGAAAGCATGCACGTGATCGACGCCGGTCACCGTCCCGATGATGGAACCGCTGTCCTCGTCCTCGGCGACGAAAAACGACAGGGTCCGAGACTTGCGCCGCGCCATGATGAAATCCGGGTCGGGCGGCACCATCCTGCGGCTGTTCAACAGATTATGTATGGCTTCAGCATCCTTCCGGTCCCGCAGGCGGCGCACGTGGAACCCGCGTGGCTGGACGCGCGCCGAGAGGTACTTGTGGAACCACAGCCGATAGGTGTGTGAAGGATCGAGAAACAGTTCCTGCGGCGCCATCGCCAGCACCACGTGCGGATCGCGCAGGTACAGACCGATATCGCGCCGGCCCGGCTCCTCTTCGAGCAAAGTGCGCGCCAGGTCGGCGTTGTCGCCGAAAGTGTGCGCGAACACCAGACGGCCCCAGCCGCAATCCACGACGGCATTCGGCTTGAGCGGTGTTCCCTTGTGGCGCGGGTCGTCCTCCCCGAAGCCGCGCAGCGTGGCCGATCTCTTGCGTTCGAGGCGGTGACGCGATCTGTCGGAAGTCATCTTCTCCCCCCCGGGGACGATGCCCCGTTGGTGGTCGGCTGTGCGCCCGGTGCCGTCACAAGCCGTGTGTCTGCATCCACAGTTCGAACACGGCGATCTGCCAGAGCTTCGAGCCGCGCAACGGCGTGAGATGCTGTTCGGGCTCGGACAACAATTTTTCCACGTAGTCGCGCCGGAACACGCCGCGCTCACGTGCCGGACGGCTCGACAACGCATCGCGAACCATCTCCAGACTCTCGCCGCGCAGGTATTTCAGCGCCGGCACGGGGAAATAGCCTTTCGGCCGATCGATCACGCCGTCCGGTATGACGCGCCGGGCCGCCTCCTTCAGCACGCCCTTGCCCTCCTGGGCGAGCTTGAGTCGTGCCGGGCACCGCGCCGCGAGTTCGACCACCTCGTGATCCAGGAACGGCGTACGCGCCTCGAGCCCCCAGGCCATCGTCATGTTATCCACGCGCTTCACCGGATCATCCACCAGCATGACCGTGGTATCGAGATGCAGCGCCTTGTCCACGGGCGCCTCGGCTTGCGATTCGGCGAATCGCGCCGCCACGAAGGCGCGGCTATGGTCGTCGCCCACCAGTGCCGGCTCGATCGCCTCGGCGAAGCCGGCATGATCGCGATCGAAGAACACCCGCGCGTAGTCCGTCACCGGGTCGGTGCTCTCCATCATGGGCGGATACCAGTGGTAGCCGCCAAAGACCTCGTCGGCACCCTGGCCGCTCTGCACCACCTTGACGTGCTTGGAGACTTCACGCGAAAGCAGATAGAAGCCGATATTGTCGTGGCTCACCATCGGTTCCGACATAGCAGAGAAACAGCCCGGCAGATGCTGGAGGAGCGTGGCGGAATCGATGAACACCTGGTGGTGCTCGGTGCCGAAAGTTCGCGCGACCAGGTCCGAGTAACGAAACTCGTTGCCTTCTTCCTTGCCGACGTCCTCGAAACCGACCGTGAAGGTATTGAGATGCGGCACGCCTTCGCGGGCGAGCAAGCCCGTGATGAGGCTCGAGTCGAGTCCGCCGGACAGCAGTACGCCCACCGGGACGTCGCCCGTCAGGCGCCGCCGCACCGCGACGCGCATCGATTCGAGCACGGCATCTTCCCATTCGCGATCCGTCTGCGGATCGCCGTCCCGCGGCCCGAACTGCAGCGACCAGAAAGCCCGTTCCTGGACCCGTCCGTCTGCATCGATGCGCATCCAGTGCCCGGGCGGGACCTTGCGCACCGCGGACAACAGGGTATGCGGGGCAGGCACCACCGAGTGAAAACTCATGTAGTGATGCAGGGCCGCCGGATCCACGGCGTGGCTCGACAAGCCGTCGCGGACCAGGGCCGGCAACGTCGATGCAAAGCGGAAAGTTCCGCCATCGAGTGTGTAATACAACGGCTTGATGCCCAGCCGATCACGCGCCAGGAACAGCCGGCCCGACTCATGCTCGCGGATGCAGAACGCAAACATGCCCATGAAATCGTCGAGACAACGCTCGCCCCAGGCATGGTAGGCCTTGAGGATCACTTCGGTGTCGCTGCGGGAATAGAAACGGTAGCCCATCTCGCCGAGCCGCGTGCGCAACTCATCGTGGTTGTAGATGCAGCCATTGAAGACGACGGTCAGGCCAAGCTCCTGGTCGCGCATCGGTTGGGCGCCGCGCTCGGACAGGTCGACGATCGCCAGGCGACGATGCCCGAGGGCAACCGGTCCCTGCGACACCAGTCCGTCGTCGTCGGGTCCACGGGCGCTCATCAGGTCGAGCATTCGCTGCACTCGACCGATATCTGCCCCCGCACCATCGAAGCGCATTTCGCCCGCAATGCCACACATCAGAAACAGCTCCTCAGGGCTTCGGCTCACGGCCATGCCCCGTCTAAAGAATGGGTCAGAATCGAATCGTTCGCCTGCTCGGTCGGCCGCTTGCCCGGGTGGGCAATCCAGGCGATCCCGGGAGGATCGCAACGACCGGCGGGCGGTCTGGTCCGGCACGCATCATCGGCTTGTGTGCCGCGCGGGCAACGGTCTCCAGCGAGTGTTTTTTACCGTCCACACCCTAACATGTAGACTGTATCCTTTCAAATCAACGGCTTCCAAGCATGTTACCTGACTCGTCCACATCGTTGCCGGAGACCGTGTCGGTCCGCCAAAAGGGCGCCACCACACTGATCACGTTGAATCGGCCGGCCGCCAGGAATGCCGTAAACCCGGCGACGGCATTGGCGCTGTATCGCGCCATGGTGGCTTTCGAAGCGGACGACGATGCGGCCGTTGCCGTCCTGGCCGGCGCCGGCGACAGCTTCTGCGGCGGTTTCGATCTCAAGACGCTCGCGCAGGGCGAAGCTGCAGACTGGCTCGCGCAACTGCATTTCGGCGAGACCGGGCAGCCGCCCCTCGGCCCCATGGGGCCGACGCGCCTGCGCCTCGCCAAACCGGTCATCGCAGCGATCGCCGGCGCAGCCGTGGCGGGTGGGATGGAACTCGCCCTGTGGTGCGACATGCGCGTAATGGAACGGGATGCGTGGATGGGCGTGCTGTGTCGTCGCTGGGGCGTGCCACTCATCGACGGCGGCACGGTGCGCCTGCCGCGGCTCGTCGGGCAGGGCCGCGCCCTCGACCTGATTCTCACCGGACGCCGTATCGAGGCCGCCGAATGTCACGCCATCGGCCTGTGCGACCGGGTCGTGGCGCCGGGCAAGGTGGTGGATGCGGCCCTCGATCTGGCCGCGGAGCTGGCGGCACTGCCGCAGGCCTGCCTGCGCGGTGACCGGGCAGCGGCCCGCTTCGGTGCGTTCAGCGACGAAGAAGCCGCCCTGCGCGCCGAGTTCCATGCCGGTCTCGACGTGCTGCGCGTGGAAAGCGTGCAGGGTGCTGCAGCCTTCGCCGCGGGTGCGGGGCGTCACGGCCTGCCGGGCCACAGCGGGATAGACAATGGTGACGCCGGCAGTGAAGGTGACGCTGAAAGCGGCGATCAGAGCGACGGTGACGACGCGGATACGGCACTCAGGCCGCGTGATCCGCCCTGAATCCCCGGCGCGCCAGGTCGCGAGCCAGCGCCACGCGCTCGAGCGGGGTATGCGAGCGCTCCGCAAGCGGATCGAAGGCCTCGGTGCGTCGCCGCAGGCCGTCCCCGTTTGCGATCTGCACGTTCAGTCCCGGACGGGCATTGAGCTCCAGCAACAGCGGACCGCGTTCCGCATCCAGCACGATATCCACGCCGAGGTAGCCGAGGCCTGCCAACTCGTAGCACCGCGCGGCCATGTGCAGCGCCTCTTTCCAGTGCGGGATCGTCCGACCCGAGATCCTGGCGCCGGTGTCGGGATGTTCGTCGAGCACGATGTTGCCTGCGGCGACGGCAGGCCGGGTCAACCCGGTGGCAATATCGATCCCGGCACCCATCGCACCCTGGTGAAGATTGGCTTTGCCGTCGGACTGGCGGGTCGGCAGGCGCACCATCGACATGATCGGAAAACCGCGGTAGACGATGATGCGGAGATCGGGGACGCCCTGGAAACTGACCTCTTCGAACACCGGGTCGAATCGTACCCGGTACTCCAGCATCACCTGGTCGGGCAATCCGCCGAGACTGAACTGCCCGCTCAACGCGTTGGTGATGTGGTGTTCCATGTCGTCCGCGTCGAGCAGCCGTCCGCCGCTGGTGCGGTAGCGGCCTTTGCGCTGTTCCATGACCACCAGGATACCGTCGCCCTGGCTGCCGTGCGCCGGTTTCACGACGAAGCCGGGCTTGTCGGCAATCATGCCGGCGAGCTCCCGTATCTCATGCGGTGTCGACAGGTGGCCGTAAAGTTCCGGCACCGGGACCCCGTGCAGAATCGCCCGTTCCTTGGTCAACAGCTTGTTGTCCACGATCGGGAAATTGCGCCGCGGATTGAGCGGCATGATGTAATCCGCATTGCGCCGATTGATGCCCATCACCCCGGCCGCCTGCAAGGCGCGCCAGCGGCGCCGGATCACTTGTCTCCTCCGGCGAGCGCGCGGAATCGCAGCAGTTCGGTGAGGCGGTAGCCGGTATAGCGCCCGAGCAGCAGGATCGCGGCCAGCACCACCAGCAGGGTCTCCGGAAACACGAGAAGAAAATATCTCACGGCCGGCATGATCATGACGAGATAGATCACGGCGGCCGCGACCAGCGTGCCGATACCTTCCTTGATGGCTTCAGCCGGGCCGCGCTCCTCCCAGAGAATCGACATGCGCTCGATGGTCATCGCGATGATCACCATCGGGAACAGCGCAACCGACAGGCCCACCTCGATGCCCAGCCGGTGCGTCACGATGCTGACCAGCGCCATCAGCAACACGACGACGGTCAGCACGGCCGCGAGGCGCGGCACGAGAAGCAGCCGCAGGCGCTCGAGATAGAAGCGGATCGACAGGCCCGCCGCGATGATCAGGACAAACAGCACGATCCCGTTGAGCAACTGTGTCTCGCGAAAAGCCATCGCGACGAGCACCGGCATGAAGGTGCCGAAGGTGCTGATACCGACCACGTTGCGCAATAGCACGACGAGAAAGGCGCCGAGGGGCACCAGCAGCAGGATGGAATACAAGGACTGCGTGTCGAGCGGCAGGTTCAGCAGGGAGAAGTCGATGATCCGCGGGTAATCTCGCTGGGCGCGGAACTCTGCGACACGCAAGGCGTCCTCGATCGTATAACGCATCGAGAAACTGGCGCGTGGCGATCGGGCCCCTTCGACCTCGAGCACCGGCTCGCCGCTCCAGGACCACACCAGCATGTTGGCCGGCAACCCGCGGCGCCCGTCGCGCGGATCGAAATATACCCATTCGCTGCCGTTATGGACCATGATCCAGAATTCCAGCTCCGCATCGCGGCGATCGTCAGCGAGGCGAAGTGCCTGGATCACCTGGGCTGGAATGCGTGCCGAATGAAGGATCTTGATCACCAGGTCGGCCTGCGCCGCCGCATCGGGCCGCGCTCCCGTGAACAGGCGCACACCACCTTCCGTCCCCTGCGCCACGCGGATCGCGCCGGCCGCGAAAGTGGCGATATCGGCAGACTCCTGGCGCACGCGGGTCACCAGCTCGTCCAGCGCCGATGCCCGGGGTTCCTCGAGCTGTGGCACCGGCGGGAATCGGGGCACAGGCCGCTCCGGCTGGTGGCCACGGTCCCTGAACAAGGTCACGCGATAGTAGAGCGCCTGCTCCCCGCGCGCCCTGCGCAAGGACCAGACGGCGCGTCGGGACTCCCCTTCTCCCTCCAGCGCCAGGCCGTAGCCGCGCGAGATGAATTGCTCATCGAAAATGCGAAAGCCCGGGGGCTCGGTCGGCAGCCCGAAGCTCGCCTTCACCGGCCCGGCCGTGCTCCGGCTGAAGGCGACGCGCGCCTCCACGGTCCAGGTGTCCGCATCCCGATCTGCGCTGAGAGGGAAACCGAGCACCTGCCACTTGAACACGAAGAAGCCCGTGCCGATCACGCTCAGGACCAGCACGAGGATCAACAGGTGCCGCAGTCTCACTCAGCAAGCTCCGCAAGGTCACACTTCGGGCTGCTGGTGAACGTCAGGTCAGGATCGACGATGACTGCCCTGCGCATGGCGCTGCGGCCGATCAGGAGAGGGTAGATCAGCTGTTTGCGGGACGTGAGGTTGACTTCCACCTCACGGACCAGGTGTCCCAGGCAGAGTCGCATCCTGACGACCGGCCTGCGAACAGGAGGGCCCTCGTGCTGCCGGATGCGGACATTGCGCACGAGCCGACGCTCCAGGGTCACGTACTGATCGGTCGCGGGATCGTGAACGTCGAAGCGGACGAAGCGCGCATCCCCGCGCCGGAAACGGACGATGTTGTGGGCGTCGAGCGAACTGGTCAGCGCGCCGGTGTCCAGGCGCGCCTTGAGGCTGAGTCCCTCAGCGGAAATCACCACCCGCTCGACATAGCCGAAAATCGTCTTGCTGGGATCGCGCGCGCCTGCCTGCGATGCGCCGGCGAGCGCGAACACGAGAAGCAAAAAGACCTGTGCCAGGCTTCGTCTCAAGCGCGTGCCTCCGGAGCGTGCGCGCCGCAGTCGACGCATTGCAGAAAATTATAGACGCGCGGATCAGCAGGGATGGTGGGCCGCCTGGGACTCGAACCCAGAACCATCGGATTAAAAGTCC
>CAYTXS010000015.1:0-26855 GCA_964441585.1 uncultured Thioalkalivibrio sp.
GCCTACGACAACATCATGGTGTTCCAGGGGCAGTTCCAGGACCAGATCCTGCCCGACCAGATCCACATGCTGAACGTCTCGTTTCTGGTCCCGGCCTTGCGCCGCGAGTTCGGCGGCTGTGCGGCGAACATCGCCTTCAACCTCGGCCTGCTCGGCGACGCGGGCTACCCGATGGCCACGGTGGGCCACGACTTCGCGCCTTACGGCGACTGGTTGCGCGATCGCGGCGTACCGCTGGATCACGTGCGCGAGCTCAGCGAGTCGTTCACCGCGGTCGCTTACATCATGACCGACCTCGCCGACAACCAGATCACCGCCTTCCATCCCGGGGCGATGGAGCATGCCCACCTCAACGTCGTGCCTGCGGAGGCCGGCTTGAGCTGGGGCATGGTCTCGCCCGACGGGCGCCAGGCGATGATCGACCACGCCGAGCAGTTCGCCGCGGCAGGCGTCCCGTTCATCTTTGATCCCGGCCAGGGCCTGCCGATGTTCGGCGCCGCCGAGCTGAAGCGTTTCATCCAACTGGCCGACGTCGTCGCCGTGAACGACTACGAGGGCAAGATGCTCATGCAGCGCACGGGCCTCGACGAGACGCAGATCGCGGCGCAGGTCCGCGCGCTGGTCGTGACACGAGCCGCCGAAGGCTCGGTGATCATGGCCGGTGGTGAACGGCTGGAGATCCCCGCGGCGGCGCCGGCGGCCGTCGTCGATCCGACGGGCTGCGGCGACGCCTATCGGGCGGGACTGCTGCACGGCCTGATGCACGGGGCCGACTGGGCGACCACGGGCCGGATCGCCTCGCTGATGGGCGCCATCAAGGTCGAATCCGCGGGTACGCAGAACCATTCCTTCGATCGGGAGTCTTTCTACACGAGGTACGAGGCCAGTTTCGGCCGTCAACTGCACCTTGGGAGTTGAAGCTTGCGGAAATTGATTGCATTCGCCGTGCTGGCGCTGGCCGGCGCGGCCGCTTTCGGCGCCACGCCGCCGCCCGGCGCCGCCGAGGTCGCGGCCCAACCCCCCGGCTGGCGAGCCACCCTGGAACGCATCGCCCCGAGCGTCGTCACCATCCGCGTCGATGCACCGCGGGCCTTCGATACGAACGGCAACATGTCCACGCAGGCCACCGGCTTCGTCGTGGATGCCGCCCGCGGGCTCATTCTGACCAACCGTCATGTCGTCACGGCCGGACCAGTGGTGGCCGAAGCGGTGTTCCTGAACCACGAGGTGGTCGAGCTGACCGCTGTCTACCGCGACCCCGTGCACGATTTCGGCGTGTATCGCTACGATCCTGCGCAGTTGCGGCACATCAGTCCCGAATCGCTGCCGCTCGCGCCCGAGGGGGCCGAGGCGGGCCGCGAGATTCGCGTCGTCGGCAACGATGCGGGCGAACAGATCTCGATCCTGGCCGGCACCCTGGCGCGGCTTGACCGGGAAGCGCCCAATTACGGTCGCGGCCAGTACAACGACTTCAACACCTTCTACATCCAGGCGGCTTCGGGCACCTCCGGAGGCTCTTCCGGATCGCCCGTCATCGACATCAACGGCCGCGTGGTGGCGCTGAACGCCGGCGCCAATACCCAGGCGGCATCGAGCTTCTTCCTGCCGCTCGGCCGCGTCACCCGCGCGCTGGAGCACATCGCCCGGGGCGAAGAAGTACCCCGGGGTACCTTGCTGTCGACTTTCGTCCACGTGCCCTACGACGAACTGCGCCGCCTCGGCCTCGACGCCGCGACCGAGGCTCGCTACCGGGCGCTGTTTTCGGGCCAGAAAGGCCTCCTCGTGGTGCGCGACATCATCGCCGGGGCGCCTGCCGAGGGTGCCCTCGAACCGGGCGACATCCTGCTCGCACTCGAGGGTGAGCCGCTGGCGACTTTCGATGCTTTGGCCGAAACGCTGGATGCCAACGTGGGCGAAGTCGTCGCCCTGGCCGTACGTCGCGGCACAACCGACCTCGCACTCGAGGTCGAGGTGAGCGATCTGCATGCCGTGACCCCGGCGTCTTTCCTGCAGATCGGCGACGCGGTGCTGCACGACTTGTCTTACCAGCAGGCGCGACACCTGAACATGCCGCTCGAAGGCGTGTTCGTGGCTAACCCGGGTTACATGCTCATGGCGTCGGCGATCCCCCGCGGCGCGGTCATCGTCGAACTCGACGGACGCCCGACGCCCGACCTGGACGCCTTGCGCGCCGCGGTCGAGCATCTGCCGGACCGGGCGCGCGTCGCAGCGCGGTTCTACGAGTTCGACAATCCGCGCGCCACCCGCCTGCGCAGCATCCGCATCGACCGGCGCTGGTTCCCGGCGGATTACTGCATTCGCCACGACGCGGCCGGCGAGTGGCCCTGCGAGTCCCTGCCCGAGACGGGCGTCGCCGCCTTGCCGGAGCCGGCGAGCACGCGGTTCCCGCCCGAGGACGATCGGCGCGTCCGCGCGGTGCAGAACTCGCTCGTGCTGGTTAATTTCGAGATGCCTTACGCCGTCTCGGGTGTGTCCGAGCGCTTCTACCACGGCACCGGCCTGGTGGTGGACGCTGAGCAGGGGCTGGTGGTGGTCGATCGCAACACGGTGCCCGAGAACCTCGGTGACATCATGCTGACCTTTGCGGCCTCCCTGGAGATTCCGGCCCGCGTGGAGTTCATTCACCCGCTGCACAACCTGGTGGTGCTGCGCTACGAGCCTGAACTGATCGGCGCTACCCCGGTGCGTTCGGCAAAGCTGTCGAAGCGCCCCCTGCAGCCGGGCGACGAAGCCTGGGTCATCGGTCTGCGCGGCGGGCATCGCATCGCGTCGCAATCGACCCAGGTGGCGTCCATCGAGGCCTTGCAGGCGCCGCTGTCGCGCACCCTGCGGTTTCGCGACAGCAACATCGAGACCATCGAGTTGGTGAGCGGTCCCGACGACTTTGACGGCGTGATCACCGACAGTCGCGGTCACATCCAGGGCACGTGGTCGAGTTTCGCCCTCGAGGGCGGGCGGGGCATGGAGCAGACCAACAAGGGCATACCCGCCACCCTGGTCGCCGAAGTGCTGGCGCTGGCGCGGGGAGAACGCGACTTGCGTTCACTCGAGGTGGAATTCCTCGAGCTGCCGCTGGCGAGCGCGCGTCGTCTCGGCCTGTCCAACGAGCTGGCCGCTGAACTCGAAGCGCACGATCCCGAGCGGCGCCAGGTGTTGCAGGTGGTGCGCACGGTGGCGGCCACGCCCGCGGCGGAGCAGCTCAGGCCCGGAGACCTGCTGCTGCGGATCGACGGGGCGGTGGTCAACCGTTTCCGGCCGATGGAGGAGGCCACTCAGGCGCCCGTCGTCACGCTGCGGATCTGGCGCCAGGGTGAAGTGCTGGACCTGGAAGTGCCGACCGTCGAGCTCGACAGCGGGGGCGTGCGGCGAGTGCTGGCCTGGGCGGGCGCCCTGCTGCAGACGCCGCACCGTGCGCTGGCCGCGCAACGCGGGATCGAACCGGGCGGAGTGTTCGTCGCGTTCCACGCGTTCGGTTCGCCGGCCAGCCGCAACGGCCTGCGGGGCGGGTTGCGGATCGTCGAGGTGGACGGCCGCCCGACGCCGGACCTCGACGCCTTCGTGGCGGCGGTCGAAGGGCGTGCGCATCGCGAGGCGGTGCGCGTCCGTGCGCTGAACTGGAACGACCAGGTTGAAGTGCTGACCCTGAAACTCGACAACCACTACTGGCCGATGTACGAGCTGGTGCTGCGCGACGATCGCTGGGAGCGCCGCGCACTCTAGCCGCGCGAGTTCGCCTCGTACGGAACCAAGCGGGTCTATTTGCCGCCGCCAGCCGCCTCAGGGCGTCTTGAGGGCCGTGGTGAGTGCGGGAAGGCTGTCGACCGGCGGCAGGCAGGTGGTGCCGCGACAGATCCAAGCCCGCGCGCCGCTCGCCGGCGCCGTTTTCTCCGCGAGTGCGGGCGGCAGGTCCAGCGCGTCCGTCGGGATATCGAACACCAGTCGCCGGGGCGCGTAGACCAGTCGTACGGTGCGGCCCCAGTCTGCGGCCTTGCGCGGCTGCCCTCGCACGATGACGATCTCCGGTGCATGCAGCTGCTCTTCCAGCGCGTCGAGCAAGGCGCAGTGCGCGAACGGGGCGCGGCGCATCGCCGGCAATGCCGAACGCACTGCGCGCTCGGCGGCCGTGAGATAGCGCGGTTCGCCAAGCAGGCAGCCGAGCCGGTTGAGGGCCAGCGCGGCGATGCCGTTTCCGGACGGCATGGCGTCGTCGGCCAGCGGACGCGGACGCTCGAGGAGCTTCTCGTGGTCGTCCGCCGTGAACAGAAAACCGCCGCCGTCGCGATCTTCGAAATGCTCAAGCAGGGTATCGGCGAGCATGACGGCGAACTGCAGGTCCGCGCTGTTCCAGCGCAGCTGCAGCATCTCCAGCGTCGCGTCCAGCAGGAACGCGTAATCGTCCAGATAGGCCGGGAAGCGCGCGCGGCCGTCCTTCCACGCCGCCAGCAGGCGTCCGTCCGCCATCATCCGGCTGCGCACGTGGGCCATGGCCCGGTCCGCCGAGTCGGCCAGCGCCGGATCGCCCAGCACCCGGGCCGCGATCGCCATGCCGCGGATCATCAGCCCGTTCCACGAGGCCAGGACCTTGTCGTCTCGCTCCGGCCGGACGCGCGCCTCGCGGGCGGCGAACATCTTCGCCCGGGCCGTCGCGAGGTGCATCTCCACCTCCGCGCCGTCCAGACCGCTGCCGGCGGCGAACTGGTCCGGCGACATGAACGTGTGGAGATGCCAGCGGCCCTCGAAGTTGGGGCCGCGATCGAGGCCGTGCACGGCGGTGACCGCCGCGAACTCGGCGGGCTCGAGGAGGCGCTGCAGCTCCTCCCGGCCCCAGGAATAGAAGCGTCCTTCCTCGCCCTCGGAATCCGCGTCGAGACTCGAACAGTAGCCGCCGTCGGCATCCTGCATTTCGCGCATGACCCAGCCGGCCGTGTCGATCGCCACCCGGCGAAACAGGCTTTCGTTGGTCACGCTCCACGCCTGGGAATAGAGCGGCAGGAGCTGCGCGCTGTCGTACAGCATCTTCTCGAAATGCGGGATCATCCAGTGGGCGTCCACCGCGTAACGGAAGAACCCCCCGCCCAGCTGGTCGTAGATGCCGCCCTCGGCCATCTGCTGGAGTGTCGAGGTGGTCATGTAGAGCGCCTCGAGGTCCGGCGATTCGCCGAGCGCGGTGCTGCGCCAGTGGCGCAGCAGGCGTTGCAGGCTCGGCGGGTGGGGAAACTTCGGCGCCGCGCCGAAGCCGCCGTGCTCCTTGTCGAAGTTTTCCGCCAGTTCGCGGCGCGCGATCGCGAGCAGCTCGGGGTCGATCTCGACGGTCGCCGGGTCGCCGGCGGGGGCTTCCCAGACCGCGCCGAATGCTTCCCGCACGCCCTCGGCATGCTGGCGGATCTCGTCCTGGTGGTCGCGCCAGTAGCCGCTGACCTTGTTCATCAGCTCGGGAAGGCCGGGCAGCCCGTGACGGGCTTCCGGGGGGAAATAGGTGCCGCCGAAAAACGGAGCCTGGTCTTCCGGGGACAGGAACATGGTCAGGGGCCAGCCGCCGTTGCGCTGCGCGATCATCTGGTGCGCCAGCTGGTAGATGCGATCGAGGTCCGGGCGTTCCTCGCGATCGACCTTGATGTTGACGAACATCGCGTTCATCTGCGCGGCGATCTCGGGATTCTCGAAACACTCGTGAGCCATGACGTGGCACCAGTGACAGGCCGAGTAGCCGATGGACAGGAGAATCGGTTTGCCTTCCCGCTGCGCGAGTTCCAGCGCCTGCTCGTCCCACGGGTGCCAGTCCACCGGGTTGCCGGCGTGTTGCAGGAGGTAGGGGCTGGTCTCGTCGGCGAGGCGGTTGCGGTCGGCTGGCATGGCTATGTCCGGCTATGGAATCGGGTAGACTTGCGCGCAACTATACCGGACCTTCTCCGGCGCTTCTCCGGAGCTTCCCGTCGTGAATCAAGCCAGCACCGATTACCCAGAACTCCGGCTGAAGCCTCGCGAGGACCGCCGCCCGCGGGCGGGCCACCTGTGGATCTACAGCAACGAAGTGGATACGGCGGCGACGCCGCTGAACACGCTGTCCGCCGGTGCGATCGTGCGGCTGATGAGCGCGGAGGACCGGTTCCTCGGCTATGCGGGCGTGAGCCCGCATAGCCTGATCGCGGCGCGCATTCTTTCGCGCAATGTCGCCTATCCGCCGGATCGTTCGCTGGTCGTGCATCGCCTCAAGGTGGCACTCGCGATGCGCGAGCGCCTCTACGGCCAGGGCTGCTATCGCGCGTTGTTCGCCGATGGCGACGGTTTGCCCGGCCTGATCGTCGATCGCTTCGGCGACATCGTCGTGTTGCAGGCGGGCACCGCGACGATGGAGAACATGAAAGGCGACATCGTCGATGCCGTCACCAAGGTGTACTCGCCCGCCGGGATCCTGTGGCGCAACGACTCGAGCGTCCGCAAGCTGGAGGACCTGGAGCGCTACGTCGAGGTCGCCGCCGGCGACGTGCCGGATGAAGTGCGCGTGGTCGACAACGAGCTGGAGCTGACCGCGCCGATCCGCACGGGGCAGAAGACCGGGTGGTTCTACGACCAGCGCGACAACCGCGCGCGCCTCGCCCGTTACCGGCCGGACAGCGTGCTCGACGTTTTCTCCTACACGGGCGCATGGGGCCTGGCTGCCGCCGCGCGCGGCGCAAGGGCCATGCTCGTGGACTCGTCGGCGATCGCGCTCGAGGTGGCCGAACGTGACGCGCAGCGCCTCGGGCTGGAGCTGGAGACAGCGGAGGGTCAGGCCTTCGACGTCATGAAGGCCCTGGCGGATGAAGGACGCAGCTTTGCCGCGGTGGTCGTCGATCCGCCGGCCTTCATCAAGCGGCGCAAGGACCAGAAAGCGGGGCTCATCGCTTACCAGCGGGCTAACCAGCTCGCCATGCGGCTTTTGGAGCGTGACGGCCTGCTGGTGTCCTGCAGCTGTTCTTTCCACCTCTCACAGGAAGATCACCTGGTCGCGATCCAGCGCGCCGCGCGGCATCTCGGCCGCGCCGTGCAGGTGCTGGAACTCGGCGGGCAGTCCGCGGATCATCCCTCGCATCCGCTCATCCCGGAAACCCGCTATCTGAAGGCGGTGTTCTGCCGCATCGTACCGGAGTAGCTGCATGATTCCGTACCCGGACATCGATCCCATCGCACTCCAGCTGGGGCCTCTGGCGATTCGCTGGTACGGCCTGATGTACATCCTGGGTTTCGGCGTGGCCTGGTGGCTGGGCCGTCGTCGCGCCGCCCGGCCGGGCTCGGACTGGACGGCGGAGCAGGTGGACGACCTGATTTTCTACGGCGCACTCGGCGTCATCATCGGCGGCCGGCTCGGCTCGATACTGTTCTACAATTTCGACGCGTGGCTGCGCGACCCGATCATGCTGCTGCGTGTCTGGGAAGGCGGCATGTCTTTCCACGGCGGCCTGCTCGGTGTGATGCTCGCGATGTGGTTCTACGGGCGCAAGCTCGGCCGCGGCTTCTGGGCGGTGACCGATTTTCTTGCGCCCATCGTGCCGCTGGGGCTGGCCTTCGGCCGGATCGGCAATTTCATCAACGGCGAGCTGTGGGGCAAGCCCACGGACGTGCCGTGGGCCTTCGTGGTCGACGGCGTGGCGCGCCATCCCTCGCAGCTCTACCAGGCGGCGCTGGAGGGCGTGGCGCTTTTCCTGGTGTTGTGGTTCTACTCGGCGACCCGGCCGCCGCGCATGGCGGTCTCGGGCGCCTTCGCGCTCGGCTACGGGGTGTTCCGCTTCCTGGTGGAGTTCGTGCGGCTGCCGGATGCGCACATCGGCTACCTGGCCTTCGGCTGGCTGACCATGGGCCAGTTGTTGACGATCCCGCTCATTGGCCTCGGGATCGTGCTGCTCTGGCTGGCGTACCGCCCGGCACGGCGAGGGGTTTGACATGCAGCAGTATCTCGATTTGCTCGCACGCGTCCGCCACGAAGGCTTGCGCAAGGACGACCGTACGGGCACCGGGACGCTCTCGGTGTTCGGTCACCAGATGCGTTTCGACCTGGGCGCAGGGTTCCCGTTGCTTACGACCAAGAAGCTCCACGTGCGCTCGATCATCCACGAACTGCTGTGGTTTCTTTCGGGCGACACCAACATCGCGGCCCTGCAGCGGGAGCGCGTGCGGATCTGGGACGAGTGGGCGACCGAATCGGGCGACCTCGGGCCGATTTACGGCCGCCAGTGGCGGGCGTGGCCGGCGGCCGACGGCGAGACGATCGACCAGGTGGCGGCGGTGGTGGACACGATCCGCCAGCGGCCGGACTCGCGTCGCATCATCATGGTCGCGTGGAACCCGGCCGAGCTGCCGGACGAAACGGTGGGCCCGCAGGACAATGTCCACGCCGGGCGGATGGCGCTGGCGCCGTGCCATTGCCTCGTGCAGTTCTGGGTCGGCGCCGGCAAGCTCTCGTGCCAGCTCTACCAGCGCAGCGGCGACGTGTTCCTCGGCGTGCCCTTCAATATCGCGTCCTACGCCCTGCTGACCCACATGATGGCGCAGCAATGCGATCTCGACGTCGGCGAGTTCATCTGGACCTGTGGCGACGCGCACTTGTACCTCAACCATCTCGAGCAGGCCGACCTGCAGTTGCAGCGGACCCCGGGACCGCCCCCCCGGCTGGTGATCCGGCGCCATCCCCCGAGTATTTTCGAGTACCGTCACGAGGACTTCGAGATCGTCGGTTACGAGCCGCAGCCGCATATCCCGGCACCGGTCTCCATCTAGGTTTATCATTCGAGTGTGAACAGCGAGATCGTTCTGCCGCCCATGACCCTGGTCGCTGCCGTCGCCGACAACGGCGTGATCGGCGCAGAGGGGAAGATGCCCTGGCATCTGCCCGCGGACCTGGCGCATTTCAAGCAGGTGACGATGGGCAAGCCGGTGTTGATGGGTCGCCTGACCTGGGAGGCAATCGGCAAGCCGTTGCCGGGCCGCACGAACCTGGTGCTTTCGAGGGATTCGAGCTGGCGAGCCGAAGGTGCGCGCCGCGTCGGCTCCCTCGACGAGGCGCGGCGCGTTGCGGCGCAGGCCGAAGCAAGCGAATTGATGGTGATCGGCGGAGCGGAAGTGTATCGACAGGCGCTGCCCGAGGCGGAACGGATCTACCTGACCCGAATCCATGCCGAGCCCTGGGGCGACACGCTGTTTCCGGAACTCGATCCCGATGCGTGGCATGAAGTCGGACGACGCGAGCGGTTGTCCGACGAGCGCAACGCCTGCGATCTCACTTTCGTGGTGCTCGAGCGCACTGCGCGCCCGAGTGCCGGTTCACCATCCATCGGTGAGCGCCGGTAAGTATTTTCCCACCAATCAAACCTTGATCACGGTCACTTCCTCGCCGGTCCGGATCGGTTAGGGTGCAGCCTGACCCGCCTAACCTGGCGCGTCTCGGAAGATCTGCAGCCCAAATCCCCGAGGAGAACCGATGTCCGGCAACGATATCCAGACGCTCTGGCCGCACCTTCTGAATACGGATGATGCCGGCGTGGCCATCAAGACGCTGGATGGCCGGTACCTGTTCGCCAATCTCGGTTATGCGCGCTTCGCCTGCGCGGAGCTCGACCGCATCACTGGTTGCACCGATGCGGAGTTTCTCGAGCCGGAGCGGGTCGGCGCCGTGGCGGCTGCACACGAGCAGGCAAAAATCCGGCTCGACGGCGTCAACATCGAATGCGCTTTCCAGACCGACCGCGGGCCGGCATGCTATGTCGTGACGCATTTCCCCGTGCTCGACGACGGCCGGAAGCTGGTGGCGGTCGGCGTGGTCGCGGTAGAAGCCGAGGGCGCGTTGCGAGATCACCTCGAGGCCGAGCTGGAGTTGAAGTCTGCGAACCAGGCCAATGCCCAGCTGGCATCCGAAGTGCGGGACCTCGAGGAGCTCGCGAGCACCGACCGGTTGACGGGCGCATGGAATCGACGCCATTTCGAGACGGCGCTGGAGGGAGAAATCCACCGAGCGCTTCGTTTCGGTCATCCCTTGTCGCTCGTGATGTTCGATATCGATCACTTCAAGCGGGTCAACGACAGTTTCGGACACCAGGCCGGCGACCGTGTGTTGACCGAGTTTGCGGCCTGTATCCGCTCCGGGCTGCGCAAGTCGGATTCGCTGACGCGCTGGGGCGGCGAAGAGTTCATCGTGCTCATGCCGAACACGCCGCTGGCAGCCGCGAGGATAGCCGCGGAGCGTTTCCGCGAAATGGTGGCGGCGCACGACTTCAGTGCTGCGGGATCTTTGACCGCCAGCTTCGGGGTCGCCCAGTTCATAGCCGATGAAACTGTCGAAGACCTCCTCGGGCGTGTCGACGGGGCTGTCTACCGCGCCAAGAACGAAGGCCGGAACCGGGTCGAAAGCGATTCCACCGGCGTGGTCGAAACAACGGTCGGGGAACATGTCGAAAGCCATTTCGTCAAGCTCTCGTGGAAGGAGAGCTTCGCCTCCGGGCACGCGCTGATCGACGCCCAGCACCAGGGCCTGTTCGACGTGGCGAACGAAGTCCTGGCTGCCGTGTTGTCCTCGCGCCCCCGCGATGAGATCGCCGAGATCGTGGAACGCCTGATCGCCGACGTCGTGCAACATTTCAAGGACGAGGAAGAGTTCCTGGCCAGCATCGGCTGGGTGGATCTCGAGGAGCATGCCGAGGAGCACGCCAGGCTGTTGGAGAAGGCGGCGCAACTGTCGACGGCTTTCCAGCAGGATGCGCTGGCCGTCGGGGAATTATTCGAGTTTCTCGCCTACGACGTGGTTACCCGACATATGCTCGGGGCCGATCGGCAATATTTTCCTTACGTGGCGGGCCATGTCTGAGCTGGAGAATCGTCACCAGCAGCGCCGGAAGGAAGGTCAGCGTCACCAGCGTGGCGAACAGCAGTCCTGAGAGCACGATCACGCCGACCCCCCGATAGAGCTCCGTGCCTTCCCCGGGTATGAAGACCAGCGGGGCCAGGCCGAACAGCGTGGTGATCATCGACATCATGATCGGCCGGATGCGCGAGGCCACGGCTTCCCGTACCGCGGCGACCACGTCCTGCATGCCCTCGCGGAGATTGCTCAGCGTGCGATCGACGATCAGGATGGGGTTGTTGACCACGACGCCGAGCAGGATCAGGAAACCGAGCATGGTGATCATGTCGAAGGGCTGGCTGATGGCGGGCATGCCTACGGCCGGCAGGAGCCCGCCCAGTCCGTTGAGCAGCGCGAGCCCGCCGATGCCGCCTGCGATGCCCAGCGGCACCGAAGTCAGGATCACGAGCGGCCAGCCCCAGTGGCCGAAGATCGCGATCAGGACGAGCAGGCACAGCACTATGGATACCACGTAGTTTTCCGCCAGTGCCGCGCGTGTTTCCATCAACTGGTCGGACGCGCCTGAGATGTCGATGCTGACGCCTTCCGACAACTGTCCTTCCCGCCGCAGCCAGTCCACCACTTCGTCCTGCACGAGCGCCAATGCGGTTTCGAGCGCGACGCTGCGCGGGGGGATGATATTCAAGGTGACCGCTCGTCGGCCGTTCAGGCGGCGGATCGAGTCCGTGTCCACGATTTCGACAATCTCCGCGACGGTGGATAACGGCACGACACCGGCATCGGGCGCATAGATCGGCAGGTCGCTGACGTTCGACAGAACCTGGTCGCTGCCCGCCGTGCTGAACAGGAAGATATCGATCTTGTCATCGCCGCGGAAGTACTCGTCGATGAAGGCGCCGTCGGTCAGGGCGGACACGGCGAAACCGATCTGTTGCGCGCTGAGGCCCATCTCCGCTGCACGGTCCCAGTGCGGACGAATCTCGACGAGCGGCTGGTCCAGCGACAGGGAGGAGGGTGACGAGCCCAGCCGTGGGTTGTCGAACAAAGTCTCCGCCCGGTCGTAGGCAAGCCGCGCCACCCGATAGATCTCGGCCAGGTCGCGCCCTGTGATGTCGAGATTTACGCTGCGGGTTCCGCCGTCGTTGCTGGAGATGATGGAGCCGCGACTCACGAAGGCGCGCATCCCCGGATAACTGCGGAAGTGGGTCTCGAGGGCCTGCATCAGCGACTCGATCTGCGCCGGATCGACAGTCTCGGCGATGATGCGGAGGTTGTCGGAGGCGATGGAGAGGTTCATGTAGGCCATTGCGGGCACGGGCGTTTCGCCACGCGCGAAGCGCGTCGGATCGTCGTCGACGAAGGGCAGGAGATAGGCTTCGACCTGCGCGCCGATCTCGCGCATTTCGCTGAGGTTGTACCCTGGCGGTGCGAGCATGCGCGCGAAGGTTTTGGGTTCCTCGCCTTCCGGGAGGTACTCTGCCGGCGGCGTCAGCGTGACGATGATGGCCCCCACGGAGGCGGTGACGATGACCAGGGTCGCCAGGCGACGCCGGGTCGTGGCGATCAGCCAGTTCACCCCGGCCAGGATCCGCCCCCGCAACGCCGCGCCGGACTCTGCGCGGCTGCCGCGCGTGCCGAAATCCAGCCGCGCGCTGAGGCTCGGCACGACGGACACGGCCACCAGCATGCTGGCGAGAATCGATGCCGAGATTGCGACCGCCACATCCGAGTAGAGCTGCCCGGCCTCCTGGCTGATGAAGAAGATCGGCGCGAACACCAGCACTGTCGTGAGGGTGGAGGCGAGCACCGCCGGCCACACCATGCGCACGCCGGCAAGCGCAGCCGCGCGCCGCTCCATGCCCTGCCTGCGGAAGCGCTCGATCGCCTCGAGCACCACGATGCTGTTGTCGAGTGTCATGCCGATCGCGAATGCCACGCCGGCCAGCGAGATGACGTTGACGGTGCGGCCGAAGGCGAGGAGCCCGAGGAAGGCCGCGATCGTGCAGATGGGGATGCCGATCACCCCCACCAGGGTGGCGCGGAAGGAGCGCAGGAAGAGGAACATGACGGCGGTGGCAAGCAAGGCGCCGAGCGCGAGGTTCTGCCACACGTTGGCCACGGAAGCCTGCACGTAGCGCACGTCGTCGCTGGTCAGGCTCATCTCCATCCCGGCGGGCTGCAGCACCTGCGCATTGATGTCGGCCACGGTCGGCAAGAGCGCCTGCTTGATGTCGATGACGTTCGAGCCCGGCTCCCGATCGACCGCGAGGGTGATGACCGGGCGTCCGTTCGCGAAGGACAGGCTGCGTGGCTCGTAGTACGCCATCTTCACGGCGGCGACGTCGCGCAGGCGAACGAGGCTGTCGCCACGCCGCGCGATGACCAGGTCCTCGAGTTCTTGCAGGTCGTCGAAGCGGCCGATGGTGCGCAAGAGGTAGCGGCGCTTGCCGAGTTCGAGGTCGCCGCCCGAGGTGTCGCGATTGCGTTCACGGACGGCGGTGCGGATCCGGTCGAGCGTGATGCCGCGTTCGGCCAACGCCGCCGGATCCACCAGGATGCGGATCTGGCGGTCTTCGCCGCCCCAGATATTGATCCGCGAGATACCAGGCACACGCTCCATCCTGGGCCGGACGTTTTCGTCCAGGAAGTTGAACATCAGCTTCATGTCGAGCTCGAAAGGATTGTTCTCGAGCGGCGCGATGCGAAAAAACATGAAGGAGTTCTGCGAGAAGGAGCTGGCCTCCAGGCGCGGCTCGTCGACGTTCTCCGGGTAGGCGGGCACCTGGCTCAACGCGTTGTTGACGCGAATGAGCGCTTCGTTGAGGTCCACGCCGAAGGGGAACTCGAGTTCGATTTGCGCCCGTCCGTCGCCGGCGCGGGAAATCATTCGATTGAGATTCGGCAGTGTGCGCAGGTACTGCTCCTGCTCGACGAGAATCTCTTTCTCCACGTCCTGGGGCGTTGCACCGGGCCAGCGCGTGTCGACCCCGATGACGCGCACCTCGAGATCGGGAATCATCTGCACGGGGATACGCAACGCGGCGAGAACGCCCAGCACGCAGATGATGAGCACCACGACGGCCACGATGGTGCCGTGGCGGATGATGCCCGCGAACATCAGCGGGCGCCGCCGACCGAGCGGTTCATGGCCCGACGAGGCGCACGGCCTCGTCCTCGCTGAGCGCCTCGTTACCGCGTGTCACCACGCGCAGCCCTTTATCGAGCGCTCCGGCCAGCTCCACGCGATCACCGACCACGCGCAGCAATTCGACTTCCCGTTCACGTGCCACGAGCGGTTCAGCGCCTGTGTCCACGACCCAGATGGTGGCTGTGCCGTCCGGATAACGCAGGATCGCGTCGCGCGGGACCGTGGTGACGCGGTCCGCGCCCGGCAGCTGCAACTCCACGCGGGCAGACATGCCGGGCGTGATGCGGCCGGAATCGTCGTCGATCCATAGGCGCAGCAGGAACGTGCGCGCGGCAGGATCCTTGACGGGTACCCGGGCATGAATGCGCGCGTCCAACGCCATGTCCGGGGCGGGGTCGGCGAAAGCGCGCAGCCGCGTGTCGGCGTCGATGCGGGTCCAGTAGCCCTGCGGTACGCGTACATCCAGCCAGAGTTCGTCGGGCGCCACCAGTTCGGCCACGGTCGTGCCGGTGGCGACCCATTCCCCGACTTCGACCATTCTTCGGGTGATCGCCCCGTTGAAAGGGGCGGTCACGATGTGCTGTGCCAGCCGCTCGCGGGCGATCTGCAGCTCGCTTTGCACGCGGCTCACGGCGGCTTCGGCTTGCAGCACGGCCGCTTCGCGGGCCTGGACCTCGGTGTCCGGCACGAAGCGACTTTCGACCAGTCGTCGTCCCTCGTCGCGCAGCCGGCGGGCTTCGCGCAAGGCGCGTCGGGCCTCTTCGACGACCGCTTCGGCCCGGCGGACTTCCAGCTTCGCAAGATCCTCGTCGAGGCGCAGCAACTCATCGCCGGCGGCAACGCGATCGCCCGCGTCGACGCGGACCGCGGCGACCAGTCCGGCGACCTGGGGAGACAGCACCGCCGTGCGGCGGGCGATGAGATTGCCGCTCAGGGCGAGTACCTGGCTGCCTTGGCCGATCTCAGGCTCGACCGCGGTGACCGGCGTTTCCGCTACGGCCGGGGCGGTAAACGCCATGGCGACAAGGACTCCAGACAACAGGCGTGAACCGGGCAAGTTGATGAGCATGAACGATCCGCGGCAGTTTCAAGGTGCTCGATGCTCCCTGAATCGGCGGGTCGCTGCAACATGGCTCGACAGCAGATCGCGGCCTAAGCTTGATTGGACAATAAAGCTGTCCAGAAAGCGGCACAGGAGGCCAACGATGGGGGACGACACGTCTGGACGAGGTAACGGCGTTTCGCGGCTGAGCCTGTCGCCCGAAGCCAGGCTGGTCACGGTGATCATTCTCCTCGCCACACCGGCGATCATGCTGGGTGGGCTGAGCCTGCTCGGGATTCTCAGCAAGGGCATGGCGGGACAGGTGATCCTGCCGCTCGAGCCGGATGGCATGCAGTGGGCGTTGGGACGGGCCGGTCATGCGCATGCCGGCGTCTGGGTGATCATCTCGCTGGTCATCCAGGTGCTGCTCGATGCGGCGCGCTTGCCGCGTGGCCTGATGTGGGTCGCGCGCCTCTCCCCGCCCGGTGGGGCGGCAGCACTCTCATCAGGCTTGCTCGGGCTCGCGTTCGTCCCCGCGGCCCGCTGGCTGGTTTACCTGGGCGCCGCGAGCATGGCGCTGGGACTGGTGCTGACCGCGATCGGTCTGTGGCGAAACCGGCCACCCGGTGAGGCGCGTCCATCGATCCGCTGACACAGGTCCATCGACGACGACTTCATGACGGGCATGCGCAGGCATCAGGCGCCGGTGGGGAGGAGCCTCGACGACGCCTGCCGGACGCGAAACACGAGCTGCACCGCTTCGAGTCGCACATCTCGCGGCAGTTCGGGCAAGCCGGTGATCCATGCCTGTTCCGGCCGCAAATCTGTGAGTTCACCCGTGTCCATGTTGTAGACGTGCGCGTGGGGCGAGGTGTCCGTGTCGTAAAAGACGGCGCCATCCCCCACGTCGATGACTTGCAGCAAGTCCCAGTCGACGAACTCCTGCAAGGTCTTGCGGATCCGCGTCCGCGAGAGCTTCTGCCCCGCGTCGCGCAATGCGTGTTCCACGTCATCCACAGTCACATGTTGTGCATGGGGCAAGACCGCGGCGGCAATCGTCGTGCGTGCCGGCGTGGGCGCCAGGCCGTGGTCCGCCAGTTTCTTTTCCCAGGTCATCGGGCAGTTGTTCCGGCATGCGGGTTCGCAGGCCGTATCGCCGCCCTGTTCGGGGGCTTCCTGCGTGGGTGCCGCTTCGTCCTCGATCGCGTGGGCGAAGAGGAACAGGCGCCAGGCCTGTTGCTTGGGGCAGGGCTGTTCGCCTTCATGAAGGCCGAGGCTGCGACACAGGCGGCAGGCGATATCCCCGGACCAGCCGCGACAGAGTCCGGACTCGTGCCGCAGCTGGACCTCGGGTCGCGGTCCAGAGGCCTGGACTTTCAGGTGCCACTGGTTCATCGGATTGCTCTCTGTCGATTCCATGGGTCCCACTATAAATGAGAAGCATTCGCAATAAAACCCCCTCATGCAGGTGCTTCCTATACTTCGGGGTACCTGAGGGCCACCAGCGAGGACTGCGCCATGAAAATCCTGTTGTTGAGTGTCGCGCTGCTCGTCCTGGCGGGCTGCGACCGGGAAGTCGAGCGCGAGGTTTACAGCTGCGAAGGTGCTTGGCATGAGGTCATCCTGCTGGAGGACGGCCGTGCCACCGTCATGACGGCGGCGGGGGTGCGCGAGGGGACCTTCGTACAACGCGCCGACGTCATCAGCTTCGTGATGCCCGGCCGGGCGCCGGTGGACCTGTTGATCGAAGGAGACGAACTGGTCGGGGAGGTGGTGCGCTGCGAGCGCGTGCTGGCGGAATGACGGCGGAATTCACGCCGCTCCCCTGCACCCGGCGGAGATGCGGGAGGATCGACTCTTCGGCTACAGCTCGGTGTACTTGCGCGCATGACCCCGTGATTTCTCGACCGGATACTTTTCGCCGTTGAGATCGATCTTGTGGTGCGCGGTGCTCACGAGGTCGATGTCCAGGCGTGCTGCCAGTCGCACCAGGTAGAGCTGGATATCGGCCAGCTCCAGGGCCACGGCCGCGCGCCGCTCGTCGGTGAGCCGGGTGCTCTGTTCTTCGGTGAGCCACTGGAACTGCTCGAGCAGCTCGCCGGCCTCGGCCGCCAGCGCCATCGCTAGGTTCTTCGGCGAGTGGAAGGGATCCCAGTCGCGCGCTGCCGCAAACTCCGCCAGACGTGCCTCGAGATCCTCGAAACGCAGGGTTTTCATTGGCACTACAGCCGGCTGCAATTGACAGCCGCCAGTATGGCAGCAGGCGCATCGGCCGACCAGGCGACGATCCCCGGCGCGCGCGGCTGCGGCATATCGGCTCAGCCGACCATCAGGCGGGCCACGCCGAGTGCGGCGCTCAGCAGAAGCAGCGAGACGATGATGCCGGCGCGGCGTGCATAGAGGTGTTGCATGGCCGATATCCTCCTCAGACCAGCTCGAAACGTTCGGAGTGCAGGCGATCCGCGGTGACGCCCCGCGCACGCAGGGCCGGCTCGACCAGGTTCATCATGGGCGGCGGGCCGCAGACGAAATAATCGATGTCCGCCGCGTCGGGCGGCAGGACCCTATCCAGCAGTGCCTCATCGACGAAGCCGGTCTCCCCCTGCCAGCCCGGCGGGGGTTCGAGAAGAACGTGCACGACACGCAGCGCCAGGGTTTGCGCCAGCGATTCGATTTCGTTGCGGAAGATGATGTCGCCTTGTTCGTTGTTGGCGTCCACCAGCCACAACGGCTGCGGGCAGCCTTTCGCGCGGCAGGTTCGCAACATGCTGATCATCGGCGTGATGCCGGTTCCCCCGGCGACGAACACCGCGCGGCGGCCGGACGTGACGTCGAAAGAGAACGTGCCGTAGGGGCCTTCGAGCCAGGCATGCGTGCCGCAGGCCACGTCGGCGACGGAGGCGCTGAAATCGCCCAGCGGCTTGATGGCCAGCTCGATCCGCTCGGGTTCGGTGGCCGCGGACGCGATCGAGAACGGATGCTGCTGCAGGGTGTAAGGGCTCGGCCCAAGGGTGAGCCAGGCGAACTGCCCGGGATTGAATTGCATTCCGGGATGGCCCTCGGGCCGCAACTCCAGCCGGGTGACACCGCCGGACCGTTGCTCGACTAACTGGACCCGCCACGGACGCCGCCCGAGTCGCCACGGCCGGAAGAGGCGGGTTTCGAGCAGCAGCAGTAGCGGCACCACCACGACCCCGCCGAGCAAGGCCTTGGTCACCCAGCCTGCCGTGTAATGGTCGGCCATGAGCGCGTGACCGAGGCCTCCGGCGACGACCACCAGGGCCAGCACGGCATGGACCGCTCGCCACCATTCGTACTGCAGGTGAAAACGGCGGCGCCAGAGCGTCGTGACGATCAGTGTCGTGGCGGCCAGCAACAACAGGTACAGGGTGAATGCGCGAATCCAGCCCGCCCGTGGATCGAGAAAGGCGAGATAGACCGGACTGCCGATAATCATGCACAGCGGATGGGACAGCACGAGCAACCAGCCGAAGATACCGACCTGGCGGTGAAACTGCAGGAGGTTGTCCTGGCCCAGCCGGCCGGCGAACCAGCGATGCCGCCCGCTGATCACCAGCTGCATCGCCAGCACGCCGAGCCCGAGCAGGCCCAGCATGGCGCCGGACTCGACGAACAGATTGCGCGGTGCGGGTCGGTCGCCGCTCACCGCGATCAGCATCGGGACGAGTGCCAGTGCAATGTAGATGATGATCCAGCCGATGCTGCGGATGAGAAGCTTGACGTGTTTTCTCCTAAACGGTGCGCTGGTCTTTTTGAGTATGGCAGTCGCCTCCGCGTCCCGCAGGCCGGCGCTGTTGCGAACGCGCTAGAATCGCGCCAGGCTGGGAAACTGACGAATGGACTGCCATGGGTGATGTGCTTCGCGGCGTGCTGGTGCTGCTGGTCCTGGCGGGTGGGGTCGTGTTCTCGCTTGCCTGGCCGCCCGCCGTGCCCCCGCCCGTGGTGCCGGCCAGCGCTCCCGAGAAGGCGTTTTCCGCGTCCCGCGCAAGGCTGCACCTGGAAGCTTTCGCGGTGGTGCCGCGGCCGGTGGGATCGGCAGCGCACCGCGCCACCCGGGATTATCTCGTCGAGGCCCTGCGGGAGATCGGACTCGAGCCCGGGCTGCAGGAGACGACGGCCCTGCGACGCAGCGGCGACGCGCTCCGCGCGGCACGGGTCACCAACGTCATGGCGCTCATCCCGGGCCGGGCTTCGTCCGGCGCCGTCGTGTTGCTGGCGCACTACGACTCCGTGCCGGTCGCGCCGGGGGTCGGCGACGCAGGAAACGGGCTCGCGGCTATCCTGGAGACGGCCCGCGCCCTGCAGGCGAGTCCGCCACTGCGCAACGATGTCATCGTGCTGTTCACCGACGCGGAGGAGGTCGGCCTGCTCGGCGCCAGCGCCTATGTGACCCGGCATGCCTGGGCGGCCGAAACGGGCATCGTGCTGAATGCTGAGGGTCGGGGGCATGCCGGCCCGGTTCACATGTTTCGCACCACGCGAAACAACGGCGGCATGATCCGGGTGCTCGGGGACGCCGCCCCATGGCCCGTGGCCACCTCGCTGGCCGACGAGCTCTTCAGGCTGATGCCTAACGACACCGACCTGAGCGTGTTCCAGGCGGCGGGTCATGCGGGGATGGATTTCGCCAATGTTCTTGCGCTCACGCACTACCACACGCCGCTGGACAACCTCGCCAACGCCGACCCCCGCACGCTGCAACACCACGGCAGTTACCTGTTGTCTCTGGCGCGTGGTTTCGGCGACGCTGACTTCGGCGAGCTCGCCGCGCCCGACCGGATCTATTTCAGTGTCCCGGTGATCGGCCTGCTTCATTACCCGCTTTCCTGGGCACTGGCGCTGGCGGCGCTGGCCGCGCTGCTGGCCCTTGCTGCCATCGGCGGCGCTGCCCGGCTCGGCCTGCTGCAATGGCGCGGCACGGCGCTCGGCGTGTTGCACCTGGCGTCCGCACTGGTGGTCTTGCCGGTGTTGGCCATGACCGGCTGGGGCGTTCTGTCGAAGTGGATCCCGGAACTGGCGTGGGTGCCGCACGGCTCTCCGTACGGCAGCGGCCGATACCTGCTCGGCATGCTGTTGCTGGTTGGTGCGCTGTACCTGCTTTCGCTGCGCTGGCTGCGCCGTCGCCTGTGGCCGGCGGAGGTGCTCGCGGCGAGCCTCGTAATCTGGGCGGCGCTGGCGCTGGCCACGGCCTGGTACCTGCCCGGCGCCAGCCACGTGTTCCTCTGGCCGCTGCTGTTCGCGCTCGCGGGACTCTCCTGCTGGCGCCCGGACCGGCCGCGCCGGCGGGACGTCCGCGCGCTGGTGGTCGCGATCCTCGCGTTACCGGTCGTGGTGATCGTGCCGCCGCTGGTACAAGGCGTGGAAATGGCGCTGACGCTGGACATGATCGCTGTGCCGGCGGCGCTCACGGTCCTCTCGCTGGGACTGCTCGCGCTGCCGTTGGCGAGCATCGGCCGCGGCCTGGGAACCGTGCTGCCGGCGTTGCTGGCCACGGCGGGCATCCTCGTCCTGGCGCTGTCGATTCATGGCGCCGGATTCGACGCCGAGCGCCCCCGTCCCAACAGCGTGCATTACGTCGCGCACCCGGAGCAGGATGCGGCCCTCTGGTACTCGCGTGACCCGGTGCTGGACGAGTGGACGAGTCGCGCCCTCGGCTCCGAAGCCGTTCATGCAGAGATGCCCGACTGGTTTCCCGAAGCTCTCGGCAACGCCCCCGCCTGGCAGCGCTCCGCGCCGCTGATCGATACGGCGGGCCCCCGGATCGACGTGCTGTCGGACGAACCGACCGATGCCGGGCGTCGGTTGCGCTTCCGGCTGAGCGCGCCGGCGGGGAACCATTCGACGGTGCTGGAGTGGCCAGCGGAGCGGGGGATCGCAGGACTGCGTGTCGATGGCCAGGCCGATCCGTCGGAGTCCGGCGCCGAGCCACCGGGCCGGCTGCTGTTTTTCGCCTTGCCGCCGGATGGCGTCGAGATCGAGCTGGAGGTCGCCGACAGTGCGCCGCTGCGTCTCGAAATACGCGCCAACCTGCTGGGCCTGCCCCGGCTGGACGGGGCAGTTCCACCCCCCAGGCCTGCTGATACGATGCCCGCGGGCCAGCTGGGCGATCTGACGCGCCTGCTGGCGACTGTCGAGCTCTGAGTCGGCCCGGCCGGGGGTGCTCCGGGCGCCTTCCCGGTCCGGAAGGCTTCAGGCCGCTGACGAACGCGCCAGCTCGGCGCCGAGGAATTCCGCCACCCGGTCCATGCCCAGGCGCGCTCCGCCGGCGTCCAGTTCTGCCTGGCGGTTGTAGTTTGTATTCATGTTGATGTCGTACACGAAGCGCTCGCCCTGCGCGCTCTCGACGTATTCGGCCGCCGCGATCTCGGCGTCGTTCTCCCGGAAAAAACGCTCCAGCCGCGCCACGAGATCGGCGTCCGGCGCGTCGGGCGACAGCACGAACTTGTGTTTCGCCGCGGCACTGCCCGGAGCCGCGGCGCCTTGCGGCGGTGATTCGCCCGTCGGGCAGAAGCGGTCGCCGATATCGCATTGGTCGGCGGGACACAGCTCGAATCCGCCAGTGGTATCCACATCGACCTGGTAGTAGAAACGGCCGCCGATGAATTCCATGCGGCTGATCAAGTCACGGGCCGGCCGGACGTATTCCTGCACGAGTTCGATACCGTCCAGTGATGCGGCCGCGTCTCCGCCGGGCGCGCCCTCCAGTTCCTCGAGCGAGCGGTACAGGCGCACGCCCAGGCCTTTGCCGCCGCGGTTGGGCTTGACGATGAACGGCGTGGTGCCGAGCGCGCGAGCGGCTGCGACGAGCTCTGCCCGGCCGTTGGCCGCGAAGGTGCGCGGGGTCGGTACGCCGACGGCGCGCAAGGCAAGGTACTGCTCGAACTTCGAGACCTCCAGCTGCAATGCGCGCCGACCGTTCACCACGCGCCGACCGTGAGCATGCAGCCAGCCGAGCAGGGGCGCCGTCAGTTCGACGGCGTAGCGATGCGCGCGGGTGTGGGAGGAGGCGCTCATGCGGTTGTAGAACACGCCGGGCGGCGGCACGTCGTCGAGTTCGACGGTGCCGCTGTCCACGAACCACTCGGCGAACGGGATATCGCGCTGGCGGAACGCGACGCGCAGCGGTTCCACCCACTCGTCGTTTTCGTGAATGACATAGACCGCCGGCTTCGCCAGGCGCTCGAATCGGCTGTGCAGCGACATTTCGGCTCCCTCGTATTGGCGAGCGGAGTATGACGGCCCGGGACGAGTCACGTCGATCCGGATGCAGAGGCTGCCGTTTTTTCTGTCGGCAGCCTAAACTTTCGACAGGTATTCTGTTTTGCTGGTGTCGAACTGTGCTGGATTATCGAGTTGTGGCGGCGGCCCTGTTCCCCTGGCTGTTCTACCAGGGCCGCGAAGTGCGGCGCGTCACCCCCCGGTTGCCTGAGGCCCCGGGTCCGCGGACCGGGACGACGGGGAGTGGACCGTCGCTCCGGCTGCTGATCGCAGGCGATTCGGCCGCGGCCGGCGTCGGCGCTGCCAGCCAGGACGAAGGGTTGTCGGGTTCCCTGCTCAAGGCCCTCAGGGACGATTTCACCGTTTACTGGCGGGTCGATGCCAAGACGGGTTCGAAGACAGTTGATCTGCTGCGCCGCCTGGAATCCGCGGATGCGGCAAGCTACGACGTGGCCGTGCTGTCACTGGGTGTGAACGACGTGACCGGCGGGACGCGCTCACACGACTTCGTGGCCCGACAAAAGAGCCTTATCGAGTTGCTGAAGCTTCGGTTCGGCGTGCGGCTTGTCGTCTTGACCGGGCTCCCGCCCATGCACCTGTTCCCTGCGCTGCCGCAGCCGTTGCGCTGGTGTCTCGGCGAGCGGGCCATGGCGTTCACATGCCTCTTGGAGACCGTGGCGTCCGGCGATCCGGACTGCCGTGTCGTCACGCCCCATCTGCCGGAGGACATCGACTACATGGCTAGCGACGGTTTTCATCCTGGCCCGAAGGCCTACGCCGCGTGGGGCCGCGAGGTTGCCGCGGTGATCCGCGCGCAGCTTCGGTGATCGTCAGAACTTCTCCGGCCGCAGGACGCCGACGTCGCTGAAATACATGATCATCGCGTAGTGCGCGTAGTAGTGTGACTTGAGATGGCGTGCCATCGCCTCGGCCGTTGCTTCGTCGCAGACCACCTCGATGCGGATGTTGCTGCTGCCCTCCCAGCCTGCACTGCGGATGCCGCGTGTGCCTTCGCCGCGCGCATCGCTGACCGTGTAGCCGTGGGCCCCGAGGCGTTTCAGGTCGTCGAGCAGGCGGCGTTCGATGGCCGCTTCCGTGATGATGGTCACGAGCTTGCGGGGATCTGCGTTCATGTCAGCCTCCGGAACCGTGCAGCAACGCCGCGAGTTTCTGGTAAAGCGGGATGCCGACGAGAATGTTGAAGGGGAAGGTGACGCCCAGGGAAGCGGTCAGCGACAGGGTCGGATTGGCCTCGGGTACGGCCAGGCGCATGGCGGCCGGGACGGCGATGTACGACGCGCTCGCGGCGAGCGTGGCAAGAAGCGTCGTGCCGCCGATCGACAGCCCGATCTG
Organism: uncultured Thioalkalivibrio sp.; assembly: GCA_964441585.1. Classification (GTDB taxonomy): domain Bacteria; phylum Pseudomonadota; class Gammaproteobacteria; order Steroidobacterales; family XN24; genus XN24. The sequence continues at coordinate 23,635 of CAYTXS010000015.1, forward strand.
CAGGCCGAGCACGCCGCCCACTACGGCGGCGAATAGCGGAAAGGCGATGCCGAACACCAATAGGAAAACGCCGTGGCGGCGCAGGCTGCCGACCTGGCTGGCTGCGACGAGGCCCATCTCCAGCAAGAACAGCGCCAGCACGCCGTGGAACAGGCCGAAAAACAGGCCGCCGACCGGCTCCAGGGCCTCCGGTCCCGCCGCCCAGCCGATCAGCAGTCCGCCCAGGAGCAAAACGATGCTCTTGCCGAGGAAGACCTCGTGACCGAGCCGTTTCCAGTTGGTGTCGGCGGAGACACCGCGGGCCAGCATGATGCCGATGAGAATCGCCGGCATCTCCAGCAATACGAGCAGCAGCGGCATGTAAGCCTCGAAACTGATCTCGCGCGATGCCAGCCAGGCCACGGCGACGGCGTAGGTGCCGACGCTTACGGAACCGTAGTGCGCAGCAATGGAGGCGGCATCCGCCCGCTTGAGGCGCCCGAGCATGCGCAATGCCGGGTAGGCGACCACGGGCAGTAGAAACCCCATCAAAACGACGGCCACCATCTGGGGTAACAGGGTGCCGAGCGACTGCTGGGCCAGCTCCACGCCGCCCTTCAGTCCGATGGCCAGCAGCAGGATGACGCTGAGAAACTCGTAGATCGCGCCCGGCAGGCGCAGCTCTGAGCGCATCAGCCCGGCTGCGAGACCCAAGATGAAGAACAGGACGATGGGATCGAGAGACATCAGCGGCGCCCCTGCCTGTTCAGCGGACCAGCCCGTCCCTGCGCAATCGCGCGGCGATGGCGAGGGCCGCCTCATCGATGATCTCGATGCGCGTATCGCGCGGCGGGATGGACGTGTCGAGACTGTAGGCGAGCGCACCCGTCTCGACGCGATACACGTCGGTGGCGAGGTTCACCGCGCTCCTCGCGACGAGATAGTCGGCAGGCTCGACGAGCGTGTAGTCGTAGCGGAAAAAATCCAGCGGCGTGTCGTGGCGACGACGTGCCTTTATTCCACCTTGCTCGCGTGACTCGACGAATTCGGTCTCTTGATTGGAGAGGCGTGTGACGACGACCAGCCTGGCGCCCGTGTCCCGCACCGCCTGCTCGATACTTTCCCGTCGGAGAGGCGTGGTGGAGTCGATGCGACGGCTGCTGGCCCAGGCCGTGTTACCGCCGGCAGCCAGCTCGCGCACGATGCGATCTTCGAACATGCGCCGGTGGGTGAGATCGTTGCCGACCGCGACGACCAGGATTCCGTCAACAGGTTCGGTCACGCGATCCCCGTGCCACGTCGAGGCGACTCTGGCGTTCTGGGCGCAACCGGACATCAGTACGAGCAACAGCCCGAGCGCGGCCGCCAGGAAAAATCGATGGTGTATCACGTGCGGCGCCCCCGGCTCTTGTTGCGCGGGATTATTCCACCCTCGTCGTCGCGGGAGCAAGGCGCGCCGACTGCGCCTGCGCTCCCGTGCCGACCGAATCGGGATCGAACCGGGCTGGACCCGCTCAGGTCCCGATGACGCCGCCGTCGTCTTTGTTGATCACGAGCATGCAGGAACGCCCCCGCCCGCGCGATCTCGGACCGTCGGGGTACGTCGAGGCGAGGATCGGCGTGGCTTCCGAGCCTTCCCCCGGATGCTGCAGGTTGATGAACAACGTGCGCTCATCGGGCGTGGCGGTGATGCCGGTGATCTCCTGACCGCGGCAGCCCTGCAGGAAGCGGCGGATCTCGCCGCTGTCCGGATCCGCGGCGAGCAACTGGTTGTTGCCGAAACGCGCATGCTCCTTCGCCTGCTGCGTGTCGCCCATATCCGTCTGGATCCACAACAGGCCGCGGGAGTCGATGCGCAGCCCGTCGGGACTGGCGTGCATGTTGTCCGCGTCCAGCGGTTCGCCCGCCAGCGTGCGGCTGTCGTCCGGCGGCCCGCACAGCACGAAAATCTCCCAGCTGAACCGTGTGGCGTCATGCCGGCCGTCCTGCTCGCGCCAGCGGATGATGTGGCCGAATTCACTGGCCAGGCGGGGATTGGCGGCGTCGGGCGGCACGGGCCGGGGCTCCTCGGCCGAAGGATCGGCGGCGCCGCGGTTTTCGTTGTTCGTCAATGAAAGGTAGACCTCGCCGGTCTGCGGGTGGATCGCACACCACTCCGGCCGGTCCATCGGCGTGGCGCCGGCCACGTCGGCGGCGAGGCGCGCGTTCACCAGCACGTCGGCCTGGTCGCTGAACCCCGCGAAATCATCGTAGTGCCCACCCGGCCAGACACTGCGCGGATCTTTTATGGCACAGGCGACGGCCGACTCGAAGACCGGATCGGCGAGATCGAGCGCCAGCCAGGCGCCGTGACCGTCGGCGTCGAAACGGGCCGCGTACAGGGTGCCGGAATCCAGCATGTGTCCGCCCGCGGTGGTTGCCGCATAGCGTTCGCGCGTGACGAACTTGAACATGTACTGGTTCATGGCGTCGTCGCCCGAGTAAAACACCAGCGGTTCGCCCTCGCGCGCGGGGGCGGCGGTGCAGCCCTCATGCGCGAAGCGGCCCAGCGCGGTGCGTTTCACTGGGGTCGAATCCGGGTCGAAGGGGTCGATCTCGACCACCCAGCCCTGGCAATTGGGCTCGTTGCGATAGTCCTCGGTCGTATCCGCGCCGAGTTCCTCGCCGCAGGCGAAGCGGCGGTAAGGATCCGGGTTCGTTTCGCTCGCGGTGGGTTCGTCGTAGCGACCGCCCGGCCGGATGGCCGGTTGGTCCCAGCCATAGCGATCGCTGTGCTCACACACCGCGTAGCGGCGCAACTCGCGCCGCGACGTCTCTTTGCCCGCGGCGAAGTAGCTTGCCCAGTTCTCCTCGCAGGTGAGATACGTGTTCCAGGGCGTATGGCCGTTCGCGCAGTTGTTCAGAGTGCCGCGCGTGCGTGTGCCGTCCGGGCTGTATTTCGTCCGCAGCAGCGCCGAGCCGCGTGCGGGCCCCGAGAACACGACGGGCGTTTCCGGCGTGATGCGGCGATTGAGATGGCTTTTCACGATGCGCCAGTTCCCGTCCTCCGCGCCTCGCTCGATGGCGACGACCGAGACGCCGTGGGCGGCGATGCCCTTGCGAATCTGCTCTCCCGGGCGGGGGCCCTCGGCAACCCAGGCGCCACGGGGAAACAGCTTGTAGGGATCGATGTACTCGTGGTTGAGGCACATCACGCCGCGGTGGTTCGGTGCCTCGGAAGAGGGGAAGAAGTGCATGCCGTC
>CAYTXS010000016.1:0-26482 GCA_964441585.1 uncultured Thioalkalivibrio sp.
ACATGGATGCTCCCATAAACACGCGTCCAGGCCGGATTGGCCCGGAGAAAGCCGGCTATTCTATGGATTTCGGCCCCGCGGGTCAAACCTTAGGAGGGGGAATCCGGCCGCCCGTAAAAATCGAATCTGCGAGTTATCGCGCAATCCGGGATAATATCCCGTCCGGGCACACGACGCCCGACTCAGCGCCAAGAGCGAACATGTCCACACCACTGACCGCCCCCGATCCCGAAAGAATCCCGGCCTTGCTGTCACTCGAGCAGATCAGGGTGCTGGTGGCCAGGGACCTGCAGGACCTGGATCGATGCATCGCCGACAGCCTGAGCAGCGACGTCATGCTGGTCAACCAGGTCGCCCATCACATCGTCACCGGTGGCGGCAAGCGGCTTCGGCCCTTGCTCGTGTTGCTGGCGGCACGTGCCTGTGGCTACGCAGCCGGCGCCCACGTGCAGGCCGCGGCAATCGTGGAGTTCATACATACGGCGACGCTGCTGCACGACGACGTGGTGGACGGCTCGGACCTGCGCCGCGGCCGGGACACCGCCAACGCGGTGTTCGGCAACGAGGCCAGCGTGCTGGTCGGCGACTTCCTCTACTCCCGCGCCTTCCAGATGATGGTCCAGATCGGCGAAATGCGGCTCATGGAGGTGATGGCTCACGCCACCAACGTGATCGCAGAGGGCGAAGTCCTGCAGTTGATGAACTGCAACGACCCGGACACGGACGAAGACCGTTATTTCGAAGTCATCCGCAACAAGACGGCCAAGCTGTTCGAAGCCGGTGCGCGGGTGGCCGGCATACTCGCGGGCGCCGACGAGGACGCCGAGGCCGCTCTGGCGGACTACGGAATGCGCCTCGGCATCGCCTTCCAGCTCGTGGACGATGCGCTGGACTATGGCGGCGCAACGGCAGAGATGGGCAAGAACATGGGTGACGACCTCGCGGAAGGCAAGCCGACGTTGCCGCTGATCCATGCCATGCGCGAGGGTAGCGCTGCGCAGCGGGCGACGATCCGGCGTGCCATCGAGCAGGGCGGCCTCGAAGAGCTCGACTCGATCCGCGACGCTATTGAATCCACCGGATCGCTACACTACACTGCCCGGCTTGCGCGCGAGCAGGCCGAGGCCGCCGTGAACTCACTGGCGGCGCTTCCCGAATCGCCGTTTCGCGATGCCCTGGCATCCCTGGCGCGCATTGCCGTTGAAAGAACGGCCTAGTAAAGCGGTTCCGATGACCGTCGACGGGGTGTAGCGCAGCCTGGTAGCGCGTCTGCTTCGGGAGCAGAAGGTCGGGAGTTCGAATCTCCCCACCCCGACCACTCGGCCTGACGGCGCCGCCTCAGGACGCCACCTGGTAGACGTGCATATCCCGCTGCGGGAACGGAATGCTGATGCCTTCCTTGTCGAAGCGCTTCTTCATCGCTTCCTGCAGATCGAAATACACACCCCAGTAATCGCTGCTGCGCACCCAGGGGCGCACGGCAAAATTCACGCTGCTGTCGCCCAGCGTCAACAGACCGATGGTCGGCGCAGGGTCCTCGAGCAGGCGCTCCTCTGCATCCAGCACTTCCTTGATCACGCGTTTCACATGATCGAGGTCATCGGAGTAGCTGACACCGAACTCGAGGTCGAGCCGGCGCGTGTCCAGCGCGGAATAATTGGTGATCGTGCCGCCAGTCACCTGGGCATTCGGGATGACGATGATCTTGTTGTCCGGCGTCCGCAGGGTCGTCGTAAACAGGTGCAGATCGACAACCGAGCCGGCCACCCCCGCGACCTCGACGTAGTCTCCCGCCTTGAAGTGACGGAAAATGATCATCAGCACGCCGGCCGCAAAATTCGCCAGCGAACCCTGCAGGGCCAGGCCGATGGCCAGGCCGGCGGCACCGAGCACGGCGATGAAAGACGTGGTCTGCACGCCCAGCTGGCCGACCGCAGCGATGACGACCATGGTCAACAGGCCGAAGTAGATGATATTGCGGAAGAAACCGATCAATGTCGGATCGGTGTTCGCGCGCTTCATGCCGGCCTCCAGCAGCCGGGTCACACGGCCCACCAGCCAGCGGCCGACGACGAATACGACGATGGCCGCGAGCAACTTCAGGCCGAAGGCGGAGACCGCCGCCACCAGCGCATCCATGTTGTCCTTGTTGAGCAGGCCCGTGATTTCTTCCATTTTCCCGACTCCTTTGATGCGGAACTGCCCCCCGTGACAGCTGGCATAGTCTGCCGCCAGAAGGCGCCGCGCGCAAAGGTTTTGAAGCCAATCCAGGGCGATCAGCGTCAGAAAGGCTCCGCTACCGCCACCAGCAGAGAGGTGGGACGTCCCGCGCGAAGCAGTTCCAGAACGAAACTGTCCGCATCCGGCAGCCCCCGGAGTGCCGCCATGAAGGCCTCCGGCTGCCGGGCCGGCGCACCATCCACGGCCACCACCACGTCGTCAAGCTGCAAACCGGTCGCGCTCACCGGGCTGCCGGGCTCGAGACGCGCGACGGCCCAGCCGATCACCTCTCCGGCCCGGCTTATGGGCACGAGATCGATGCCGAGGGCGCTCGCCTGGGGGTTCTGCATGATGGCGCGCAGCGCGGCCGGCGGAAGCCGGACACTGTGCATCGTCGGCCTGAACGCTTCCGCCGTCAGCGGATGGGGGCCGCCCGCAGTACCGCTCGCGAGTCGCAGCTGGCGTTCCGCCATCCCGCAAGCCAGCCGGGCGCTGCTCGCATCGACGTGCAGGAGTCGGCAATCGCCGACGGACTCACCCGGCACGGTCCACGCCTGGCCGGCCGTCGACTCCAGCAGGGCCGCGGCATGACCCGGCGTGACCAGCGTCGCTGCCAGCCGCGGCAGCGGCTCGGCGAACGCCCCGCACGGCATGACCAGCCCGAGCACCAGTCCCGCCAGGGCCGGGGCGCGCCGCTGGCGATCCCACCTGGCCGTCACGCGGGGAAGAACTCGATCGGCTTGGTGGTCGTCACAGTCGCCACGTCCTTGTCCTCGAAGCGGAACATTTTCACTCGTGCCACGAGCCGGCGCTCGAATTCCGCATCAAGCAGTTCCGAGGACACCACGTTGCAGTCGGTCACCTCGCCATCGGGCGCGATGGTCAACTCGAGAACCAGCCGGCCCCGCAGCGTGGGATCACTGCGCAACGCCCGGTTGTAGAGCGCGTAGATGGCGGCCTTGTTGCGATCGAAGACCAGTTCGATCTCTTCACGACTGCGGGCATTCAGACCATCGCCGCCCCGGCCGCTGCCGCTGCCCGCGCCCGCACCGCCGCCGCCGCCCGAAGGCGCGCTGACCTGCGTCACCGTCCGTCCGCCCAGACCCGTGCCACCCGTGTTGCGCGACAGCCCGGCCGTGTTGATACCGCCACTGGCTCGCCCACCCTGCGCGGTAATGACACTGCGCTCATTGTGCCGGGTCTCTCCGGCGCCGGCCGCGAGGCCGTCTGTATTCGTGGCCGCGGCCACCGCGTCGCTGGCACGCAGGTCGGCCAGGGTGTCCGCAAATGCCATGACGCCCTTGCTGGCCGCACGCTCGCGCGCGCTGGGCACGGGCGGCGCGGGGGTCTCCGGTCGCGGATCAGGCACGGGATCGGGAACCGCGGCCACCTGCTCCTCGACCACCGGCTGCGGCTCGGGTTCCGGTTCGGGCGCCGTCACAGGGGGCGGCGGTGGCGGCGCGCGTTCGATCAGCAGGCGCGCATAGCGCTCCGGCACTTCCGGCGGCAGCAGGGAATCGCGCTCGGGAATCGGCAGCCAGGGCACGAGCAGACCCAGCAACAGCGCCACCAGCGCCGTGCGGCCGGTGATGCGCCGAAAGCGCTGCTCCACGACCGGATCCAGGCTCCAGGGCAGCTCCGTCCAACGTATGGCGGTCGTCGTCATACAGCCTCCCTCAGGCAGCGTCAGCGCTGCGTTGCACGACGGCCAGCGAAACGCGCCCGTAGTCCGCGCGGGTGCAGGTCACCATGACCTTGCGCAGCAACCGGTAGGGCAGGTCGCGGTCGCCGAGAATGGTCACTTCCGGAGACAAAGCCTCATCGGCCCGCAAACGACGCGCACTCAACTGCTCGAGCGCCGCGGCGAGTGCCGGAATGAAGTCGGCATCGGCCGCCATGACATCTGCCGTAACGGCCACCACTTCGCCCTGCACTAGAATCGCGTCGGTGCCGACGGTGACCACGACGGTTTCCCGCGGCGGCTGTTGCGCCAGCGAATCAGGCATCTGCATCGATTTCGGCGTGGTGAGTTGCTGCACGTCGGAGGAGTTGACGAGCAGGAAGAACACCAGAATCGTGAAGATGTCCATCAGCGAGACGAGGCTCAACGGAGCCCCGCGCCGACGCTTGTGATGCGCCTCCATGCGGCGCGCGCGATGCGATGCTTTCATTTCCGACCTCCCGCCGGCGGCGGCGCGTCACCGATGGAGATGTCCGGGAACAACTCGGCCGAACCCTGCTCGACCCGGGCCACGCGCAGCGTATCCATCACGTCCACCAGGCGCTGATAGTCGATGTCCGGTTCGAGCAGGATCATGGCTTCGCGCGTATCGGGATGCCTGAGCTTCACCTGGGCGAGGAATTCGGACAGCGCCGCATAATCGAAGCGCCCGTCGCTGTCCGCCTCGAACCGCTGCAACAGGCCGCTGCGCCGGTCGCCGACCTCGAGCGCCGTTTCGCGGACGACGACCTCGAGATTGAGCCCGGTCTCCTCGGCCGCGGTGGTCTCCGCGCTCGGCCCGGGCAGGCTCAGCTCATGGACAGCGATCCGCGAGAACACCGCCGTGATGAGGAGGAACGGGACCAGCACTACCATCAGGTTCATGAAGGCGGTGATGTCCAGTTCGCCCGGCTCGCGCTGTCGCCGGCGGCGCTTCAGCATGCGCATCTCAGGCGCCCGTCGCCTTCGGCTGCGCGCCACCGGGTTCGGTCACGGCATTCAGGAACTTCACCGCGGCCATCTCGAGACTGTCGACGATCTCCGTGGTCTTGCTCATCAACACCGTGTGCGCCAGCAGCAGCGGGATCGCCACCATCAGGCCGAACGCCGTGGTGTTCATCGCCACCGAAATACTCGCGGAGAGCATGTCGGCTTTCTCGGCCGGATTCGCCGCCGCCACCGCGGTGAAAGCGCGAATGAGCCCGATAATCGTGCCGAGCAGGCCCAACAGCGTGGCGATGTTCGCGAAGGTCGCGAGGTAATGCGTGCGCTTCTCGATCCGCGGCAGGGTCTCCAGCAGGCTCTCCTCCATGGCTTTCTCGACGTCATCGCGCCGCCGGGCCGTGCCGAGGCGCGACAGCCCGTAGGACAGGATGTTGCCGATGGCCAGCTTGGAGCGTCCGGCGACGGTCATCGCCTCCGCGTATTTGCCCGCCTTGACCATGGGCATCAGTTGCAGCCACAGCTTGCGGTTGCTCGCCCCCGTCGCGGACAGGTAGACGTATCGCTCGATCGCGATGGCCGCCCCGAGCACGAGCACGATCACGATGGGGTACATGAACACCCCGCCCTGTTGAAAGAAACCGACTATCGTCGTGTAAACATCCATCACTCACTCCTCCTCACTGACTGCCGGTCGGCGTGTGCCGTCCGGGACCTGAAAATGTTCCTCACGCGCGGCCTGCAGCGCCTCGCGCTGGCGAACTTCGCGTCTCATCACCAGCCGATCGACAGGGCTCAATGCCTCGTCCAGCAGGCTCCGCGCCGGGCGCCCCGGCAACTCGCCGGGCGGTGCCTTCTTCCACGGCACGATGGCCATGATCCGCGGCAGCTCGCGATTGCCGGTGACCTTGGCGGTCTCCAGCTCGAGCCGCTCCTCCTCGGCGGCCAGCGACAAAGGCGCACCGCTCGCGGCGATGAGCAGGACAATCGATGCGATGTATGGCCTGCGAACGTTCATCTCGTCGCCACCCGTGAAGTGCTGCGCAGCTGCAGTTCGGCGACCCAGCGCGCGACCTGCTCGTCGGCCTCGCCTCCGCCGACGAGATCGAGGTAGCGTTCGTAGCACTGCAGCGCCTCGGTGGGCCGACCCAGGTAGAGATCCAGCAGCACACCGCGATTCCGCCACGCCAGCGCATAGTCGGGTTGCAGCGTGAGTGCCTCGCGATAGGCTGCATCCGCTTCGTCGAAGCGGCCCTGCCGGCGCAGCACGATCCCCAGTTCCGCATGCGCCACGGCGTCGCCGGGCGCCAGCTCGAGGACTTCCCTGAAGGCCGCCTCCGCTGCTTCGAGGCGGTCCGCGGAGGCGTGCAGGATGCCCAGGTTCAACAGCGGCCCGGACAGCTGCGGATAATCGGTCGCCAGTCCGTCCAGCAAATGTTCAGCCTCGTCCGCAACCCCGGCTTGCAGGGCGCGTGCGGCGCGGTCGAACCGCGGGTCGCCGGACAGATCGTCACCGGCGCCGGGCAAGGTCGCGCACCCGGCGAGCAGGAGCATCGCCATCGCGGCGGTTCCGACAGCGGCCCGCCGGATTCCCGGCAGTCCCCGCAGCTCGCTAGCGCAGCAGTTCGACAACATGCTCTCCGGTCTCCTTGCGGTTCCAGCGGGCCGGCACGAGTTCCGCCAGCGTCTCGAAACTGGCAATCACCCAGCGGTCGTAAAGGCCAGCGCGGGCCCGCGCCGCATTGGCCTCGTGGATGGCGATGGCGTCTTCCTCGAAGGGGAAGGCCTGCTCCTCCAGGAGCATCACGTACTGTTCGAGCGTGTCCTCGTCCAGGTCGGGCGGCGGCGGTGAGTCCAGCAACGCACTCGCCATGCCGCGATAGATCTCCGCCATCCGGAACGCGGCCTCGGTCGTCACCTCGGCCACACCGTAATCGGCCGCCGTACCCAGCTTGTCGACGGCCGCACGCATCCGGGCCGCCTTCTCCGGCACCGTTTTCTCGAGCGGCAGGTCGAGCGCATAGCTCGTGAAGCGCTCGACGACCGGCATCGCCAGTTCCAGGCTCGCCGCGGCCGCCAGTGTCCGGCTGCGGGCGTTGGCCAGCTCGCCGGCCTGCTCGTGCGCGCTGACGATCGATTCCAGCCAGCGCGCCCGCGCCGCATGGTCCGCGCGCATGTCCGCACTCTCGGCCAGGCGGTGACGCGCTTCGAGGGCCGCATCCCAGGGTGTCGGAAAGCGTTCCAGGTAGTCGCGCAACGCCTGGTCGGCCCGCTCGGCGTCGCCGGCCTCGGCGTACAGCTCCGCTGCATGCCACAGGGCGGCGCGGCGGACTTCTTCGCTTTCAGCTGGCAGGCGGGACACCGCGGCAAGCGCCGGCGCGGCGCGCTTTGCGTCACCGAGTTCGACCAGCGCGGCTGCGCGACTGACCTGCGCCGCCGCCGCCAGGGCGTGCCCAGGCCAGCCGCCGATGAAGCTCTCGTAGGCCGCGGCAGCGGCGGACCATTCCGCCGCACTGAACAGCAACGCAGCCGCATCGTACTGGCCGGTGGCGGCCGCCGGGCTGGACGGCGCCGCCGCGGCGATCCGCTGGAAGTGCGCGACCGCCGTGGCAAGCTCGCCCGCTTCAGCAGCGGCCTGGCCCTGGCGGTAGATGCTCGCCGCCAGCCGTTCGCGCACCGTGGCGGCGAGTTGCGGGTCGGCGTCGTCGGGATTGCCGCCCGGCTCGACAGCGACGGCTCGCTCGGCTTCCCAGGTCGCGTAGTCGGTCTCCGCGAGCGCGTAAGCCCCCAGGTCGAAGGCGGCGTGCGCACTGACCAGCAATGCGGCCGAGCGGGTCGCGGCGTCGACCGATTCCCGCGCCAGCACGCGGGCGGAGGCCGCCCGCGCAGACTCGAGTTCACCGAGCTTCATGAGGCGCTCGGCGGCCTCGAGTTCGACCTGCGGTGCGCGGGGGTCCGCGGCGAAAGTGTCGGAAAACGCCAGCGCGGCCTCGACCACGGAGGCGGACGTGGTGGAGGCAACACCGCTGTCGTCGGCAGCGGCCGAGGCGGCCATGTCACGCCGCGCGACCACCGCCGCATAACCGGCCTCCGCCGCGCCGGGATGCTCCCCATAGCCGTAGGCCACGGCCCAGTAGGCTTGGGCGGCCGCCATGAGCGCACCCTCGCCGTAGTGCAACTCGGCGAGCAGAAAATGACGCTCGGGCGCCTCGGCGGCTGCCGGGAATTCCTCGAGCCAGCGGCGATACCAGTCCGCCGCCACCGCCGCGCTGCCCTCTCCTGCCTGGAACGCGGCATGATGATGCGCGGCCAGGGTGTCGAGGCTCACTTTCAGGCGTTCCGCCACCCTCCCGTGAGCGGCCGGATCGCGACCCTGCCACCACGCCCGGTGACGCGAGAAATTGGCGGCAAACACTTCCATCGCGGCCAGGGCCTCGCCCGTGAAGCCGCCGTCCGACAGCGCATCGATGGCCCGGGCCTGCAACACCGGCGCCATATCGTCCAGCGGGGCGCGCACCGCCCAGGCGCTGTAGGCGGCGGCCGCATCCGTCCAGCGTTGCTGCTCGACGTACATCGCGCCCAGCCGTTCATAGACACGCCAGGCCCAGTCCGGGTCCGGCGCATCCCGGCCGTCGAGCCACCGATCGACCGTGGCGGCACCCTCGAGGGCGGAGAAGCCGATCGCCATGGCGCGGAAACTGTCGTCGACGAGCTCCCGCCCCGCGCGATCCAGCGCCTCGAGATCGGTCGTGTTCAGGCGTTCGCCAATGACGGTGGCGAACGGGGTGAAGCTCTGCTCGTGCAGTGATTGCTTGAACAGGGCCCAGCCGAGCTTGTAGCGCGACTGTTCCGCAAAAGGGCCCGCCGGCTCGAGCGCCAGGCTCTCGAGATAGGCCTGTTCCGCGGCGATCCAGTCGCGCGCCATGAAGCGCATCTCGCCGATCCTGAACCAGGCCTCGGGGGCCAGCGAAGATGCCGGGCGGGTAGCCACCAGTGCCTCGAGCACCGCCTCCGCATCCCCGTCGCGCCCTGCCATCGCCTCCGCGCGCGCCAGCTGGTAGCGCCAGTGATCCCGCCACTCGGGATCCGCGCCGCCGAGCGCGGGATCTCCGAGCAGGTCGCGATACAGACGGATCGCCTCCGCCAGGTCGACATGCGGGGACGCACCCTCCATGAGCGCGACCTCGGCAGACTCCAGGCGCAGGTCAGCAAGCCGACGCAATGCCGTCAGGCGCATCCCGGGATCCGCCGCGGCGGGCGAATCCAGGAACGCGGCATAGGCGTCAGCGGCGGCCGCCGGGTCGGGCGGGGGCGGGGCCGCATTCGGTGCCGTGACAGTGGCGTCGATGTCTGCGACCGTGGCAACCGCCGGCTCGGGCGCGCGCGCGAAGGGCCACAGGCCAGCCATGACTATCAGCGCCGCGACGCTCACGGGGAATTCTCCGTGGCCGGTCCCGGCAAGCTCTCGCGAGCCGCCCGTGGCTGGAGCGCCTGGTCGTAGGCCGCGGCGAGGGCGAACCTGGCCTGGCCCAGGTAGGCGGCGACGCGCTGTTCCCGCGCGTGCAATTCTTCCAGCGCGAGCGCGCGCAACGCTTCGGCACGGCGTCCCTGGTCCTGCTCGACGCGCCGCAGCAGGTTCTCGACACGCGCCGCAGCGGCATCGATACGGGCATCGAAGCCTTCGAATCCGGCCGGCCCCGCCGCCAGTGCCGCGGTGAGACTCTCCCGTGCAGCCTCGCCCGCCTCGAGTTCGCGCCTTGCGTTCGCGAGAGCGCGCTCGGCCGCGTAGACACGCTTCGGCCAGGCGTGACTGAGCTGCCAGTGCATGGCACCTGCCAGACGCGCATGGCGCGCTTGCAGGTTTTCGCGGTCGGCTCCGTCCGGCAAGGCCAGGATCCGCTTCTCCAGGACTTCGAGATGCGACAACAGTTGCTGCTCGGCGGGTGTAGCAAGGGCGGCCTGCGTGCCGCTTGTCCGAAGCTTGGCGAGATGTGCCTCGGCGGCCGCGTAACGCGAACGCAGCGGGCCGAGACGATCCTGTTCGAGACGGAACTCGGCACGCGGCGCCACTTGCTCGAAGCGGGCGCGACGCGTCTCGACCATGTCACGCAGCGCCGCGAGGCTGTGCCGCCAAGTCAGCAGGTTTTCACGCAGCTCTGCCAGGTCGCGAAGATCGGACGCCACTGCGCGGAAGGGATGATCCGCCGCAAGGGCATAAAGGTACGGTGCGAGGGGGCCATCGACCTGGGCGGGATCTTGGTCGGCGAGGGCGATGGACAGCAGCGCCTCGCCGCGCGCGAGCGACCGCGCCGCGCCCAAGCGCAGCAGTTCGGCGTCGCAGGCTGCCGCAGCGCGCTCATAGCCCGCCACGCTCTCGCCGTTCTCGTCGAGCTGGTGCCATGCCCAGGGAATCGCAAGCATGGCCTCCAGCGCGGCGCCGTCGAAGTCGGCCGCCGCGGTCAGCGCAGTCCAGGGGCCGAGCGCGCCTCGATAGTTTTCCCTTTGCGCCTCTGCCCAGCCGGCGGCGAGCAGTGCCCGCGCTGCGTAGGGTCCGTCCAGACTGACCCGATCGAGAGCTGCCCGGGCACCAGCCGCATCGTCCGCATCCAGTCTCGCCAGGCCGAGCGCCAGGTTGGCACGGTCGCGCAGAACCGCGCTTTCGCGATCGCCAGCCCGCTCCTCTCCCAGCTTCTGCAGGATCGGCAATGCGGCGTCGAGGCGATCCGCGCGGGCCAGGGCCACAGCCCGGTTGAACTCGGCGAAGCCACGCCAGGTTCCCGGCTGGACACTCCCGGCGAGCAGCTCGGCGGCGTCGGCGTTGCGGCCCAACGCGATCAGCACGCGGCTTTCGAGGTCGACGCGGTCGGCCTGCATGTTCGCCGGCAACGACGCAACGATGCTGTCCAGGGCCGCGGCAGCGCGCGCATGTTCGCCGCGCTCGTGATGGATGCGCGCCAGCCAGTACCAGGCTGCATCCCGCTGCTCCGGACGCGCCGCGCCGGACAGCAGCGCCCTGAATATCTCCGCGGCCTCATCGCGCAGTCCCCACGCGAGATAGAGGCCACCTTTGAGCAGTTCGGCCTCCGCACCGTGGTGCGCCAGCTCGCCACGTGCCTGGCCGGCCGACAAACGCACCAGGGCCTCCATCCGTTGCCCCTGGTAATGCTCGAACAGGACTTCACCCCACGCCAGGTCGCGCACCGTCGGCGGCGCCTCGCTGGCAGGCACGCCCGCCGCCGCGCTGAGCAGCGCCGCAGAAAGCATGACCCCGGTGAGGATGAGGCGATATCGCATGGTGCGGCCCGGCTACTCCCAGGCACGGACGACGAAGTCCGGTTGCTGGAGCGCTTCACTGTCGCTCAGGACCAGTTCGAGTTGCTGCGGACCGAGCCCTTTCTCGAAGTCCAGGCTGGTGGCCCGGCGATATTCGCGACCCTGCGGTCCGCGTCCCGTGAGCACTGCGACCAGCTCGTGCGAACCGCTCTTGACGTTTCCGACGTAGAGGCGATGCACCCCGCCGCGCCGCAATGCGTCAAGCTCGCGCTCCGTGTAGAGATACTTGGCAACCTGCCGATCGTCGATCGACAGTTCCACCGCATCGAGCGCGAAATACTTGCCGACGTCGAGCGACAGGTACACCGCGACCTGCGTGCTGGCCGGGAACAAGAGCTCCTCTTCCAGCAGGAACAATTCGCGATTGAGCGCCACGAGCTCCTGCTTGAGCGCCCGCAGCTCGGCGTCCGCCGCGGTCTCCTCGGCATGCGCCGGAAGAAGCGCCGCCACACAGGCGAAGCATGCCGCGAGCAGCACGATGCAGCTGCGCGCGCGCCGGCTAGAACCAGCCGCCGAACCAGACCTGGAATACATGGCTGTCGAATCCATAGAGTTCACCATTGCGGATGTCCGTGAAATCGTCGTAATCGAAACGGATGAGGTCGTAACCCAGGCTCACCGAGCTGCGACTCAGGGGTCCGAGGCGCGCGCCGAAGTCCCACGTGAGGCGGGCGCCCAGGGTGTGGCTGTCGAAGGTGGACAGTTCCTTGTCCCGCGCCATGAACTCGAACTCCGCGTCGAAGTCGTCGGCGTAGAAGGACGCCGCGTCCTGCGTCGTGTAGCGATAGGTGAGCTCGGCGCTTAGGCGCGGCGTGATCCGCCGCGCGGCGGCAGCCTCCAGCGTGTGTGCCTGGACCTGCCATGTGTCCCGGTACCAGCGATAGCCGAGTTCCAGCGAGGTGGCCTCTGCCACCATGCCGATACCCCGCAAGGCGACGGTATGGCTGTTCCGGGCGCGCGGGTAGCGCTCCGGGATCTGCGCCCCGAGGATCCGCGCCGAACGGTAGGGGTTGTTGAGAAAGCCGGTTTCCAGGATCGCCTCATAGTCCAGGCTGGCCACGATCCTCGAGGTGAGGACCTGCGACCAGCTGAGCTGGTAGTTGTTACGCTCCACTTCGTCTTCGAAGTCCGTGTCGACGCGCGAGACCAGGTCGTCGCCCCGCACGTAACCGAGCGTGAGCGTGCTCATGCCGCCGAAGAAATCCTGCGCCACGCTGAGCGCCCACGTGTCGGACTCGTAATCGCTCTCCTCGCTGCGGATGTAGCCGACGCTCATCAGTGAATCGCCCTGCACCCAGTCGAGGCCCACCCCGAGCTCCTCGCGACGCTCCGTGTAGGGACTGGCGCTCGTCACGACGTCGATCGACGCGGAGCTGATGCTGTCCACGTAGTGCGTGGCCGAGGCCGAAAAATCGCTGGCGAAGGACTTGCGCAGGCTCAGCGCCGGACCGGTGACCTGCACTCCACCGCCGTCGTAACTGTGGTACATGAGCTCGGCCAGATCCTCAGGCAGGGTGGCGGCGAATCCGACCACGCAGGCCAGCAGCAGGACCGCGGTGAAGCCGCCGCGGACGCCGGCCCGCAGGGGCGCGCGCATGGCCTCAGTTGCAGCCACAGCCGCCTCCTCCGCCGTCCGTCGCGCCGCGCCCGCCTTCGCGCACGTCGAACACGTGCTGCCGGTGCTTGTCCATCAGCGCATTGCGCGAGAAGGACATCAGCGGGTCGGCGAGCGCCTCGCGTTCGAAGGGCGCCACCCACGGTCGCGGGGCGGCGCATCCGCTCGCCGCGATGCAAATCGACAAAAGCAGCAGCTGTGCGGCCCGGCGTCTCATCGTCAATCCTCCCGCAGCAGCGCGCGGACTTCTTCGAGATAGAGCCGCTCCATGCCGGGCCGGTAGCCGTAATGGACGCTGCGCACGGTCCCGCTCCGATCGACCATGACGGTCATCGGCATGGCCTGCACGTCATACAGCCGGCTCACGTCCTGGGCGTCGTCGAACAGCAGCGGAAAACTGACGCCGAGTTCCTCCGCGAGACGCAGCGCCCGGGCCGAATCCTCGTCGATGTTCACCCCGAGCAGGGTGAAACCGGCCGGCTCATAGCGGGCAAAGATCTCTTCCAGCTGCGGCATTTCCTGCCGGCACGGCCCGCACCAGGTCGCCCAGAAGTTGATCATCACCACCTGGCCACGATGCTCCGACAGGCGCAGGTTCGGACCCGCCGCGCTGCGCAGGGCGAAATCCGGCGCTTCGGCACCGACGTTCACGGTGGGAGTGCTCGCAACGACGGAGGGCAGCCCGCCCAGCGCCAGGAGGCTCGAGATCAGAAGTAGACGCCGAGGCCAAGATTTATTTCGAAGTTGTGTTTCCACTCGTTTTCCCCGAGCAAGTCAGATTCGAAGAGCGTGTCGCGGGCTTCCAGGCGCAAGCTCAACCAGTCGGTCGGCAACACCTTGAGACCGAAACCGAAGGCGTAGCTGGTGCTGTCACGGTCGGCGAACTCCAGCCTCCCGGCGCCGAATTTCATGTAGACGCCGCTGGTCCGCGCCCACCGTGTCCCGAGGAACACTTCTCCCGGCAACACCATCACGCCCACTGCAAGGTCGTAAGCCGTCAGGTCCTCCTCCTCCGTATCGAAGAGCGGCGCGCCGATGCGACGAAAACTGCTGTCGCTGACGGACGAGGTCGCGTAGCGACCCTCGAGAAAGACATCCTCGGTGGCGTGGTAGGCGACGCGCAGGCCGTAGACCGGCTCGGCGCCGAAGTCCTCGACGGAGCTGATGCCTCCGAACAAACCGATTTCCCAGTCCTCGGTATCCACGGCCGGACGGATGATCTCCCGCCGGTCGAGCAGCGGATCGATGACGGCCGGCACCGGCCCCTCGACGGGCTCGTCTGCAGGAGGCGCGCCGCGCCACATGCTGCAACCGCCGGCAGCGCAGGCGGTGATCGCGAGAAGAAACAGTCGCAGTGCGGCGTGCATGGCTCGTCCTCAGAAGAACACCGAGAATCCCAGCGTGATCTCGGTGAAGTCGTCGTTGTTGTTGATGTCCCGCGTGAGGACGTACTGGCGCACGTCGCCGCGCAGGATGAAGCGCCGTGTCAGCCAGGCCCGCACGCCTATGCCGGCGTTGCCCGCCCATTCGTCCACCTTGATCGCGTCCACCAGGGTGCTCTTGGGTTCGTTGCTGATGCGACCCGCGCCGATACTGAAGAACGGTGTCACGCGGCCGTCCAGGAACGGCAACACCTGGATATTCGTGTGGTAGGCGCTGGTGCTGGAGAAGCTTCCCGCAGCCTGCAGCAACTGGCCTTCGACGACGAAATGCGGTCCGACCCGATAGCCGGCACGGAAGCTGAACATGGGGTCGCCGGAAAAATCTCCCGCGGCGAAACCGATCTCGAAGCGCCGGTCGCGCCATTGCTCCCGTCCGGCGCGCCCGAACTGCACGCGCTCGCCGCCCGGCCCCTGGCTGCCTTCGACGGTGTTCCGATGCATCCAGCCGCGCTTGCCATCCGCAGTCTCGACCTGGAGCCAGTCGGCCCGCTGGCGCAGCAGGGTGAATGCTTCCCCGCGGCTCACGACGTTGAACACCGGGTAGCCCCGCCCGGGACCGGTGTGCATCTCGGCGTACGGCCGCGTGACCGTCAACCAGAGTCGGTCGTCCTCGCCGGCAAAAGAGGGGTTCGCGAATGCCGCGGACAGCATCAGCAGCGCCAGGACCAGCGCGATGCACTGGAGGGGGTGGCCGGCGCGCTGCGCGTACCCGTGCACGGTTCAGTACCCGCACTCGGCCAGGGGCGGCGGAGTGCAGAAACCGCAGCTTGCCGCCTCCTCGTCCTCGACCCGTACCGCGATCCAGTTGCGGATCGCGAGGTAGCACGGGTCCTCGACGTCGGGGAAGATGTCCCCTCCGGTGTGAGTACCCGAGATCGAGAAGACACCCTGCAGCGGCTCGAGCAGCAACTTGCTCTGCGCCGGATTGTCGAGATTCGCGAAGGCCTTTGCCGAAAAGAAATTGGCCATCATTTCCACTGAGCCGGGTTCGGCCTGCGGGAAGATCTTGAAGGCCCCGCCGGAGCCTGCGCCGACATCGTGACAACCACTCGCCGCGCAGGTCGTTTGCCCCGTGCGGCCGTTGACCACGGCATCCATGATCGGGTTCACGCAGTTGCTGTAGTCCGCGACGCACAGGGTGCCGCCCGTGGCGGACACCGGGATATTCTCGACCTCACCGCCGCAGCCGCCGAGCAGGACCACGGTGATCATCGCGAGCGAACGACACCCTGTGCTACGCATAGGCCATTCCTAGGTTCCGCACTCGCCCGCGGCGATCCAGTCGAAGATCGCCTGCCACTCCGGCTGGTCCGGCGAGAGCACGGGTGTGCCCGATGCAGGATCGGCAGGATCCACGCCAATGCGCGGGTGCGGCGGATCGTCGGCCTCGGTCGAAGTCGGCCGCCGCAGCAGGGCATTGCCCGCCGGGTCGCAGACATCCGCCACCATCGTCACGGAGACGTTGAAATCGCCCTCGATATTGCCTGTCAGCACGTAGCGCGAGGAGCTGAAGCCCACATTCAACGGCTCGTCCGGGAGCGACGCCGTGCCCGTGTTGCCGAAGGGCTGGTGACAGGACGCACATTGTTCCATCAGCACGGGATGGACCGTGGCCGCGAAAACGCTCTCGGAAAGCCCCTGCAGCCCGCCGCGCACCTCGGAAAGGGCTCGGAAGCCGTCGTTGTCGGCGTCGTCGAAAGGATCGTTGAAGTACTGCCCGCCGAGATCGATCCACTCGGCGACCAGGCGCAGCTCGCTGGCATTCAGCATGGCACTGTGATCCACCGTGGGCGGCTCGATACGCTCGCCGCCGGCGCGCAGCGGGGCTTCGAATAGCTTTGCCATCAGTGCACTTGCGCGGGCGCCGTCCCGCGAGCCGCCACTGCTGGCCAGCGGAGCCTCGCGCGCCAGTTCCAGCTCACCGTTGGGCCGCACGTTGATCGTCGGCAAGCCGGTGTCCGGATCGAGGATGGGATCCCCGACCATGATTTCCTCGTAGGACTTCAGCCGTCCGGAGCCCGAGGTCGTGCCGCGCAGGTCGAGGCCTGCCGAGAGCGGATCCTCCGGATCGTCGCTCAAGTGGCAGCCGATACAGGTATCGGCGCCGCGGTCGGCCTCCCAGATCGGCTGCACATGGTCGGGATAGTTGATGATCCCGTCCACCGGCGCGGGCACGCCCGGCGGCAGATCCGCATAGCTGATCAGCAGGTCCGGATCCGCCGGGCGGCCGGCCTGGACCGGATCCGTCCACACGTCCTGGTACACGAGGTCGGTATTCAACTCGAGCGCGGCAGGATCGAGCCGGGTGCGGGTCTCGGCCATCGATTCGCCGAGTTCGCCGCTCCAGTTCGCGTTCGGATGGAAGCCGGCGATCGGTGCCGAGTTCAGCGCGCTGCCACGGCGTGGCGAATGACAGCCGTTGCAGGTTCGGGTCTCGCCGGGGCGTACCTGCAGCCAGTTGGTGTGCACCTGGATCGCACGGCCGTGCGCATCGACCGCGACGACGCCCAGGGGCGTGTCCGCCGGCACCTTGATACGGAACGAGCCATCGGGCTCGATCTCCGCGTAGCCCACGATCTGCTGCATCTCGAGGTTGGTCTCACCGATCGCCTCGCGGGACACGCCGGGCGGTGTCGGCACGGCCTCCGTGACGCGCACGAAGCGCGCCGGCCGCTGGTCCGCGGACGTGAGCGCCGGGTCCTTCAGCGTCATGAGATCGGCCACGGCACTGCGCGTGTCGTCCGGCGGCGGAGTGGTCAGCGGAATGCTCTCGTCACCGACGAGCATGCGCGCGCCCATCAGGCCGAGTCCGTCGGTGTCATAGACGCTCTTCACGTTGAGCACGCCCATGCCCTCGGCCGCCAGCGTGGCGTCGAGCGGCTTGTCGGTGACGGTGTTCGGCGCCGGGCGCGCCTGGATGGCGATCGGGTCCGTGTAGGCCCAGCCTTCCTCCGGCAAGGCGATCGGACGCAGGCTCTTGTTACCGATGTCGAACATGTAGACACCGTAGAGCGGCGGGCCTTCGACCTCTTCTTCCAGGCCGGTGACCGGGTCGAGCTCCATCTCGGGACGCAGCGGCGACCAGCTGACCAGGGCCCGGTTCGTGCCGTCCCACAGCGGATAGGGTGTCGTGTATCGACCGAACTCGGACAGCCCGCGACCCGTTTCCACCGGGAACAGCGTCAGCTGCTCCTGCCCCACGGCGTCGGCGGCGGCACCCGGCACGGGCTCTCCGGATTCGGCGAAATTGCGAATATCAACCGCCATCAGGGCCCCGCCCTCGCGGGTGCCCGAGAGCGGCATGAGGGAGCTCATCACGCGCCCGTCTGGCATCTCCCGCGGATGCAGAAAGCTGTTGCCCGGACTGAAGGCGCCGTACTGCACGAAGATATTGGTGCCATCCGGGTTGGTGATGAACAGCGGAAAATGGTTGCGGTTGCCGACATGGTCCCAGCGCGCGAACAGGATTTCCCCGGTCGCGAGCACGGTGGGATTACGGTCATGGCTCTGGTTGAAAGAGATCTGCCGGATGTCCTGACCGTCAGCACCCATCACGTGCAAAGCGGCCACTCGCTCGCGCTCGTATTCGTCGCGATAGGCATAAGGCTGGATGTTGCGCTCGGCGAGCAGCTCGCGGGACTTTTGCTGCCGGTTGGAACTGAACACGATACGACCGTCCGGCAGGTAAGCCGGATCGATGTCGTCGCCGGCGTTCGCGACCGCGTCCTCGGCGATCAGGCGCCGCAGGCTGCGACTCGGCAGGTCCAGTTCGAAAATGTTCCAGCTGGGGTTGCCGGGGCCCCGCATGGAGAACAGCACGCGCTCCCCGTCGAATGACACCTCCGGATCCGAGACGTCACCCTCACCCTGCGTGAAGGCGGCGGTGAGGTTCTCCAGCGGCGCACTGGGCGACGACAGGTCCTTGAGCATCAGGTCGCCGCCGGCAGCAAAATTGGCCGCATCGGTTGGGTTGCCCAGTGCGGAGACCTGGCGCTTGGCGAACACGATCGGGAAATCCCCTTCCACCACGATCGCGGACGAGACGCTTTCCTCTTCGCCGCCGCAGCCCCCCAGCGCCAGCAGCGAAAAGGAAATAAACGCAGAGATGGTCAGTTTGTATCCGTTGGCCCTAGCCATATCGATCCCCCCTCTCGGAGTATCGTCGGCAGGAAGGGACACAAACCTGAGCCCGGGGGGATGTCGCCATCCATCGAACCGGGGGGTCGGACAACCGGGAAAACGCCACTCGTGGGCACGGGCAAGACTGGCCCGCTCGCGTTTTCCATGGCCGGCAACCCCGCTGTCGTGGATCTCGGATCCCTTAGACCGGTGGCTTTGCGTCCCCGCCTTTCGACGGGTTTGCCTTTGTCAGCGACGCCACGGATGCCAGAGAGCCAACATGCTGTCAAGCGACTGGTACCGATGTTGCGCAATCGGTCGGTGCTGCAGACGACGCATGCGCCTTCTGGACCGAGTCCAAGCTGCGGATTTTACTTACGATTCGTCGTGCAGGATCCGCCCCGCGGGCGGCACGGCCCGCAGGCCGCTGCCGCCGAGGCCGTGCTGCCGGGCGCCAGGTGACGCTGCGCGTCACTTTGCGCCCGGCGCAGCGGTCCTCCGACGACACAGCGAACCAGCGTTTGGAGGCCGCTGGCGGGTCGAGTATTCTCAGGCACGCCAACCGCGCCGAGGAGATCGCCATGGGGTTCTGGATTCTGATTGCAGTGCTTGCCGCCGTCGTGCTCTGGGCGATCGCGATCTACAACAGGCTCGTCAACCTGCGTAACGCAGTGAAAAACGCCTTCGCGCAGATCGATGTCCAGCTCACGCGGCGTTACGACCTGATCCCGAACCTCGTAGAAGCCGTCAAAGGCTACATGAAGCACGAGCGCGAGACCCTCGAAGCGGTCATTGCCGCGCGCACGCGAGCTGTCTCCGGCCTGCAGGCAGCCGCCGCGCATCCGGAGAGCGCGGCCGCGATCGCGGAGCTGTCCGGTGCCGAATCGGCCCTGTCCTCGGCCCTGGGCCGCCTCTTCGCCCTGTCGGAGTCCTACCCGGACCTGAAGGCCGACCGCAACATGATGCAGCTGCAGGAAGAACTCACCAGCACGGAGAACCGCGTGGCTTTCGCCCGCCAGGCGTTCAACGACAGCGTCATGCAGTACAACAACGCCCGCGAGAACTTCCCGAACAACCTCGTCGCGAACACCTTCAACTTCGATCCGGCTGCATTCCTGGAGATCGAGTCCGAGGAGAAACGCCAGGTGCCGCAGGTCAGCTTTTGATTCGCGGCCGCTGACCGGCTCACGGGGCTCGGCCGGGCATGGACTTCTTCGGCAGGCAAGCCACGGCGCGTGGTCTTTCGCGCTGGCTGCTGGGCGCGTTCGCCATCGCCGCCGGGGCCGTGGCACTGTCGGTCGCAGCGGTGCTGACACTCCTGTTCGGGGCCGCCGACACCCCCCCGGGGCAACTCCCGGGCACCGCGCTCGATCCCGCGGTGTTCGTGATCGCGGCCGTGGCCATCGCCGCGTTCATCGGCATCGCCTCGCTCTGGCGTCTGCGCAGCCTGCGCAGCGGCGGTGGCGCCGTCGCCGTCTCGCTGGGCGGGGAACGCGTCACCGGCCTCGAGCAGGATCCGCTCAAGCGCCGCCTGCACAACGTGGTGGAGGAAATGGCGATCGCCTCCGGACTGCCGGTCCCCGAGGTCTACGTGCTCGAGAACGAACCCGGCATCAACGCCTTCGCGGCCGGCTTGCAGCCTTCCAACGCGGCAGTGGCGGTCACCCGGGGGGCGCTGGAGCGGCTGACGCGCGATGAACTGCAAGGCGTGGTCGGGCATGAGTTCAGCCACATATTGAATGGTGACATGCGGCTCAATGCCCGTCTCATGGGCTACGTGTTCGGCCTGGTCGCCGTCAGCATGACGGGCCGGCTGCTGTTGCGCGGCGCGGCCCTGGGCGGCGGCCGGAGACGCGGCCCGGGCGGCCGGGGCGGTGCGTCCGGCGCGGGCGCCGCCCTGCTCGCCGCCGGCCTCGCCATCGTGGTGCTCGGCTCGATCGGGGTGCTGGCGGGACGCATCCTGCAGGCCGCCGTGTCACGCCAGCGCGAGGTGCTCGCCGACGCATCAGCAGTGCAGTTCACCCGCAACCCCGCAGGCCTCGCCGATGCCCTGAAGAGAATCGCGGCATCGCCCCTCTCCTCCGCGGTGCGCGCGGTGCGCGGCGAAGAAATCGGCCACATGCTGTTCGCCACCGGGCGGCGGAGTCTCGCAGGACTGCTGGCCACCCACCCGCCGGTCGCCGCACGCATCCGCGCGCTGGACCCGCACTGGCAGCCGGACGACCCGCCGCCACCGGCGCCTCCGCCGCCGGTAACACCTCCGGCGCCCGCCGCCCCGAGGCCGGTCGCAGCCGAGCTTGCGATGGCGTCGATCGGCAATGTCGACCTGGCGATGGGGCAACACCTGCTGGCGCTCATGCCGGATGCGCTCCACGCGGCGGTGCTGGAACCGGAAGGCGCCGCCGTAACGGCACTTGCCATACTCCTCGACGCCGACGTCGGTGCGCGCACCCGACAACTTGCACTGCTCGAAAGCCGCTTGGGCGCCATCGTCGCGGGCCGGGTCGCGGAAACATGGGACGCGATCGAAGAGATCACTCCGACGCTGCGTCTCGCCCTGCTGGACCTCGCCTCGCCAGCGCTGCAGCACCTCCCTGAAGCGCGGCGGGACGATCTCGTCCACCTGGCGCAACGGCTCGTCGAACTCGACGGCGTCGTGAGCCCCTACGAAGCCACGCTGGCGGCGGCGCTGGAGTCGCGCCTGTCGAGAACCTCCACGGCACACGCGGATGCCGATGGTGCACTGGCCATGCTGGCGCTCCTCGCGCGAGTGGGGCACGCGGACGAAGTGGCGGCAGCCGCGGCGTGGCGGCATGGGGTGGCGAAGCTCGCCGCCGGTGGGTTTACCGTGCCGTCGCCGGAGCCGTCTTTCGGCGTTGTGCAAAGAAATGCGGGTGCGAAAACCGCCGCGCATGCGCGGCGCCTCGCGGCGATGGATCCGCCGCTGCGCCGCCTGCTGGTCGCGACACTCGCAGAAGTGGCGGCACACGACGGCCGCATCCACCCCCGCGAGCTGCAGTTATTGCGCAACGCGGCAACGGCGCTCGACTGCCCAATGCCGCCACTCCTGGATCAGCGCGCGGACTCGACCCGGTAGAGACCGCCGTTCTCCTCGTCGGTCAGCACGTAGATACTGCCGTCCGCGCCCTCGCGGACATCGCGGATCCGCCCGACGAGTCCGAGCAGCAACTCTTCTTCGTGGACCACCACCTCGTCTTCCAGCACGACGCGGCGGATTCGTTCGGCGGCGAGACCGCCGGCGAGCAGGTTGCCGCGCCAGCGCGGAAACTGCTCCCGGGTCACCAGCGCGAGGCCCGAAGGCGCCAGTGTCGGCAGGAACTCGTAGACGGGATCGAGGTAACCGGGCCGGCTGCGCGCCTCGCCGTACTGTTCCTCGGTGCGGTACTCGCGCGCTTTGCTGACCACCGGCCATCCGTAGTTCTTGCCGGGCTCGATGCGATTGAGCTCGTCGCCGCCTCGCGGCCCGTGCTCCGTGACCCAGACGACGTCGCCCTCCGCCACGACCATGCCCTGGATATTGCGATGACCGTAGGACCATATCTCGGGCAAGGCTTCGTCGCGCCCGACGAAAGGATTGTCCTCGGGCACGGTGCCATCTTCATTGAGCCGAATCACCTTGCCGGCATGATCGCCCAGGTCCTGTGCCCGGGAGGGCTTCGAGCCGCGATCGCCGATGCTCATCAGCAGCGTGCCGTCCGACAGCCAGGCGAGCCGCGAGCCGTAGTGCCGCCCCGGTTCCGAAAGACGGTCCTGGACGAAGATCTGCTCGAAATCGACCAGTTGCGTGCCCTCGAGCCGCCCCCGGCCGAGTGCCGTAGCCGTACCGTCCGCATCGCCGTACGAATAAGTCAGGTAGACCCAGCCGTTCGAGGCATGGTCGGGATGCAGCACGACGTCCAGCAAGCCACCCTGGCGAAAGGCATACACCTCGGGGCTGCCTGCAATCCGGCGGATCTCGCCGTCGGTGACGAGGTTGAGCCGCCCGGAGCGCTCGGTCACGAGATAGCCCTGCGGCAGGAGCGCCACCCCCCAGGGATGTTCCAGCCCTTCCACCACCCGAAGGACCCGAAGGGGTTCATATTGTGTGCGGATGTCGTCCGCGACCGCCTGCGTGTCTGCCCTTGCGGGCCCCGTTGCAAAGAGGATCGCCGCCAGGGCCAGGCCCGTCACGCGCGCACCGATCTGCTTCACCATGCTCATCACCCCTTTTTTCCGTTCTTCGCCTTCGCCATCACTCGCGCAGCGGCAGCGGTGTATCTCCCAACAGCTTGTCGATTTCTTCCTGCGTCGGGCAGGCCAGGGCCTCCCTGACCATATGTTCGTCCAGATGCGCGGCAAAGAGTTCGAAAAAATGGAACATGTACTTGCGCAACGCGATATCCCGGCGGAAACCGATCCACGTCGTGCACCGCGGGAAAAGTCCCGTGGTCTCCAGTGCCACCAGGCCCCCCTGGGAACGTACCGTCTGGGCCATGCGCGCCACGATGCCGATCCCGAGCCCCATGCCCACGTAGGTCTTGATGACATCCGCGTCGCGCGCCGTGAAGGCCACCTGCGGATCGAGCCCGCGCGCCGCGAACGCCTGCTTCAGGCTGGATTCCCCCTCGAAATTAAAAACATAGGTCACCAGCGGATACGCGGCCAGCTCCTCCAGCGAGGGAGGGCGATCCAGGTCGGCCAGCGGGTGGTTTTCCGGGACGAGGACGATCCGGTCCCAGAGAAAGCACGGCAGGACGACGAGATCCGGAAAACGTTGCCGCGACTCCGACGCGATGACGAAATCCACCTGCCGCTTGTCGGCCATCTCCGCCAGTTGCTCCGACGTCCCCTGGTGCAGGTCCAGCGTGACGTCCGGATAGCGCTCCCGGAACCGGGCGATCACCTCCGGCAGGACGTAGCGGGCCTGCGTGTGGGTCGTGCCGATCGACAGCCGCCCGGCGGATTCCGAGTAGAGATGCGGTGAAATACCGCGGATGGCTTCCACCTCGTGCAGGATGCGCGCTGCGTGGTGCGCCACCTGTTCGCCCTCGCCGGTCAGGCGAACGAGGCTCCGGCCTTTGCGCACGAACAGGCTCAACCCGAGTTCCTGCTCCAGCAGTTTGAGCTGTTTGCTGACCCCGGGCTGCGATGTCGCGAGGCGCTCGGCGGCCACGGTCATGTTCAGGCCGTTGTCGATGACTGCGCGGAGATATCGTAATTGCTGCAGTTTCATGTGCTTGGGTCAGGCCGGCCAGCGTGAGGCATGTGGCTTCGGGAATTGGTGATCATTGTTATAACCAAAGCGCATACGAATCGGAACAAAGATTATTTCCAACGGCTGGCGCATAGCTTATATGCTTTTGGATATAAGCAAATTGGAAGCCGCCATGATTCACGACAGCATTCTTTCCACGATCGGCCGTACGCCGGTGGTCCGTCTCAACAAGATCGGGCCAGAGCACACGACGATCTACGTGAAAATCGAGTCCTTCAATCCGATGGCTTCCGTCAAGGACCGGCTCGCTTTCGCGATCATCGACGATGCGGAAAAACGGGGTGTGCTCAAGCCCGGGCAGACTGTGGTGGAGGCCACCTCCGGCAATACGGGCATCGCGCTGGCCATGGTCTGCGCCGCCCGCGGCTATCCGTTCGTCGCCACCATGGTCGAGACCTTCTCGGTCGAGCGGCGACGGGTGATGAAGGCGCTCGGCGCAAAGGTCATCCTCACCCCGGCCGCCGAGCGGGGCACCGGAATGGTGCGGCGCGCGGAGGAACTGGCGAGAAAACATGGCTGGTTCCTGGCCCGACAGTTCGAGAACGAAGCGAACCCAGCCTTTCACCGCAACACGACCGGGCCCGAGATCCTCAGCGATTTCGCCGGACGGCGACTGGATTACTGGGTGAGCGGCTGGGGCACCGGCGGTACGCTCACGGGCGCCGGCGAGGTGCTCAAGCTCGCGCGGCCCGACCTGAAGATCGTGGCGACCGAGCCCGAGGGCGCCTCCCTCCTCGCGGGCAAGGAATGGAAGCCACACAAGATCCAGGGCTGGACGCCCGATTTCATCCCGCCCGTCCTTAACCGCCAGGTGTTCGACGAGCTGGTCACCGTGACAGACGAGGAATCGCGCGACTGCGCACATGCGCTCGCCACGCAGGAAGGCATCCTCGTCGGACTGTCTGCCGGCGGCACCCTGGCCGCCGCGTTGAAGGTCGCCCGACAGGCCGAACCAGGTGCGGTGCTGCTGGCGATGCTGCCCGATACCGGCGAACGTTACCTGAGCACCTACCTCTTCGAAGGAATCGACGAAAGCTCCGATGATGCGTGGCTGGAGGGTCTAGACTCGGATTGAGCATTCTTGCTCGAGGCCACCAGGAGCACACTCGATGGGGAAGCGCATCGTCATCGTCCAGGGTCACCCCGATCCGGGCGGCGGTCATTACGGTCATGCTCTCGCCCAAGCCTATCTGCAAGGCGCGAACGCGGCGGGCCACGAGGTCGAGATCCTGCCCGTTTCGGAGCTGGATTTTCCCTTGCTCAGGTCGAAGCTGGACTTCGAAAACAATCAACCGCCCCCGGACATCGCGCGCTGCCAGGCAGCCATCGCCCGGGCAGACCACCTGGTCATCATCCACCCCCTGTGGCTGGGCTCGATGCCGGCACTGCTGAAAGGATTCCTCGAGCAGGTTTTCCGGCCGGGTTTCGCTTTCGCCAAGCCGGATACGCCGGGCCGGCCGGGCGCCAAGCTCCTCAAGGGCAAGAGCGCACGCGTGATCGTCACCATGGGCATGCCGGGCTTCGCCTACAAGTGGTTTTATCGCGCGCACGCGGTCAAGAGCCTGGAGCGCAATATTCTGGCGTTCACCGGCTTCGGGCCGATTCATCGCACCCTCATAGGCATGGTGGAAGCCAACGGGGACCGGGGCCGCAAGAAACGGCTCGCGGAGGTCCGCAAGCTGGGCCGTGACGGCAGCTAGCATCCGGGACTTTGGTCCGGCGATGTTTTCCCGGACAATAGCGGCCGGCACGGCGACCCTTTCCGTTCGCCGGGCATGCTGATCGGGAGCCTGATGTGATTTTGGAATTTCTTATGCGTCGTGGTCGTCTGGTCGCCTTGTCAGGCGCGTTGCTGCTGACCGCTTGTGGCCAGCGCGCGGAACCACCCGACACGACCCCCCCGCCGATCGAGCCGCCCGCCGCCGCCGAGCGCAATGCGCCGGAAGCGGAGGAAAACGACACGGCGGCTGCGGCGGCCGACGAAGAATCGCGAATCACCGTCACCGATGAAGACGATGGCCGCAGCCTGCGCCTGCAGGAAGGCCAGGTGGTGATCGTCAAGCTCCCCGCCGATCGCGCCGGCGGCATGACCTGGATTCCGGCCGGCAACGCGCTGCCGGTGGTAACCACCGACGGCCTGCCCGGTTACGAGCCCGATACGGGTGCCGGTGGCGCCGGACCGGGCCTCGAGACCTGGCGTTTCGTCGCCAAGGAACCGGGGCAGGCCGAACTCGTGTTCGAGTATCGCGACCTGCAGGCGGGGGGCCCGCCGCTGAAGACGGTGCTGTACCGCTTCGACGTAGAGTGATCTCACCGCACCGCGGAGCGCACAATAACCTGGGAGAAGACCATGTGGCGACTGGTTGCGCCGGTGCTGGCCTTGCTGTTGTTGGCGGCAAGTTTCTTTCGCGCCGGCAACGAAGTGATGGTGGTGGCCGTGGCAGGCCTGTTGATCCTGCTGGCCGTGCCGCAGCCATGGGCGGCGCGCACCGTACAAGTGGCGCTCGCACTGGGCGCGCTGCGCTGGGTTTGGATGGCGTGGGCCATGGCCGGTGTGCGTGTCGCGGCCGGGGTCCCGTATCTGCGCATGGTGCTGATTCTCGGCGCCGTGGCGGTCCTCACGCTGCTGGCCACGGCCGTGTTCCAGAGCGGGCGGCTACGGCGCTACTACCGCCTCGACGCCGGTTCTTCGACATGACGAGCTCCGCGCGGCATCCCCGCCACCTTCCCGCCAGCGATGACTGAACCGCAGCGCCGGCGCCACCGGCTTCATACGCCCGAGACCTACCTGGATCATGCGGCGCGCTGGATGCTGA
>CAYTXS010000017.1:0-26324 GCA_964441585.1 uncultured Thioalkalivibrio sp.
ATTGGACGGCTGGCTGCTGACCGAGGACGGGCGCTGCCTGCTGCCGTCGCGCGCCAAAGGGTGCCGCCAGCATCAGGACCTCTCGGAGGCGCCGACCATTACGACCGAGACGGAGGCGCCGGGGATGGCGTTGACCAGCCGTGCCTGGGTCGAACTCGACGCCGGTTCGCCCGTCTGCAGGCTGCGCCTCACGGCCCGCAGCGACAGCGACGGCTGGGTCGTCCTGGCGCTGCGTCCGCAGAACCCGGAGGGCGTGAGCTTCATCAACCAGGTGCGCTTGCTTCCCAATCGAGACGGCTGGCAGGTCGATGAGGCACCGGAGGTGCGCTTCAGCCAGCCCGCTGAACGGCACCACGTGTCCGATTACCGGAATGGCGATGTCCATATTCACCTGCAGGATCGGGAGGACCAGACGGAGGGCCGATGCGATGTCGGGCTCGCCACGGCTGCAGCCCTGTTCCGGCTCAAGGCCGGCGAGCCCGCCGAAATCACCGCCAGCATGCTGCTGCCACAAGACGTGGCCACCAGCCTGGACCCCGAAGCATGGCAGCACACCTGTCGGCATCGCTGCCGCCTCGAATGCCCGGAGCCGCGCTACCAGTTCCTGTATGACGCTGCCGTCACGTCGCTGGTGCTGCATTCGCCCGACGACGTCTATCCCGGGCCGTACACGTACAAGCGATTCTGGTTCCGGGATGCGGCATTCATCATCCATGCGCTGCTGTGCGCCGGCCTCACGGAGCGTGCCGAGCGCGCCCTCAAGCGTTTTCCAGAACGCCAGACGCCGCTGGGCTACTTCCGCTCCCAGGAAGGCGAATGGGACGCCAACGGCGAGGTGCTGTGGATTCTCAAGCGTTACACGGAACTCACGGGGCGGGAACTGCCGTCGCACTGGCACGGGCCGCTGCAGCGCGGGGCGCGCTGGATCATTCGCAAGCGTCTCGACGACTCGCTCGACGCGCCGCATGCCGGCTTGCTGCCGCCCGGGTTCAGCGCCGAACATCTCGGCCCGAACGACTATTACTTCTGGGACGATTTCTGGGGCATCGCCGGGCTTGAGGCCGCGGCGGCGTTGTTCGCCACGTCCGATCCCGGCCAGGCCCTCGAGTTCGGCCAGGCCGCGGAAGCCTTCTCCACTGCGGTGGACCGAAGCCTGGACGGCTGCGCCAGGCGTCTCAAGCGCCCCGCGATGCCGGCCTCGCCTTACCGCCGACTGGATGCCGGGGCGATCGGCTCGCTCGCGGTCGGCTATCCGCTGCAGCTCGGATCGGCTCATGATGAACGCCTGCTCGACAGCGTGGAATTCCTGCTCCGTCGCTGTTTCGTCAAGGGCGCCTTCTACCAGGACATGATCCATTCCGGGCTGAACGCCTATCTCACACTGCACGTGGCCCAGGTGCTGCTCCGCGCCGGCGACCCACGCTACCTGGAACTGATGGACACCGTGGCTGCAATCGCCTCGCCGACGGGGCAGTGGCCGGAGGCCATCCACCCGGCCACCGGCGGAGGTTGCATGGGTGATGGACATCACGTTTGGGCCGCCGCCGAATGGGTGCTGATGTTACGCAACTGTTTCGTGCGCGAGGAAGGCCATTCGCTCGTCATGGGCGCGGGCATCCCCGCCCGCTGGCTCGCCGCCGGGCAGCCGATCCGCTTCGGTCCGGCGCCCACTTCATTCGGCCCGGTGTCGCTCTCGATCTACCCGCAGCCTGGCGGCGATGCGCGCATCGAGTGGCGCGGCAAATGGCACGGGGAGCCGCCGCCGCTCGAGATCCGCCTGCCCGGCTTCGAAGCGGTCACGACATGCGGTGAAAGCGGCGACCTGCTGTTGATCCACACGGAAGCATCGACATGAACATCCTCATCGTCACCAACACCTTCACGCCTCATGTCGGCGGCGTGGCGCGATCCGTGGAAGCCTTCACCGCGGAGTATCGGCGACGCGGCCATCGCGTGCTCGTGCTTGCGCCCGAGTTTCCCGATATGGAGGAAGACGCGACCGACGTGATCCGTATCCCGGCGATCCAGAATTTCAACGCCAGCGACTTCTCCGTCGTCCTGCCGCTGCATCCGAGCCTGAGCGAAGAGGTCGATGATTTTAATCCGGATGTCGTGCACTCCCAGCACCCCTTCCTGCTGGGTTCGACCGCCGTGCGCCTCGCGCGGCACCGCAAGCTG
This sequence comes from uncultured Thioalkalivibrio sp., assembly GCA_964441585.1. Taxonomy (GTDB): domain Bacteria; phylum Pseudomonadota; class Gammaproteobacteria; order Steroidobacterales; family XN24; genus XN24. The sequence continues at coordinate 2,179 of CAYTXS010000017.1, forward strand.
CCGCTGGTGTTCACCCATCACACCCTCTACGAGCAATACACGCACTACGTGCCGGGCGATTCGCCCGCGCTGAAGCGCTTCACCATCGAACTCGCCACGCGTTATGCGAACCTCTGCGACCAGGTCTTCGCGCCGAGCGAGAGCATCCGCGACATCATCCGCGAGCGTGGCGTGGAAAAGCCGATCGAAGTCGTGCCGACCGGAGTGCAGCCGGAGCGCTTCGCCCGAGGCGACCGGACCTTCTTCCGTGCGGCTCACGATATTCCCGATGACGCTTTCGTGGTCGGACATCTCGGTCGCCTGGCACCGGAAAAGAACCTGGAGTTCCTCGCCCGGGCCGTGCTTCGATTCCTCGCGGACCACCGCGACGCCATGTTCCTGGTCGTCGGTGCCGGCCCGTCGGAAAACGCCATCCGAAAGTTGTTCAGCGAGGCCGGCCTCGCCGACCGGCTGCGCATCGCCGGGGTGCTCGAGAAACAGGCATTGGCAAACGCCCTGCATGCAATGGACGTGTTCGCGTTCGCCTCGCACAGTGAGACCCAGGGCATGGTGCTCACCGAGGCCATGGCGGCCGGGCTGCCCGTGATCGCGCTCGACGCATCCGGCGTCAGGGAGGTCGTCCGTGACCGAAACAATGGCCGCCTGCTGCGCGACGAAACGCCGCAAAGCTTCGCGGCCGCACTGCAATGGGCTCAGGCTTTGGCTCCCGAGCACTTCGAGGAGCTCAAGCGCGGTGCGCTCGCAACCGCTCATGATTTCTCGCTGTCCCGTTCGGCCGACAGCGCGCTGGCCTGCTATGAATCGCTCGTGAGCGAGACGCCCGACGGCCACGTACCGGACGAAACCCCCTGGGAAGACGCCATGGCTGCAATCCGGACGGAATGGGAGCTGCTGAAGAACGTGGCGGTGGCAAGTGACGCCGCGCTCGGCACCCGCCTGTTCATCGAGCGCGAATCCTGAGGCGCCTCGTCTTGCGCGGAACCGCATACTCATGCTGACCCGAATCGAGGTTTTTTTTCGCAGCCTGAGACGCAACCTGAGCCGCAGCCTGTGGCTTTCGCGCCTGTTGCGCCTCCCCGCCTCCCGGGGATCCCCCTCTCGACCGGGTTTGCTCCTGATCCAGATCGACGGCCTGGGGCGGCCGCAGCTCGAGCGCGCGCTAGAACGCGGGGAAATGCCGTTTCTCAGTCACCTCTTGGGCCGCGAACATTACCGCCTGCACTCCCATTATTCAGGCTTGCCGTCCGCCACGCCCGCCGTCCAGGGCGAGCTGTTCTACGGCGTCAAAACCGGGGTCCCTGCCTTCGCCTTCCGTGACCATCGAAGCGGCCGCATGGTGCGCATGTACGACACGGACGCGGCGGAGCGCGTAGAGGCGAGGCTGGCCGAGACCGGTCACGAGCCGCTGTTGAAAGACGGCAGCGGCTATTCGAACAACTACACCGGAGGGGCCGCCGAAGCACACTTCTGCCCGTCCTCTATGGGTTGGGGCGCAATGCTCCGCGCCGCGAACCCGGTCGTACTGCTCACCTTCATACTCAGTCATCTCTACAGCTTCGTGCGCGTCAGCGTCCTGCTGATCTTCGAGCTCGGCCTCGCGCTCTACGACTTCGTGCGCGGTGTCGTCGGCGGTCAGGATCTCGTGAAAGAGTTGAAATTCGTGCCGACGCGCGTCGCGATCTCTGTGCTGTTACGCGAGTTCTGTGTCATCGGCGGAAAAATCGATATCAGCCGCGGACTGCCCGTGGTTCATATCAATTTCCTCGGCTACGACGAGCAGTCGCATCGCCGTGGGCCCCGATCCCTGTTCGCTCACTGGACGCTGAAAGGCATCGACGATGCCATCGCCCGACTGTGGCGCGCCACCAACCGGGCCGTGTGGCGCCACTACGACTTGTGGATTTACTCGGACCATGGCCAGGCGGCCGCAGTGCCCTATCATCAGGCGCAGGGATACACGCTCGAAGACGCCGTCTCCCGGGCGTTCGAGAGCGCCGGCCTCCCCGACGGGTACAAGCAGGCGGACGGAAAGCTCGCCCAGGCCCAGCGTGCGCGGCTGCTCGGGGGACGTCGCCTGCAACGGCTATTCTCGCGACTGACGAATCATGATGACGGCACAGGACCGGAGCATGAACCGCTCGTCGCCTGCCTCGGCCCGGTGGGGCACGTCTATTTTCCGCCCGACACGGACGAAAGCCAGCGTCGCTCCATCAGTCACGCGCTGGCCACCAAGCATCGGGTGCCCGTGGTGCTCGAGAAATGCAGCACGGACCTTGCGCGTGCGGTCACCAGCGAAGGCGAATTCGAGCTGCCACGCGACGCCGCTCACTTGTTTGGCGAGGACCATCCTTTCATCTCTTCGATCGGCGCCGACCTGGCAGGCCTCTGCAACCATGCGGATGCAGGCGACCTGGTCCTCCTCGGTTGGCGCAAAGCCGTCGATCCGCTGTCTTTCGCGGAGGAAAGCGGTGCGCATGCAGGGGTGGCGCCCGATGAGACCCACGGTTTCGCTTTATTGCCGGACGACGTGCCCGTGGCGGACCACACATCCGGCTACCTGCGCCCCCTGGATCTTCGCCACGCCGCGCTGCACCATCTCGGTCGCTCGGAACGCCGGCTTCCCGATCGCCTGGCGCGACGTCAGGCGGATAACGGGAGCACGCTGCGGCTGATGACCTACAACGTCCATAGTTGCATCGGTATGGACGGCAAACTCGACGCCCAGCGGATAGCTCGCGTGATCTCCCGCTTTCGCCCGGACATCGTGGCGCTCCAGGAACTCGATGTCGGACGCAGCCGCACTCTGGGTATCGACCAGGCTCACCAGATCGCCCACTACCTGGAGATGGACTTCCATTTTCATCCTGCAATGCATCTTGAAGAGGAACTCTATGGCGATGCCGTGCTGAGCCACCTGCCCATGCGACTGGTAAAAGCCGGCCCACTCCCGGGCCTGTCGGACAAGCCGGGACTCGAACCACGAGGTGCATTGTGGGTTGCAGTAGAGCATCAGGGAACCGAGATCCAAGTGCTCAATACGCATCTCGGCCTGTCGCGGCGAGAACGCATGGCCCAGGTGGACGCGTTGTTGGGCGAGGAATGGCTCGGACACGAAGCGTGCCGGGACCCGGTCATTTTCTGCGGCGACCTGAATGCAATGCCGCGCTCCCACACTTATCGGCGCCTCGCACGCCGCATGAGGGATGTCCAGGACGAAGCCCAAGAGCATCGACCGCGCGGCACGTTCTCCAGTCGCTTTCCAAGCATGAGAATCGACCACATGTTCATCGGTGCCGGACTTGTCGTGGACCGTATAGAGGTGCCGGACTCCGAACTCGTCCGTGTCGCTTCCGATCACCTCCCGCTACTCGCTGAACTGAGGCTGGATCGCGACGAACTGCCGGGCGGCGGAAGCTAGAAAGTACGGATCGTGTCCGCGCCCCGGGCCTGAAGCGCCTCCTCGGCCTTGCCGCGCTGGGCCAGGTCGAATGCATGGACAACGACCGCGGATGCCCCGCCCTCGAGACCGGCGCGCACACGGCTGATATAGGGATCGTGATCGGGACGCAGAGACACCAGACCGCCCAGCAACATGCCGGCGATGGCGCCGAAAAACGTCAGCACGAGTGCTGCGGGCCAGGCAGATCTCAGCACCAGCGGCAAGCCGAGCGCATACAGCACGCCGAACACCACCAGGCCAGCCACGGCACCCGCCAGACCCAACCAGGCATGGGAACGCAGGATCGTGTGAAAGATCCCTGCCTGCTCGGGTTCGAGCGCCCGGTTCACGCCCTCGGCACCCGGAGAGAGCACTTCGAGCTGGGACGCCTGCAGAGCGAGCAGCTCACGCAATTCCTCGGCGGCGCGTCTGGCCGCTTCTTGCTCAGGAAATATCCCGGCCACCTTGTGGTCGGAGCGCTCTCCGGTGAGTCCATGCGCATGCGTCATTACCAGGCTCCAGTCGCCGCCGCTCCTGGTGCGGCTCATTGCGGGGGCGTGCCGTCAGGCAGCAACGGCTCGATCGATTGAATCGCCTGTACCAAACGTAGCAAAGGAACATCTTCTTCGCCACGCGTGCCAGAAACCGGATCGCAGCGTGACCTCGCGCCGCTGCGCTGTCGCCGGCTCGGCCGTGTCTGGCCACGGATTGCCCGGGAGACCTGCTGATTCTGTGCTACTTTTTTGGAGACGGCTTGAAATTGCTGTGTCCCGCAGCAGAGGAACTTGACGATGCGAAAATCCGCCGTGACGTGGCGAAATATTCTCCTCTTGATCGCGTGCCTGTTGGTCTTCTACCTCGTCGTGCTGACCATCGCGCGCAGCCTGGCGCAATGATGAAAAAAAGACTCTGTTTTGTCTCGCCCGACGTCGAGCATGCCGAGTCCGTGGTGCAGCACCTCGAGGCCGACGGCATTCCACGCAAGAATATCTATGCCATCGGGCCACCGGACCTCCCTAAGGAGAGACTGCCGGGGCCCGGGCCGGAGAGAGACGATTTCATGCCGGCCTTTCTCCGTGGGATCACCTTTGGCGCCGGCGGCGGACTGCTCATCGGCGTCGTCGTCCTGATGTTCGCTCCAGGCCGGATTGAAGTCGGCCTGGGGGGCGTGCTGTTGCTCGGCTTGCTGGGCGCCAGCGTGGGCGGTCTCGGCACGGGGATTTTCGGCCTCGCGTTTCCGAGTTCCCGCCTCGAGCCATTCGCAAAGGACATCGAAGCCGGCCGTATCGTCGTCATGGTGGACGTACCGGAAGACCAAATCGAGCGGGTCAACGCACTCGTCCGGCGGCTGAACCCCGATGTGAATATCGAGGGTGTGGAACCGCCCCCGCCGGTCATCCCACCCTAGGCGGTCGTTCGAGTCGTTTCGAGGTCTCGGCGGACGAAGCGGGCCATCTGGGTCGTACTTCCGCGGGCCGGATCTACCTGACCGATATCGAAAAAGCACACGCGATAGGCGTTTCTTGAGGCCACGCCGCCGGCCCACTGGCGGAACTTCGCGCGCGGCCACTCGAAATGATGACCCGGGTGCCGCAATGTTCCCGGCGCGAGATCGTGAAGAACGTTGTATTCCTGGTTGGGCGTGGTTACCAGGATGGTGTTCGGCCGCATGGCGCCGAATACAGCCCGCTCGACGCATGCCAGCCGTCGAGGATCGACATGCTCGATGACCTCGAGGAGCACGCCGGCATCGAATCCACACAAATCCCGCTCACTGTTCTCGAACGAGCCGCGCCGCACCTGAGTACGCTCGTCCCGCAGGGGAAACATCGCCAGGCCCAGCGCCTGCCGAGCCGCTTCGAGAGCCCGGTCGTCGATATCTATGCCGACGAGGCGCTCGAAGCACTCGTATTTCGCGAGTCTTTGCAACAGCTCCCCTTCGCCGCAGCCCAGGTCGAGCACGCTGCGCGCGCCACTCGACACGAGGTGCTCGACCACCGTGGCGAGCCGCTGCCGATGCGACGCGCTGGCCATGGTCAGCCGGGCCGCCGGCGGGGGGAGCGCGGCGGTCTCCGTGTCAGCACCGATCCAGCCAGTCGAGCAACTTCCGGTAAAGCATCTCCGGCTTGAACGGTTTCGCGATGAAATCGTTCATCCCGGCCTGTTCGCAGGCGCGACGGTCCTCCGCGAATACATTGGCTGTGATCGCAAGAATCGGGATCTCCGCCCACCCGTCGCGCTGGCGGAGCTCGCGCGTCGCTTCAAGTCCGTCCATCACGGGCATCTGCATATCCATCAGCACGAGATCGTAGTGCTCGGACTCCGCCTTGGCGAGCGCTTCCGCTCCGTTGCTGACCGTTTCCACCGACAAGCCGACGCCCTCAAGCAGGTACATCGCAAGCTGACGATTGACTTCGTTGTCCTCGGCGAGCATGACCCGCGCGCCCGCATGTCTCATCCGGAGCAAAGTTTCGGGATCTGACACGGTTCCGGGCTGCATCGCCGGCGCCTCGGCACTCTGCCGTCGCGCCAGCCGGACAGTGAACCAGAACCGGCTGCCTGCGCCTGGCTGGCTCTCCACGCCGACTTCTCCGCCCATCACTTTCGCCAGGTGACGCGTGATGGCCAGCCCGAGACCCGTTCCGCCGTAGCGCCGCGAAATCGTTGCGTCGGCCTGCTCGAAGGAGCTGAACAGCCGTTTCGCCGTTTCCTCATCGAGCCCGATCCCGGTGTCCTCGACCTCGAAGCGAATCAAAGGGTCGGGGCCGCTCGGCTCGAGCCACCGGGCCCGCAGGACGATGCTGCCTTCGGCGGTGAACTTCACCGCATTCGAGGCATAATTCAGCAGCGCCTGGCGCAACCGGCCGGGGTCGCCGCGTACCCAGTTCGGCCCCTCTCCTATTTCCGTGCGCACCTGTAGCCCCTTGGCGCCGGCGGATTCCCCGATGATCGAAGCTACACCGTCGATCACCGTGGACAGTTCGAAATCTTCCTGTGCGAGTTCGAGGCGCCCTGCCTCGATCTTCGAGAGATCAAGAATATCGTCGATGATCGCCAACAGGTGCCGTCCGGCCGCGTCGATCCTGTCGAGATGAACGCCCTGTTGCGCATCCACGCCTGAACGCCGGACGAGGTGGGTCAGACCGATGATGGCGTTCATGGGCGTGCGAATCTCGTGGCTCATGTTGGCGACGAAAACGCTCTTCGCCAGATTGGCCGACTCCGCGGCACGGCGGGCTGCGGAAAGCTCGTGCGTGCGTTGTTCCACCAGCTCCTCGAGACGGTGACGATAGCCCTCGAGCTCTTTCGTCAGGCGCTTGTTCTCGGTGACGTCGACTTTCACGCCGACATAGTGTGTGATGGTGCCGTCCCGGCGGCGCAAGGGCGAAATGACGGCCGACTGGTAATACTCCTGCCCGGCCTTGCTCCGGTTGCAGAACTCGCCCCGCCAACTCTCGCCGCGCGTAAGCGCAGCCCACATCCGTGCGTAGGTTTCGGGCGGCGTCTTGCCGGATTTTAGGAAACGCGGATTCCGGCCGATCACCTCCTCGCGGCTATAACCGGAAGCCTTCAGGAACGCATCATTGACGTACTCAATCCGCGCGTCGAGGTCTGTTATCTCGATGCTCTCCGCGCTCTGCTCGACCGCCTGGGACAGGTTTCTCAAGCGCTCCTCGTCACCCTTGCGCGAAGTGATGTCCTGCACGACCCCGGTCAGCCTGCGTACCGGACCCCCTTCGACCTGCTGCGGACTCGTCGATGCCCACAACCAGCGGACTTCGCCATCGGCGCGGCGGATGCGGAATTCCATCTCCCAGTCGCTGCGATCTCTCATCGCCGCCCCGAAGCTCTCCTCCACTTCCGCGCGGTCTTCCTCCAGGACATGCCCGAGGAAAACACTGCGCGTCCATTCCCTGAGCGGTTCCGGATAGCCAAAAATCCGGTCGTGGTCGGCCGAGCGTATTACGCTGCTTGTTTGGAGATCGATTTCGAACCCTGCGATCCGGCTCTTGCGTAACGTGAATTCGAGCTGGCGCCGGATCCGCTCGAGTTCCCGAAGCGCCTCCTCGGTCCGGTCCCGGGATGCAATAGCCTGCTCCATCGACTCCAGGGCGCGGGCCTGGGCCTCGCGCTGCACCTCCAGCACGAGCAGGTGTTCCTTGGCGCGTTGCTCTTGTATCGACGTCACGCGCGCCTCGGCGATCTTGCGATCGCTCACGTCGTGGATGATCCAGCACAGCAGCTTCCTGTCACCGAGATCCATCGGTCCGGTGTAGACCTCGACGTCCCTGATATCTCCGCCGGCTGCTCTTTGCCGGCACTCGAAACTTGTCCGGGCCTGCGGATCCGGACCCAGCAGCTCGGCGCCGATCGCGGTCCAGCGCTCGGTGTTTATTTCATCGACGCTGGCTTTCTCCAGTTCTTCCTGGCGGCGCCCGTAATATTTCGCGGCCGCCGGATTGGCTTTCACGATGCCGCCGTCCTCGGGGTCGATAATCAGCATTACGGCGTGGTTGTCGTCGAACAGGCTGCGATACCTGTCTTCGCTGTCGCGAAGCGCGCGGCGCGAGACGGCGATACCGAGACGCCTGGACAACAGCAAACCGAGCAGCATGGTGGCCAGCGGATAAACGAACACCAACGCAAGCGCTATCTTCCTGACCACCTCGATCGCTACGTCGGCCGGCAGCGCCGCCAGGAGCGCGAGCAGCATCGCAGCGTGCACCACCAGCCCGAACAAGAGCAGATCCCGCCAGTTCATGCTGACCGGGTCCGGATGCCGCCAGCGCCGCCAGGCCAGCCCGATGGAAGTGGTCGCCATGATCACGACAATACCCGCGAGCACGCCAGCCCCGCCCTGCATCCAGCGGAACACGGCGGTCATGACCATCGCGATGAGGGCCGGCACGGCACCGAAGAACAGGCCGGCGATCCCCAGCAGGACCGAGCGCATATCGAAAATGACGCCCGGCGCCACCGGCACCGAGAACATCATCACGGCAATCCCGACCATCCCCAGCAAGAGTCCGGCCACGGGTTGCCAGTGCCGTGGCGCGACCCGCATACCGGAGGCGGTGACCAGGTCGAGGATCTGCGCGACGGCAAGCAGCAGGGCCGCGTTCAACAGCAGGGGCTGGATGGCGTCGGACATCGGGAGGGTACCCGGGAATTGCTAAAAGGCGTCGGCGACTGCAGTCCCCGCGGTGCGACCGCGACCCAGGCTACCGCGCGAGACAAGATTCAAGAGCTTGTATTATGCCGCTTCCGGCCGGGGTCGGTCACGCCCATCGCCGCTTTCGCTGCATCGCGGTAAACTAGCGTCCTGACACGGGCACCGGCAGCGGCGTCCGCAACCCATGCTGACGATTGGCGGGTGATCACAATGACGAAGCTGGACAAGAGCGAGGCCGTGGGCCGGTCGATCCTCGGGGCGGAACTCGACCCGGAGGAATGCGATGCGCTGGCGGGGAAAGTCGGCCTCCAGGAGATGCACAAAGGCGAGCTGATCGTGCGCGAGGGCGAAGCCCGCAGGACACTGTTCGTGCTGGCCGACGGCAAGATGAGCGTCTGCAAGGCCGATGGCAAAAGCGAAACCTGTCTTTACCAACTCCGCATGGGCGAATGCGCAGGCACCCGTGCTTTTCTCGACGGATCCGAGCGCAAGGCGATTCTTCGGGCCGACACGGACGGCGTCGTCCTGACGCTCGAACCGGAGGACTTCGAGCAGCTCATCGAGAGCCATCCACACCTGGTGTACAAGGTCATGAAGGCCCTGTTCCGCGTCACGCACACCAATCTCATGCGCATGAATCTCGAATCCGCAGAGTTGCGCAACTACATGATGAAGACGGGCGGTCGCTATTGAGTCGGAATGCGCCAGCGTGGCTGATGCGCCCCACATCTACGTAGACGCCGACGCCTGCCCGGTGAAGGCAGAGACAGCCAAGGTCGCGATTCGTCACGGGCTGGCCGTGACCTTCGTGGCCAACTCCGGCATGCCGCTGCCGCGCGGCCCGCGGCTGCGCATGCAGGTCGTCTCCGGGGCCTTCGACGCAGCGGACGACTGGATTGTGGACCAGTTGAAAGCCGACGATATCGTCATCACCGCGGACATCCCCCTCGCATCCCTCGCCCTCAAGAAAGGCGCCCGGGTGCTGGGACCGAGCGGCAAGCCTTTTACAGACGACAACATCGGCAATGCGCTCGCCACCCGGGAACTGATGGCCGATTTACGCGCGTACGGCGTCGGCGGCGGGCCGCCACCCTTCACGCCGCGGGATCGCTCCCGTTTCCTGCAATCCCTGGAAATGCTGGTACGTCAGTCCGCGGCGCGGCCCTGAGCAGCGGCCGACTGATGCATCCCATCCACCCGCAGCGTTTCGAGCGCATCCGCTGGACGATCTACGCGGTGTTGATCGTCGCCTACATGCTGGCCTTTTTTCATCGCTTCGCCCCCGCGATGGTGGCGGCGGAGCTGACCCAGGCGTTCGGCATCACGGCGGCCGCGCTGGGCTCGCTGGCGGCGATGTATTTCTACGTCTACACGGCGATGCAACTCCCCGCCGGCGTGCTGGCAGACACACTCGGCGCGCGCTTTGCGGTGACGCTCGGCAACGTCATTGCCGGCACCGGCGCAATCCTGTTCGGCCTGGCGGAGAGTTTCGCGACCGCCAGCGGCGGGCGATTGCTCGTCGGACTGGGCGTTTCGGTGGTCTTCGTCGGCCTGATGAAAAGCAACACCGCGTGGTTCAGCGAGCGGCGCTACGGCACCATCAGCGGCCTGACGCTGCTCTTGGGCAACGTCGGGGCGATCGCCGCGACCGGTCCCCTGGCGCTGATACTCATGCAGGTCGAATGGCGCACGCTGTTCATTGCCCTGGGCCTGTTCGCCGTGGCGCTGGGCGCATTGTCCTGGTGGCTGGTGCGCGACAAGCCGGAAGACCTCGGCTTCCCCTCGCTCCGCGAAATGGAGGGCTTCGCGGCACATGCGCCGCGTCGGCGGCACTGGATTCACGACCTGCGCAGTGTGCTGGCGAACCGGCGCCTTTGGCCTGGCTTCTTCTATGATTTCGGGCTGACGGGCAGCCTGTTCGGCATGTTGGGCTTGTGGGCCGTGCCGCTGTTGCGCGATGTCCATGGCCTGAGCCGCGGCGAGGCGTCGGTCTACACGACGGTGGGCACCGCGGCTTTCGCCATCGGTTGCCTGGCGGCAGGTAGCCTGTCCGACCGCCAGGGTCGCCGCGTGCCGTTGCTGCGCGCCGGCGCGCTCATCTACCTGTCAGTGGCTCTCGGCCTCGTGCTCCTGCCGTGGACGCCCGGCTTGCCCGCCTTGTTTCTATTCGCCTTGCTCGGCCTGAGCGCAGGCAATTTCGTCATCGCTTACGCGCATGCCAGGGAAGTCACGGCGCCCGCTCTCTCAGGCATGGCCATCGCGCTCGTCAACACGGGATTGTTTCTCGGCACCGCGATCTTCCAGCCGCTGTTCGGCTGGATCATGGACCAGGGTTGGGACGGTCGTTTTTCGATGGGCGTCCCCGTGTATACCGAAACCGACTATGAACGCGGCCTCTGGCTGCTGGTTGGATTCGCCGCCCTGGCAGCCATCGCGTCGCGTTTTCTCGTGGAGACGCATTGCGCCAACGTCGGCGCACAACGGGCATCGGAGCCGATTGCCTGAACACGATTTCCTGCTCGCCCGGCTGATGCTCGACGCGTTCGAGCGAAATCAACGAGGAGTCAGGTAGCCTCCCAACCGCCGCCCAACGCCTTGAAGAGCGTGGCGGTGGCCACGTACCGATCGGCGAGCGCGCGCGCACGAGCGAGTTCCGCCGCCAATAAGGCGCGTTGCGCATCGAGCAGTTCGATAATGCTGATATAGCCCGCCTCGTAACGGATTTCGGCGAGCTCCTCCGTGCGGCGCAGGGCCCTGATCTGACCCTCCACGGCTTCCAGTCGCTGCCCGCTGCTGGCGTAGAAAGCCAGCGCGTCACGCACCTCTCGCAGGGCGATGGCGACCGTCGCCCGGTAACGCAGGCCCGCCGCCTCCAGCCTGGCCTCGGCCGATGCGACCCGGGCGCGCGTCCGGCCGAAATCGAACAATGGTCCGTCGAGCATCGCGCCCACGCGCCACGATTCGGCCTGAGAACTGAAAAGCTCGCCCCTGTCCGCCGCTTCCGTGCCGATCAACCCGGAAAGCGTGAGCCGGGGGAAGCGCGCAGCTTCGGCAACACCCACCGCCGCCGTCGCCGCGCGCAGTTCGCTCCGGGCTGCGCGCAGGTCGGGCCGACGATTCAACAGGTCGGCGGGCAGTGCAGCTGGGATCTTTGCTGGAACAGCGCCTTTCTCGAGTTTCCCTGCGGGAATGTCGATTGCTTCCAACAACGCCGCAGGAGGCATCCCCAGCAGAATACCCAGCGCGCTTTCGCGCCGCCGGAGGTCCTGCGTGCGCATCGGCAACTCCGCTCGTGCGTCGGCCAGCGCCGACTCTGACTGACGCAACTCGAGCTCGTCGATCGCACCCGCGGCATGACGCACCCTCTGCACCCGCAGACTCTCCCGCCGGGCCGCCACCGTACGCTCGGTCACTTCCAGCTGTCGCCGTGCGCTGCGCAAGCCGGCGTAAGTCGCGACGACATCCGCGATCAACCCGAGACGCACCGCCTCGCCAGCATAAATGCTGGCGTCGAGATCGGCAGCAGCCGCCTCGCGCTCCCGGGCCAGTCTGCCCCACAGATCGATCTCGTAGCCGAGCAAGCCCGAAAGAGAGAACAGGTTGCGGGGCGCCGTCTCGAATCCTTGCAGACCGAATGCGGCAGCCGGCTGGCGCTGCCGTGAGGCTTCGGCCTGCAAGTCGACGGTGGGCAGTTGCTCCGCACGCGTCAGCCCAAGCCGGGCCCTCGCCGCTTCGATGCGTGCCGCCTGGATGCGCAATTCGAGATTGTCATCGAGCGCGCGGTCCACCAGATCATCCAGTACCGGATCGCCGAACGCCCGCCACCATTCACGCAACGCGGCCGACGAGCGACTATCCAGCACGGCCTGGTCCGGCCAGGCGGCTGGCATATCCAGTTCCGGGGGTGCGTAATCAGGCCCCACGGCGCATCCCCCGAGCATAATGGCCGCCGTCATCCCAATCCGTCGGCTAGGACGCATCCGCAGCCTCCTCGCGCCGGCCTCGTCGGGCCGCACGCCAGCTGACAAAATCCTCCAGGAGCTTGTAGAACAGGGGCACGAACAGCAACGCCAGTGTGCTCGCAGCGAGCATGCCGCCGACCACCACGGTGCCGATTTCGCGTCGGCTCGCGGCCCCAGCGCCGCCGGCAAACACCAGGGGCAGCGTGCCGATAATGAAAGTCAGCGCGGTCATCATGATCGCGCGAAAACGCTGCCGGGCGGCGGCCAGTGCGGAATCCCGGGAACTCTTGCCCTCGGATCGATTCTGCGCCGCAAACTCCACGATCAGGATGGCGTTCTTCGCGGCCAGCCCGATCAGAACCAGCAATCCCACCTGGAAATAGATGTCGTTCGGGTAGCCGCGCAGCATCACGGCCAGCGTGGCGCCGAGCACGCCGAACGGCACCGCGGTCGCGACCGCCAACGGAAGTGACCACCGCTCGTATTGCGCCGCGAGAATGAGGAACACCATCACAAGGCCCATGGCGAATGCGGCCGTTCCCGCGCCGCCTGCGGCCTCGATCTGGTAGGCCTCGCCGATCCAGCCCAGCTGAACGTCCGCTCCAAGCCCTTCACTCACGACGCTCTCCAGGGCCGCCTTGGCGGCCCCGCTGGTATAGCCGGGGGCGGGTTCGGCAAGGAACTTGATCGAAGCGAACAGATTGTAGCGGTCCACAGCATCCGCACCGCCCTTGCGCTCCAGGCGGACCAGGGAACTCAGGGGAACCATCGCACCATCCAGCGAACGGACATGCACGCGCCTCAAGTCGTCCGGCTGGTCGCGGAACTCGCCCTCGGCCTGCACATTGACCTGCCAGGTCCTGCCGGCCAACGTGAAGTCATTGACGTAAAGCGCGCCGAACGTACTTCGCATGGCGTCGAACACCGCATCGATCGGCACGCCCCGCGCACGCACCTGTTCCCGATCGATCTCCGCCCTGTAACCTGGTACCTGCGCACTGAAAGTGATCTGCAGGCTGCCCACTTCCGGACGCTGTTGAACCGCAGCCCGAAAGCGGGTGGTGAGCATCTCCAGCTCCGATGCGCCAGCGCCGCCCCGTGCCTGCAGATAGCCTTCCACGCCACCGGTCAGCGACAAGCCCTGGATGGGCGGCGGCATGAACGCGAAGACGTTGGCTTCCTTGATTCCCTGGCCAAGGCCCATGATCTTGCCGACGACGGATGCCGCATCCTGGCCGGGTGCGGTTCTATCGTCCCAGTCTGCCAGTCGTGCGAATCCGACCAGCGCATTGCTCTTTTGCGTGCGGCCCAGGATGTCGAAGCCGGCGAATGAAGTGAACTCTTCGATTTCCTCGAATTCCAGCAGGGCACCGGTGATCCGGTCCCGCACCTTTTCCGTCCTCTGCAGGGCCGCAGCGGGAGGCAACTGGCCGACGACCAGCGCCAGGCCCTGGTCCTCCTGCGGCACCAGGCCGCTGGGCAGGCGCAGGACCAGGACCGCGGCGAGCAAGATGATGCCCACGAACAGGGCCGTACCGACCAGTGCATTGCCCAGCAGGAACCCGACGCCACGGACGAAGCCCCGCGTGGTCGCCTCGAAACCGCGATTGAACAGCTGGAAGGGCTTGCCGACCGCGCGCCGCTGTCCGTCCAGCAACAAGGCGCACAAGGCCGGCGTCAGGGTCAGCGCGACGAGCGCGGAGATCACCACGGAGATCGCGATGGTGACCGCGAACTGCCGGTACAACTCACCGGAAAGGCCACCGAGAAAAGTCACGGGAACGAACACGGCGACCAGTACCAGGGTCGAGGACACCACCGCGCCCGCGACCTGCCCCATGGTCTTGATTGCGGCCTCGCGCGCCTTCAGATCCTCTTCCTGCATCAACCGTTCCACGTTCTCCATGACGATGATCGCGTTGTCCACCACGATGCCGATGGACAGCACCAGGCCGAACAAAGTGAGCAAGTTCACCGAGAAGCCGAAAGCTTCCATCCCCAGGAATGTGCCGATCAGCGACACGGGGATCGCCGCAACCGGGATTAACGTGGCTCTCAACCGCTGGAGAAAGACGAAGGTCACGAGCACGACCAGCACGACAGCGATGAGCAGAGTGATGTACACCTCGCGGATCGACAACTCGACGAACTCACTGGTGTCGTAAGGAATGCGGTACTCGATCCCCTCTGGAAAGCGCGTGGAGATCTCGTCCAGGAGCGCGCGAGCGGCGGTGGCCGTTTCCAGCGCGTTTGCACCAGGTTGCAGGAAGATCCCCAGCGGAACCGCGGGCTGTCCGTTGTACGTGGCCGAGAACGCATAGTCCTGCGCGCCCAGTTCGGCGCGACCCACGTCCTCGAGACGCAAGACACTGCCGTTCGCGTCGGTGCGCAGGATGATCTGCTCGAACTCCGCGGCGGTCTCCAGCTGCCCACGCGTGGAGATCGCGTACGTGAAAGCCTGCTCGTCGGGCGCCGGCTCGGCGCCGATCCGCCCCGCGGCGAACTGCGCGTTCTGTTCGCGAATGGCCGCGGCCACGTCGGTGGGCGTCAATCCGTTCCGGGCGAGTCGGTCCGGGTTGAGCCAGATTCGCATGGAATAGTCCTGCCGGCCGAACAGGGAGACGTCGCCGACACCGGGCAGACGCACCAGCTCGTCGATCACGTTGAGCAGCGTGTAATTGCTGAGGAACAGGATGTCGTAACGGCCGTCCGGCGAGATCATCACCGGCACCATCAGCATGCTGGTGGAACGGGCCTCGACACGCACGCCCTGCACGCGCACGCGCTCCGGCAGGCGGGGCAGAGCCGCCTGAACGCGATTGTTGACGTTGATCTGGGCCTGCTCGGGATCCGTGCCGATCGCGAAGGATACGGTGACCTGCAGAAAACCCGCATCGGTGCTCAACGACTCCATGTAGATCATGTCGTCGACGCCGTTGATTTCCTGCTCGAGAGGCGCGGCGACGGACTCCGCGATCACTTGCGCGCTAGCGCCCGGGAACGCGGTCGACACCACGACCTGCGGTGGCACCACGTTGGGATATTGCTGCACGGGCAACGCGCGCAGTGCCGCGGCGCCTCCGAGCACCACGAGGATCGATATGACCGAGGCAAATATCGGCCGGTCGATGAAGAAACGCAGCATCACCCGTCCTGCGAATCGAGTGGCTCGGCCTCGACCCGCGTGCCGTCGCGCAGGCCCACCTGTCCCTCGACCACCACGCGGTCGCCATCCTCGAGCCCTGTCAGGACGAGCTGGCCGCCCTCCAACTCGGGGCCCAGACGCACGTCGCGGCTGCGCGCCTGGTCCTGCGCATCGACGACAAAGATCACCGGACCGGCCATGCCCTGGGAGACGGCCTCAGGCGGCACGAGAACCACATCCCGGAGTCGATTCACCGCCAGGCGGACACGCGCCAGCGCGCCGGGTTTCAACACCAGATCCGGATTAGGGAAGGTGGCGCGCATTATTACGCTGCCGCTGGCCTCGTCGACCGTGCTGGAGACAAAATCCATGCGACCGGCGTGAGGATGAACCTCGTCCTGACCGAGCAACAGGCGGACTTCCAGGTTCGCGTCCCCGGGGTCGGATGCCAGGCTCCGCCGCGCCGCCGCGTCTGCTGCCGGGACCGCGAAGTGCGCCTGCACCGGGTCCAGCTGCGTCACGGTCGTGAGGAGCCCGCCCCGCGATACAAGATTGCCCTCGGTCACCGCCTCGAGTCCGGTCACGCCGGCCACCGGCGCGCTCACGGTGGCGTACTCGAGATCCAGCCTGGCCTGGGCGACGCCGGCCTGGGCGAGCGCGACGCGGGCCTCGGCCAACTCCCGGGTGGACAGGACCTGGTCGCGTTCCCTCTCGCTCACCGCTGCCTGCTCGAAAAGCCCGGATACCCGGCGCCACTCGCGTTCCGCCTGGTTCAACGCGGCACGGGCATTAGCGAGCTCGGCTTCCGCACGCTGCAGGGCGATGCGGTAAGGCGCCCTGTCGAGACGAAACAACGCCGTTCCCGCGGAGACAAAGGAGCCTTCGTCGTACAGGCGTGCTTCGAGAATGCCGCCCACGCGCGCCCGCACTTCCGCTTCGCGGGCGCCATGCAGGCGGGCTGCATAATCCCGACGGATGACCGCTTCCTGGCGCTCGACGACGACGAAACTGACAGGCGTCGGCGGGCGGCCGCCTCCCTCGCCTTCGGCCTGGCCCTCCGGACCTTCACCGCAGGCCGCGAGCAGCGCAAGAGAAACAAAAGCCGTCGCCCACCAGCACGCGGCGCGCGCTGCTCCGGATGCGTGGCGCTCAGTCCCCGTGCTGGGGGCGCTCCTGGCCGGGATCACGGCTCTCGACGGTCCAGCGATCGAGCCATCCCTCGACCGTGCGATGCCATTGCACCGAGTTCGCCGGCTTGAGGATCCAGTGATTCTCATCCGGAAAGTATAGGAAACGGCTTGGAATCCCGCGCCGCTGCAGTGCAGTAAACGCTGCAAGTCCCTGTTCTAGCGGCACGCGGAAGTCGTTCGCGCCATGAATCACCAGCATCGGTGTCTGCCAGCGGTCGACAAAATTCACCGGGTTGAAGCGCTCGTAAGCGGCCGGGTTCTCGTATTGCGGACCGCCCATTTCCCACTCCGGGAACCACAGCTCCTCGGTCGTGTAGTACATGCTGCGGGTATCGAACACTCCGCTGTGGTTCACGAGGCAGTCGAATCCCTCCGGCCAGGCGCCGGCGATCCAGTTGATCATGTAACCGCCGTAACTGGCGCCGAGGGCGCAGGCCCGCTGGCCGTCCAGCAACGGGAACTGCGCCTGCGCCGCGGCCCAGCCGAGGCGCAGGTCCTCGAGCGGCTTGCCGCCCCAGTCCCCGCTGATGCTGTCGGTGAAGGACTGTCCGTAGCCGGTGGAGCCGTGGAAATCGATGAACACCACCGCATAACCCTTGCCGGCGTAGGTCTGGGGATTCCAGCGATAGTGAAAACTGTTGCCCATGCTGCCCTGCGGACCGCCGTGGATGATGAACGCCACGGGATAGCGGCGACCGGGCTCGTAGTCCACGGGCCGAACCAGCCAGCCGAAAACTTCCCGGCCGCCGGCACCGGCGAAACTGAACTGCTCGAACGCGCCGAACTCCACGCCTTCGAGCCGCTCCGCATTGTGGTCCGTCAGCCTGCGCAATGCCTCGCCGAAGGCATCGGTCCGAAACAGCTGGGCGGGAGTGGCGAGATCGTCGCGGGTGAACACCACGACCCCTGCCCCTGCGTCGAAGCCGCCGACCGCGCCGTCGCCGCTGATGGCCGTTGTGCGCCCAGAAGCCACGGCGACCGAGAACAATCGCCGCTGCCCCTGGTCGTCAGCCCACGTGTAGAGGGTGCGCCCGTCGCTCGCGAAACTGAGTCCATGTGGCGAGCGATCCCAGTCCGGCGCGACCTCGCGGGTTTCTCCCGTGCGCAAGTCGCGCAACATGATCCGCAGGCGGTCGGCCTCGAATCCCGTCCGGGTCATGGCCAGCCAGGCGAGGTAGCGACCGTCGGGGGAATACACCGGCGCAGTGTCCGTCGCAGGATTGTCCGACGTGACATTCTCGGGGGACGCCTCACCGCGGAGCGTCACGCGCCAGAGATCGGTGTTCGTGGACCACGGCTCCTCTCCCGGCGCGACACGGGCGACGAATACGAGCTCCGCGCCATCCGGACTGAACGCCATGTCACTGCGGCCGCCGAACGGCCGGGTCGGTACATCACCGTCGAACCCCGGCGTCAGCAGGCGTGGCGTTCCCGCCTGGTGCGTGTCGTCCAGATCAACGGCGAACAGCTGCGAGCGGCGGCCGTCCTTCCAGGTATCCCAGTGGCGCAGGAAAAGCCGATCGTGAACCACCCCCGTCGCGGGATCGGCCGCGCGTTCGTCGAGACGTTCACGCGTGCACTCGAGATTCGCGCAATCGAGGAACACCTCGAGGCTCACGACCAGCTGCCGGCCTGCGGGCGACACCACGAAGCTGCGCACGGCGAGCGGGTAGTCGGTCACCTGGGCCGCCTCCCCGCCGTCGAGTGGCAGGCGCCAGACCTGCTGAGAGCCCGAGCGGTCCGAGAGAAAATAGAGGCTTCGCCCGTCTTTCCCCCACTGCGGGAGAGAGGCGCTCGAGGTCGGCGTCGTGACCCGCACCGGTCCAGTGGAGCCGGTCGTCGGCACCAGCCACAGCGTGCTCACGCCGCGATCGTTGTCGCGATCCGTCTCCCGCAAGGCGTAAGCGACGAACACGCCGTCGGGTGACAGTCGGGGATCGGAGACCCGCGCCAGGCTAACGAGGTCCTCCACGTCGAACGGGCGCGCATCCGCAGCAGTCCAGGGAAGCAACAACAGAAATAAGATGAGGCCAGTGATTATATTTTTCATGAGGTTAATGACGCATAACATTGTTTATCATGGACAATACTGATCGCCTCGCTGGGCAAGCAAAGCTGCGCCCGAGGTGTTGCACGACCCGCGACCACCAGCGCCAGTCGGGCACATCATCCGCCGGCTTGGTCGCCCCAGATCTCTTCCAGGCGGCTGTCGCGACCGCAACTGAACCGATAGTAGCGATAACGCACGGGATTTTTCACGTAATAGTCCTGGTGATAGGCTTCGGCGGGATGAAACGTGCCGGCCTCGGCTTCGAGCTCGGTGGCGATCGGTCGGTCGAAGCGCGCGGCAACCTCGGCGAGCGAGGCCTCGGCGATCTCGCGTTGGGATTCGTCGTGGTAG
This sequence comes from uncultured Thioalkalivibrio sp., assembly GCA_964441585.1. GTDB lineage: Bacteria > Pseudomonadota > Gammaproteobacteria > Steroidobacterales > XN24 > XN24. Next base: position 21,489 of record CAYTXS010000017.1, read on the forward strand.
AAGATCGCAGTCCGGTACTGCGCACCGCGGTCGCAGAACTGCCGATCGACCGCGAACGGATCGATGTTCCGCCAGAACACGCGGAGCAGTTCCTCATAGCTGACCCGCGCCGGGTCATAAGTGACCTGGACAACCTCGGCATGGTCAGTACGTCCTTGCGCCACATCGCGATAAGTCGGCTCAGGCTCGGACCCGCCGGCATACCCGGAGGTGGTCGAAATCACGCCGTCAAGCTTGTCGAACGGTGGCTCCATGCACCAGAAACAGCCACCCGCGAAAGTCGCCCGAGCGTAATCGCCCCGATCAACCGCCTGGATTTGCGCAGTGGCCAGGCCCGCGGAAAACGCCAGGAACAAGCCCAACAGCAACCGGCCGACAAGCGTGCGAAACGTCCGGTCCCGATGCAGCGGCGCCATCATCACGGCGTGCGTAGCGGCGGCAGATCCTGGCCGACCGGAACGAACTCCAGCGCCAGGCCGTTGTTGCACCAGCGCTGTCCCGTGGGCGGCGGTCCGTCATTGAACACATGCCCCTGGTGCCCGCCGCAATTGCTGCAGTGATATTCGGTGCGAGGCCAGATGAGACGGAAGTCGCGCTTCGTGTCCATCGCGCCGTCGAGCGGCCGGGTGAAGCTCGGCCAGCCGGTGCCGCTGTCGAACTTGTCCGCACTGGAGAACAAGGGCTGGTAACAGGCAGCGCAGATGTAGGTGCCTTCGCCATACTCCTTGTCGAGCGGACTGCTGCCGGCCGGCTCGGTCCCCTCCTCGAACAGGATGTGGAACCGGTCCTCGGGCAGAATGTCCTGCCAGGCCTCGCGACTCGCGCGCTGGCCGTCCGAGGGTGCCGGAGAAGAGGCCTCGTCACCGATTGCACGAACGGACAGAGGGAGCATGGGCAATAGCAGGGTTGCGGTCAGATTTCTCAGCATGGTTCGTCTTCGCATATTGTCTTCGCATGATGGAGGATTATTACAACACGAACTTTGAGTAGCGCTTTCGCCAGGAGTTCCTGTTCGGAGCCCAGGCCGCTCCTGGCGGAGGTTCCCTCCGCCATCCGGACCGGCTACCCTGCGGGCTCGTATGCCACCTGCCCCGGGGAGTTGCCATGTACCTGCGCGCATTCATTGCCGGCTTCATTTCCACCCTGGTGTTTCACCAGGGCCTCTACTGGCTGCTCTACCAGACCGGATCGCTCCCCCAACCGCCATGGAACATGAGCCCGGTACCGCCCTTCGGCGTGCCGTCCGTGCTCTCGCTGGCCTTCTGGGGCGGCGTCTGGGGCATCGCGTTGTGGCTGATGGTGCGGCGCTTCTTCGGCGCGCGACAGTGGCTCATGGCCGTGGGACTAGGCGCCCTGCTGCCGAGCCTGGTGGCGCTGGCGATCGTCTTCCCGCTGAAGGGCGGCGCCTTCATGGCCGGCTGGGATCCCCGGATCCTCGTCGGTGCACTGCTGCTGAACGGTGCCTGGGGCCTCGGCGTCATCGTATTGATCAGGCTCATGCGAAGCCGCTGAAATATCTCCGCGGGGCGACGCGTGCCTGGCGCCTGCCTCACAAGGTCTTGAGATACTCGATCAGTGCCCGCCGCTCGGCGTCACTGAGGACATCGCCGAAGGTGTGGCCGCGGTTGCCATAGCCATGCCGGGTCGTGTCGTAGATCGTTCGTGCGTCCGCGGCGTTCCGCGCGCCCTCCTTGCCGTGGTCGAGCACCTCGTGGTGCCAGCCCAAGGTGGCCTGGTCGTACCCCGGGCTCTCGCTGGCGTGCCGCCAGTATGTGGGTCGAACCTCGCTGTCCAGCAGGGCGGCAATGCTGGGTACCGAGTCGTTGTGCAGATACGGGGCCGTCGCCCACACACCGTCCAGCGGCGGAGCCACGTAGCCGGGCGCCGGGCGCGCGACCGCGCCTTCACCGTAGAACGAGCTGTTGAACCAGCGGATGAAGCGCTCCGCCTCGACCGCCTGCAGCGCGTAGGCCGGGTCTGTGCCGACCTGTTCCAGCGACACCAGCAGGTTCGGATAGGTCCATTCGGCGCCATAGGTCCCATGGCAGGCCGCACAGTGCGCGGTAAACACGGCCTCTCCGTCCGCCGCGAGCTCCGCATCGACCGCGTGGGGCCACTCGGGCGCTTCCAGCGAAACGATGTACGCCCGCACATGCGCGAACCACTCGTCGATGGCCTGCGCTTCCTCGATGCGATCCGTGCACACCAGCGACTTCAGCATCATGTAATGCACCTGGTCGCCCTGGCCGCCACCGTGATAGAACATCGCGTGCTTTTTCTGCATTCGCCACCACGGCGGGACCGCCGTCGGCAGCGGTGATTCGGGCGGCGGTGCGAGCAACGGCTCCTCGAGCCACTCGAGCGTGCGCGGGTCGCGATGCGCCATCAGGGCCATCGTCAGGTTCGGCGCCGGGTTCACGCCGACTGTATCGGTCTGCATGTAGGGGGCGATGGCGCCGATCCGGTCAGCCCAGCGCCGCCAGGCGGCGGCCGGAGCGCCGTCTTCCACGAGCAGTCCGAAGCGCTCGACCCCCGGCATCGGGTCGATGCTGAAATCCGCGAACGCATTGCCGAGGCCGACGATTACTTCCCCGTCGAAACGTCCCCCGTGACACGCCAGGCAGTTGCTCACCACGAGTTCGACGCCATTGTCGTCCACCGTGGCATTGAGGTCGTAGGGCAACTCGGCGTTGCGTCCCAGCCGCCCCGGCAGCGCGGGCCCGGCATCGCCGCCGGATCGCGCCACCTGGTATGCGTCCAGCGGCACGCCGCAGCTGACGTAGCCGCGATTGACGAGAATCTCGTAGCCCAGCGCCGCATCCCCGCTACGCTGTGGTGTCGCTGGCAAAACGCCCGGCTCGCCCAGCGTAAGCGGCGCATCCGTAAGAGGCGCATCGGCCTGCTGTCCGCAAGCTGCCGTGAAGGCTCCGGCCAGCATCAATGCGGAGTTCCTGATCCATCTGTTCACTCGGTTCACCTCGTGATCTCCCCGCTGCTGCCGGACGATAGCCCGCACCGCTCAGCGCAACGGAAAATTGCTCAGTTCCAGCATGCCCCAGTCCGACGCGTCGTCGGCGACCGGCTCCTCGCCCACTGTGACGAGGCCGAACCAGCCGCCGTCGGCTTGCGGACGCGGGTCGCCGAGCGGGACAAGGCGCCGCGTTTCGAGGGACGGCGCGTCCAGCGTCCAGCCCAGGGGATAGCGGGCAGCGCCTAACTCGCGCCAGCCGTCATTCGTAGGCGCGAGCACGACGTCATCGGCCAGCGAGGATGGACGCGAGATGCATTCGGTCAACGGCGTGCCGCCGCCGGCCCGGCGACGCAACTGCGCGCAGCGCAACACGCCCTTCTCGCCGAGATCGAGCCAGGCTCGCGCCAGCGCCAGCTGCCCTCTTCCCACCGGCAGTGCCTGCCCCCACAAGCGATCCAGCATGGCATCACCCTGCACCGGCACGGACTCGCCGCCGATCTCCAGGACGCCCTCGACTTGCCATCCCGGCCACCAGTAACCACGGTACAACTCGCTGTCCACCGGCAGCGGGTCTTCCCCGGGACGACCCAGGCGCAGCTTCAATCCGGCATCCGCTGCACCACTCTCGAGCAACAGCACGGCACCGTCTTCAAACGTCGTGAAACGCCAGTCCTCCACCCACACCGTCGGCCCGCTCGATGCACCCGCCAGTCCGAGCGCGTCACGACTCAGCCGCTCCTCGCCATGGGGGGATGCGCCGACCGGTGCCACGCTGAAGCGCGCCTGATAGATATTCTGCGTGGCCCATGCCGAATCCCGCTCGACAGGTTCCTCGGCGACCGTGAGTCGATAAAAGGCGAGGTGGAAACCGTATACCGACCCCGCCCCATCCGTGACGCGGCCGCCGAACAACCAGTACTCGGCAAACTGCCCGGGCTTGGCGCCGTGATCCTCCGGCATGCGCAACGGCGCCTCCTCCGGCCGCGGAAATCCAGCCGCAAGGCGGTCTATGCCTTCCAGCGCGAGTTGCGGTGGGCCGACGCCGACATCGTCCGCAGGCTCGTAGAGCATGCGCATTGCCAAGGCCACGCCGCCTACGACCAGGAACGCCAGCAGCAGGCCGCGCTTCGACATAAAAAATTTCCGCCCTGCAGTGAGTCCGTCCTGATTCTATATCGCCCCGTCCGAGCGCGCCGATTCAGGCCGATGGCTTGCGACGCACGTACAGGGTCTTCGCGACGCGCGCCACGACTTCGCCCGCCTCGTCACGGACTTCGACCGGCCATGTCGGCTCGTGTTTCTCTCCGCCAGCCGTCGCTGCGATCACCGTGTCGATCATGGCCGGGGAAAGCTCGAAGGAAGCAGTCACGCGGCCGCGCCCCGGCCGGAGGAAGTCGATATGGGCCGCGCGGTCCCAGACCACGTAATCCGGACCGATGTTGCGCGCCAGCATGATGACGTAGAAAGGGTCGGTCATGGCATACAGGCTGGCGCCGAAGTGCGTGCCGAAATAATTGCGGTTGTACCAGTGGAGTCCCATCTGCACGACCACACGGCGCCAGTCAGGCGCAATCTCACGCACCGTGATCCCGGTCATCATGTAAGGCGGGTAGCAGTTGAAAAGCAGCCGCAACGCCATGGGCGACTGCATGGCACGCACGAGCCGGTTCATGCGCTGTCGCAGCTTGCCTGGAGGCCGTCCTTCACCAGCTGCCCTTTACCAGGCGCCGCGCGATGTCCGGATAACGTGAAACGTCGAACACGGGCTCCACGTGGTAACCGAGCTGCGCGTTGTAGTCGCGCATGACCTTGATCACCAGGCCGGACAACGCCAGCACGGCCACCAGGTTCACGATGGTCATGAA
>CAYTXS010000018.1:0-10580 GCA_964441585.1 uncultured Thioalkalivibrio sp.
CCATGAATTTCCTGGTCGTGCGGCGCACCCGGACCATCGGCATCCTGCGCAGCGTGGGCGTGGACCGGCGCGGCCTGGTGCGGAGCATCCTGGTCGAGGCCCTCACGGTCGGCGTGCCGGGCGTATTCCTGGGGTTGCTGGTCGGGGCATTGCTGGGCTCCGGCCTGACCGGACTGGTCGTGCGCACTATCGACGATCTCTATTTCCGGCTGCGGGTGGATGCCCTCGCGTTGGCCGGCTGGCCTTTCGTCAAGGCGGCGGCGCTGGGGTTGGGCGTCACCCTGCTCGCCGCACTCGGTCCGGCACTGGAGGCGGCCAGCATTCCGCCGCGCGCCGTCCTGTCCCGCGCGTCGATGGAACGCCGTACGCGACGCCGCCTGCCCTGGTTGCTGGCGGCCGGCGGGGCCGCCCTGGTGCTGGCCGTGATGCTGCTGGCCGCGGGCCGGAATTCCCTGTTCATATCGTTTGCCGGCCTGTTCGGCGTGTTCCTCGCTTTCGCCTTCGCCACGCCGCCGGCCACCGCCGGCTTGATGATGCTGTTCGACCGGTTGCTGCCCCGCCGCGCGCCCGTGCCGATGAGGATGGCCATCCGCGGCACGACCACCTCGTTGAGTCGTACGGGCGTCTCCGTGGCAGCGCTCACCGTCGCCGTCGCCACGGTGATCGGGGTCGGCCTGATGGTCAGCAGCTTCCGAGTCAGCGTGGATGACTGGCTGCGGCAGACCCTGATCGCGGACTTCTACCTGGCCGTCGATGATGCCTGGTGCCGCGGCGTCGGCGGGATCGAAGAGCTCACGGATGACCTCGCCGCGTTGCCCGGAGCGACGGAAGTCGGTTTCTCGCAACGCCGGCGCCTGCAGGTCGCCGGCGAGGAGTGGCGCCTGTGGGCCGTGGATGCCGGCAGGATCGGCCTCGGCTCGGAAATCCTGAGCGGGAATCCCGAGACCGCCCGGGCGCGATTCAGGACGGGCGAGGCAGTGCTCGTCTCCGAGCCATGGGCTTTACGGCGCGGCACACGCGTCGGTGACGAGATAACCCTGCCGACGCCCGGCGGGGAAGAAACCTTTCCGGTCGCCGGCGTGTTCCGCGACTACACGACGGACCGCGGCGTCATCGCACTGCACCGCGAGCGCTATCGGCAGCTCTGGGGAGACGAGTGCGCCGAGGGAATCGGGATAAGCTTCACGGCGGGCACCCCACCCGGGGAGGCACGGGCGGCGATCGAGAGCGTCCTGCCGGCCGGCAGTCCGATCTGGCTGTCGAACAACGCCGAGCTGCGCGCCGTTTCGCTGGCGGTCTTCGATCGCACCTTCACGATCACCCGGGTCTTGCAGGTGCTGGTCGGCCTGGTGGCCTTCCTGGGCATTCTCTCTGCCCTGCAGGCATTGCAGCTCGAGCGCCTGCGAGAGACCGCGGTGCTGCGCGCCGTGGGCTGGCTGCCGCGCCAGCTGCGCGCGCTGGTGGTCGCGCAGACGGGGCTGCTGGGATTCGCCGCCGGGCTATTCTCGATGCCGCTCGGGATCGCGCTCGCCGGCCTCCTGGTCTTTGTCATCAACCGGCGCGCCTTCGGCTGGACGATGAGCTTCGAGGTCAGCGCAGGAGAGCTGGGGCAGGGCCTCTTGCTGGCCATGGGGGCCGCCCTGCTCGCCGGCCTGTATCCGGCATGGCGCACCAGCCGGCGGCCGGTGGCGCAGGATCTGCGGGAGGAGTGAGAGCCGTCAGCGGCGGCCGAATCCTTCGCTCTGGCCGCGATCCTCGACGCTGTCCAGCAGCGCGGCATGCGGTGGCGGTCCTTCCTGCTGGGCCACGAGCATTTCGAGGTAGCGTTCGCCCGTGACAGGTTCACCGAACAGGTGTCCCTGGCCGAAGGTGCAGCTCACGCGCTGCAACAGCGCCAGTTGGGCCGTGGTCTCGATGCCTTCCGCCACGACGTCCATGCCGAGACTGCGGCCGAGGCCGACGATGGCACCGACGATGGCTGCGCTGTTGCGTTCCTGGTCGGCGTCGCGAACGAAACTCTGGTCGATCTTCAGCGTGCCGATGGGAAAATGCTGCAGGCTGGAGAGCGAAGAGTAGCCGGTGCCGAAGTCATCGATCGAGAGATGCAGCCCGAGCTGGTAAAGGCGATCGAGCATGCGCAGGGTCTTCTCGCCGTGATCGATCAGCGTCGATTCCGTGATCTCGAGTTCTACGCAGGAGGGTGCCAGTTCGTGGCGCTGAAAAATCTCCTCCACGCCGGCGACGAAATTCCGTTGGCGCAGCTGCCTGAGGGACAGGTTGACAGCCACCCGGCCAGGCCATGGGACACGTTGCTGCCAGCGAGAGAAGTCCGTGCACACGCGGTCTAGCACCCAGTCGCCGATCTCGAAAATCAGCGTGTTTTCCTCCGCGATCGGGATGAAGATGGCGGGCGGCACGTCGCCGCGCCGGGAGTGACGCCAGCGCAGCAGCGCCTCGCAACCGGCGATCCGGCCATTGCGCAGGTCGACCTTGGGCTGGTAAACCACCTGGAACTCGTTCCGCCGGATAGCGCTGCGCAGCTCGCTCTTCAGCAGCAGCCGGTCCACGGCATCCCGATTCATCTCCGGCGAATAGAATCCGTAGGTGTTCCCGCCGTTGTTCTTGGCGTGATACATCGCGGCGTCGGCATTACGGATCATGTCGATGACGTTGTCGGCGTTGTCGGGGAACAGCGCGACGCCGATGCTCGCGGTGAGCACCACCTCGTGGCCTTCGATATGGAATTTCTGCGCGAGCCGATCCAGCAGCATCCGGACGGTGGCGGCGACAGCAGCCCGCGGATCCTCGTCGGGCCGCAGGCCCTCGATCACGAGCGCGAACTCGTCGCCACCGAGCCGGCCGATCAGCGTGCCGGACTCGGTCGCCTCGACGAGGCGGCGCGAGAGGATTTCCAGGGCGCGGTCGCCGATCGGATGGCCGAGTCGGTCGTTGACGTCCTTGAAGCCATCGACGTCGAGATAGAGGAGGGCGGCCCGGGTCGTGGAGCGTCGCGCCCGCGCGATCGCCTGCTGCAGGCGATGCTGGAATTCCATGCGGTTCGGCACCCGCGTCAGCGCGTCGTAGCGCGCCAGGTAGCGGATGCGCTTCTGGCTGCGGTGTTCGTTGCTCAGGTTGCGGAACACCAGCACCCAGCGACGATGACCGTCGGCCTCGACCAGCGGGCAACTCGTGAAGGACACGGCCAGCGCTGGGTCGGCCGCGGTCTTCAGCCGGGTGCTGCCCTGGGGCAGCAGGACATCGTTCTCGTCGAACACGCTCGGACATGCCAGGGCGTGCAGGTCGTTGCCGCCAAGTTCCTCGGCCTTGCGCCCAAGGATCCTGGCGGCAGCCTCGTTGGCCTCCAGGATGCGGCCCTGCTCGTCGCTGACGATCACGCCGTCCTGCACGCGGCCGAGCACTTGCTCGAGGAACTGGTAGGTCCACCGCGCAGCATCGATCGACTGTTCGACGTCTGCCTGGTCCGCGCCCGGTTGTGCAAGAGGCGCCCGCCGCATGCGCCGCGTCCCCAGCCAGGCGAGCGCCACGCCAGCTACCAGCATCAGCAGCCCCGCGATCACCAGTGCCTGGGCCATGTCCCCCATCAGTCGCCGCGCCGCTCGTCGAAGCTGACGATCTCACCTTCGCCGGTCGACTGCAGTTCCGCTTCGACCACGGCCCCTGCGGAAATCGAGATGCCCCCGGCAACCACTCGCCCGCGGATATGAGCCGACGCCGTGATCTCGACCCGGCCCCGTGCGAGTAATTCGCCGTCCAGTTCACCGGCCAGGATCACGTCGTCCGCGCGGATCGCGCCGCGCCAGTGGCCGCCGGCCGCCAGCGTCAGCGCGCCCTCGATGTCCGCGTCACCGATGACCCTGCCCGCGATGAGGAAGTGCCCTTCGCCCTGCAGGGAACCATTCAGTTCGGCGCCCGGGCCGAGAATGGTCGCGGGCGGGCCGACCCGGTCCCGCATTCTTCGCTTGCGCATGCAACACCTCTTCCCCAAAAGCGCGACCCGCAGGTGCGCCGTGGGCCAAGGGTAACCTATCTGTAACCGAATGCGATGCTTCCCTGGCTTCATGTTGCGGCGCATATAGCTGCCGGGCCTCGCTGCTGATTTAATGCATTTCCCTCGACTCGCTGGAGATGACGAACGTGGAAAGGCCATGGATTGCAAGTTATCCCCCCGGCACGCCGGCCGACATCGACCTTGGCGACGGCGCCACCCTGGTCAGTATTTTCGAAGCCAGCGCGGCGCGCTTCGCCGCGCGACCGGCGTTTTCCTGCATGGGACGAACGCTGAACTACGGCGAGCTCGAGCGAATGTCGGCCGAGTTCGCCGCATGGCTGACCAAAGATCTCGGCCTGGCGCGCGGCACGCGGGTCGCGATCATGTTGCCCAATCTGCTGCAATACCCCGTCGCGTTGTTCGGCATCCTGCGCGCCGGCATGACGGTGGTGAACGTCAATCCGCTCTACACAGCACGCGAACTCAAGCACCAGCTCGAGGACTCGGGCGCGGAAGCCATCCTGATCCTCGAGAACTTCGCCGCCACCCTCGAGAAAATCATCGGCGAGACACCGGTTAAACACGTGGTGGTGACGGCCATCGGTGACATGTTGCCGACGCCGAAGCGCCAGCTGGTCAATTTCGTCATCCGCAGGGTCAAGAAGATGGTCCCTGCCTACCGGCTGCCCGGCCACCTACGCCTGGCCGAAGTGCTGGAACGCGGTCGCAAGCACGGTTTCGCCCCCGTGGTCGTCAGCCAGGAAGACCTGGCGTTCCTGCAGTACACCGGCGGCACCACCGGCGTGTCCAAGGGCGCGATGCTGACGCACCGGAACATGGTCGCCAACCTGAGGCAGATGCACGCCTGGATCGGCGACCTGATCGACGAGGGCCAGGAGGTGGTCATCACGGCGCTGCCGCTGTACCACGTCTTCAGCCTGGTCTGTAACTGCCTGCTGTTCATGTCGGTCGGCGGCGTGAACGTTCTGATCACCAATCCGCGCGACATTCCTGCCTTCGTAAAAGAGCTCTCCCGGCTGCCGTTCACGATCATCACCGGGGTCAACACCTTGTTCAACGCGCTGGTCCACGATCCCGGCTTCCGCAGCCTGGATTTCTCCCGCCTCAAGTGGGCCGGCGCCGGCGGCATGGCGCTGCAGGCGGCGACCGCCCAGCGCTGGCACGAGATCACGGGCAAGACCGTGCAGGAGGGTTACGGCCTCACCGAGACTTCGCCGGTCGTCACCATGCAGCCCACCTCTTCCGAAGAGGTTTTCAGCGGCACGATCGGCTTGCCTCTGCCGTCCACCGAGGTCGCGATCCGTAACGATGAAGGCGAGGAAGTCGCTCCGGGCGAACCCGGGGAGCTCTGCGTGCGCGGTCCCCAGGTCATGAAAGGCTACTGGCAGCGGCCCGAGGCCACGGAGCAGGTCATGTATCCCGACGGCTTCCTGCGCACCGGCGACATCGCGACGATGGACGCCCGGGGCTTTTTCCGCATCGTGGACCGGAAGAAGGACATGATCCTGGTGTCCGGTTTCAACGTGTTCCCCAACGAAGTGGAGAATGTCGTCGCATTGCATCCCGAGGTCATCGAAGCCGCCTGTATCGGCGTGGCGGACCCGAAATCCACCGAGGCGGTGAAGATCTTCGTCGTGCGCCAGGAAGGTTCCGGCCTCGATGCCGCAGGCGTGATAGCGTGGTGTCGTGAAAGTCTCACCGCTTACAAAGTGCCCAAGCATGTCGAGTTCCGCGCGGAGCTGCCGAAAACCAACGTCGGCAAGATCCTGCGCCGGGCGCTGCGTGACGAGGCTGCGAGTGGCTGAAGGCGGGCGCAGCTGGGGTCCCGGTGCCTTCGTGCCGGGACTCGCGGGGATCGTACTTGCGATGGTGCTGGCGGCTCCTGCGCTGGCGGGGCAGCCCGGCCAGCTGCACCAGCCGGAATCGGGGGAGCAGTCCGAGTCGGCAGACCAGCCGGAGTCGGCAGACCAGCCAGAATCCGTGGATCAGTTGGAGCAGGTGCATCAAGCCGAGCAGCCGGAGCAACATGACGAGGTCACGACGCAGCCGGCCGCGGACGAGTTGGCCGTGCCGCGTCACGAGGCGGTCTATCATGCAACGGCGCGCGGCATTCCGATCCGGGCCAGGCTGAGTCTCGAGGCGCAGGGCGACGGGCTCTACATCTATCGGTTTCGCGCCGAACCCCGCGGCCTGCTCGGCTTCATCGACCGCGGAATCTCCGAGACGAGCCTGGTGATGGTCGCCGACGACGGCACCATCCTGCCGCTGTCCTATCGCAAGCGCGACGAGTTCGGCGGGCGCCATACCGACATGCGCTTCGACCTGGGCGAGGGCCGTGTTCATGTCCAGTATCGCGATCGGTCTTCGGTCAGCGACTGGGAGCCGGGCATCTATGACCTCATGAGCCTGCGCCTGGTGCTCGCCAACGACCTGGCTCGCGGCAAGCTTTGCGACACCTATCGCTACATCGACGACCGTAGCCGCATCGAGGCCGTGGACGTGAACGTCGGGGGCCGCGAGACCCTGTCCACGCCGCTCGGCGAACTCGACACCGTGCGGTTGACGTACCGCAGCGAGCGCAAGGATCGCCGCTTCACGCTCTGGATCGCGCCGGAGATGGATGCGGCCCTGGTGCGTTTCGAGCAGCACGAGGAAGGCAAGCTCAGGGGCAGCCTCGAGATTGTCGAGTACGAACGCCTCTAGCGACGTTCCGGGCGGGTCGTATCGGCGGCGCACATGCGGGCCGCCCGGGCGTGGCGCAGCCGCCCGCCGAAGAACTGCCCGGCGAAGTAGGCGCCGAGAAAGAGAGGCAGCGAGGCGAGCCGCCAGTCCAGCCCCAGCCAGTGTCGGATGAGAAAGACCAGCGGCACGGGCGCATGCACTGCGACGAACCACATCGGCGAAAGCTTGGCGAGTCCCTCGCGCCAGTAGCCGAACGGCAGGTTGGCGACGAACACCAGGCCGAGCGCGATGCACAGGTCCAGGATCACGACGCGCTGCAGTTGCGGTCGGTGGTCACGCGAGGAAGCCGCCGTCCACGGGCAGGCAGGTGCCGGTGACGTAGGAAGCGGCATCGGAGGCAAAGAACAGGATGGCCGGGGCAATTTCCTCGGGCTGCGCGGCACGGCCCATCGGGATCAGCGGCAGGATCATGTTCAGCATGCGCTCGTTCTCCAGCAGGGCTGCGGCGAAGCGCGTCTCGGTGAGTCCCGGCAACACGGCGTTGACCCGCACTTTCCACGGCGCGCATTCCTTCGCGAAGGCTTGCGTCATGGAGATCACGGCGGCCTTGGTGACGGAATAAATGCCCTGGCCGGGGCCCGGACGCACCCCGTTGATCGAGGACGTATTGACGATCGAACCTCCGTCCTGGTTTTTCATCATCAGCGCTGCCTGCTGCGACATGAGGAAGTAGCCGCGCACGTTGACGTCCACGGTCTTCTCGATCATCGATGCGGGCGTCGAGGTGATATGGCCGAAATGCGGATTGGTGGCCGCATTGTTGACCAGGATGTCCAGTCGCCCGTGCTCCGCCGCGATCTGCCCGAAAGCCGCGTCGATCGACTCGGGCTCGCCGACGTGGCAGGCCAGTGCCGAGGCCTGTCCGCCGGCAGCCCGAATGGCCTCCGCGACGGCATCGACGCTGTCCTGTTTGCGCGAACTTACGATCACGTGGGCGCCGTGCCGGGCGAGCAGGTGAGCGGTGGCCTCGCCGATGCCGCGCGATGCGCCGGTGACGAGCGCGACACGGCCGTCGAGATTGAACAGGGAATCGCTCATGCGGGTCTCCTCAGGGCTGGTGCCGGCCGCCTGCCACCGATTCCGCCGTGCGGGACAACACGGTGCAGAAGCGGCCGAAGGGGGCGAAGGCGGGATTCTGCGTCTGGCCGAGCACGAAGCGGTAATAGATCTGCTGCACGATCACCGCCAGGCGGAACAGGCCGTAGACGTAGTAGAAATCGAAGCGCTCCGGGGCAAGCCCGCTGCGCGCGCAATAGTAGTCGACGAGGGCCCGCCGGGTCATCATGCCCGGCAGGTGGGTGGGCAGCATGCGAATCTGCTGCAGCGGCGCGGGATCGCCCGCCTCGACCCAGTAGGCCAGCGATGCGCCAAGGTCCATGAGGGGATCGCCTAGCGTGGCCATCTCCCAGTCCAGTACGCCGCTGATGCGCAGCTCCCCGTCGCGGCGCTCGAGCACCACGTTGTCGAACTTGTAATCGTTGTGGATGATCGCGCTGCGCGCGGCTTCGGCCGGGCGGTTCTCTTCCAGCCAGGCCATCAGCGCCTCGTTGTCCGGCACGTCGTCCGTGCGCGCGGCCCGGTAGCGGCCCGACCAGCCGCTGACCTGGCGTGCGATGTAACCCTCCGGACGGCCCAGTTCCTCGAGCCCCGCCGCAGCCGGTTCGATGGCATGCAGCTCGGCATGCACATCCACCAGGTTGCGGCAGAGCGCCTCCGCCTCTACGGGGGAGATATCGAGACCGGCCGGCAGGTCGCGTCGCAGGATGACGCCGCGCAGGCGTTCCATGAGGTAGAAATCGCCGCCCAGCACGTCCTGGTCGGCGCAAAACAGCACCGGCCTGGGCGCATACGGAAAAGCTTCGTGAATGCGCGACAGGATCCGGTATTCGCGCCCCATGTCGTGTGCGCTGCGCGCCTTGGTACCGAAGGGCGGACGCCGCAACACCCATTCGCGCCCGGCTGCGCGCACCAGGTAGGTGAGGTTGGAAGCGCCCCCGGGAAACTGTCCGATCTCGACGGGACCGGCGACACCGGGCAGCGTTTTCTCGAGAAAGGCGCCGACGGCCGCCGGATCGAGTTCCTCGCCCCGGCGCGGTGCGCGCGCCTCCTCGACCGGCGCCGTGTCGCTCACCGGCCGGCCGCCGATTTGAGTAGCCGGCGGGAGACCGCCATGCGATGGACTTCGTCCGGGCCGTCGTAGATGCGCGCGGCGCGCTCTTCACGGAAGAAGAAGGCGAGGATGCGGTCGTCGGTGACCCCCAGGCCGCCATGGGCCTGTACGGCGCGATCCACGACCCGCTGCATCACGTTGGCGGTGTAGTACTTGATCATCGAGACCCGCTCGCGCGCGGCGCTGAAGCCTTCCTGCTCGATCGTCCAGGCGGTCATCAGGACCAGGGCGCGTGCCGCCTCGACCTCCGCCGCCGATTCCGCGATCCAGTCCTGTACCGCACCCATCGCAGCCAGCGGCGTGCCCGGCTTGATCTCGCGCTTGAGGACGTGGGACATCATCTCGTCCATGGCGCGCCGGCAGATGCCCAGCCAGCGCATGCAGTGATGCACCCGGCCGGGTCCGAGACGCTCCTGGGCCATGGCGAAGCCGGCGCCGGCCTTGCCCAGCAGGTTGGTCGCCGGCACGCGCACGTTTTCCAGCCGAACCTCGCCGTGGCTGAAGAAGCCGTGTCCCGCGTGACCCATGATCTGGATGTTGCGCACGAGCTGGAAACCCGGCCGGTCGGTCTCGACGAGAATCATGCTGGCGCGCCGGTACTTGTCGGCCTGCGGATCGGTGACGGCCATGCAGATGCCGAAACTCGCGCCGTCGGCCGCGGTCGCGAACCACTTGTGGCCGTTGAGCACGAACTCGTCGCCGTCCAGCTCGGCGGTCGTGCCCATCTGCGTCGGATTGGAGCCTGGGAACTCCGGTTCGGTCATCAGGAAGCAGCTGCGAATGTCGCCGGCCGCAAGGGGCGCCAGCCAGCGCGCGCGCTGCGCTTCGGTACCGTGAGTGACGAGCAGCTCGGCGTTCCCCGCGTCGGGCGCCTGGCAGCCGAACACAAAGTGTCCGAGTGGGCTGCGGCCCAGCACCTCGGAGATCAGGCCGAGTGCCACGAGTCCGCCGCCGCTGCCGCCTTCCTCGGACGGCAGATTGGGCGCCCACCAGCCTTGCGCCTTGACCTGCTTCCGGAGGGCCGCGATGCCTGCTTCGAGCTCGTTCCATTCGCCGGCCAGCAGGTGAGGCTCGAGCGGCTCGACGCGTTCGATCACGAAGCTGCGGATGCGCTCGAGTCTCGCGGCGAGGTCGGCGTCGATGTGAAAATCCATGGTGGTCACCCGGGCTGCGAAGGCGTTGACGGCGCATTGTAAATGCTCCGGTGAACGGGGGGCGAACCCGCTGACCTCAAAGGTGCAGAGCGTAGTGCTGGAAAGCCAGCAGGGCGGTGAAAGCCAGCGCCACCACGGCGCCCACGGCGGGGCTGGGGGCGTGCTTGAGGGCGTCCGGAATCAGCTCGGCGAAGATCATCCAGAGCATGGCGCCTGCGGCCAGGCCGAGCCCGATGGGCAGGAACGGCTGGAAGGCGAGTACGAAAAGAAAGGCCGGGACCGCCATCAGGGGCTGCGGCAGGCTGCTGAAAATGCTCCAGCCGGCGGCCTTCCACGGCGGCGTGCCCCGGGGTACCAGCACCAGGCTGATCGCCAGGCCCTCCGGGATATTGTGGATCGCGATGGCCACGGCGATGAACAGTCCCAGCCGGTCGCTGTCGCCGAACGCCACGCCGACCCCGACGCCCTCCGCGAAAGAATGCGC